>MVAA01000049.1:0-3497 GCA_003266105.1 Methanosphaera sp. rholeuAM6
GCCAAAGGGGGTGGACTTAAGATCCTCTGGCGTAGGCCTACGTGGGTTCGAATCCCATCTCCTGCCCTTTCAATATTTTATATTTATTTTGTTACATGGGCCAGCTCGGGCACCCCTGCATAAAAAAACTAATATATATTTTCATGTCCCTAACGATATAAGAACAATATTATATAAATTCAAAGTTGTATTTATACTTAATGGTAAATGATTTTAAAAAATAACCACAAGTATAATAAAGAGTAAATATAGATATTTAACTTCAATAAGAGAAAAAACAGGAGAATAAATACTAATGTCAAAAGCTCAAGTAACTGATATAATGTTATTAGGTTTTATATCAGGAGTAGTTGCCGTATTAACATCAATGATGGGAATAAGTGGTACGATTATTGGAGCTGTAGTTACATCCATTATCGCGGAAATTCTTAAAACATATTTAAAAGATCCTTTGAAGGATAAAATTAATGAATACGAAAAAGAAAACCAGAATGACAAATATAAATATGTTGAATATGAAAAACCAGACAATTATAATGTATCAACTCATCAGGGCATGCCTAGACCTAAAAATTATTATCAAAAACAAAGCAAAAAATCTGATGGTTCATTTTTAACTGCTAAAATACTGTTCATATTCCCGTTAGTGGTTATATTGATTATTGAATTAATTCATTTCCTTGGTGCTATAGGATTCATATCATATGATATTTTCTATTCATTGGAATCAATAACTAATTGGAAGTTGCTTAGAACAATTGGATATGCATTGGTTGTAATGGGTATCTATTCGTTGCTTTCCAAAAAATTTGCAACACGTAATGGTGTCATTTTGATTGTTGTTGGTATAATCGAGTTAATGTTTGGATATGCTGATGTGAATGACAGTGCTTTATTCTTCATATCATTATTTAGTTCATTGAAAGAATTCGTTAATATAGGTATTATCTTATCTATATTATACACTATCCTTACAATCCATGAAAATGAGGATAACAAGAAAAAGAAACATAATTTTAATTGAATACTTTGATTATTCAACTTTTTTTATTTATTTTGCAAATATGCTTCTATAACACCCCGTCCGGCAGTTCTAAAAGCTCTTGCTACCCCACCTTGCCCTAATTTTATACCGCCAAATATTCGTGAAACCATTATCATGTAACCATCCAATTGGTATTCATGTAACAGTTCCAATAAAACTCTACCCGGAGATCCTACTTCACCATCATTTCGTGAATCTTCCTGATTATCAATTAATGCTGCATAACAGTGATGTGCTGCTTTTTTATATTTTTTATTGTGTGTTTTTTGTATTTGTTCTACATCAGAGTCCAAGTTATCAATTTTATATAGATGAGCATAGAATTTTGATTTCCTATCGACTATTTTTCCTGCAAACACTTCTTCTACTGACATGTTTTCACCGATTATCTTACGGGATATTTAAGGTTTTTCTTAGGTTGGCTTTCAGCATCAACCACATCGTTTTCTGTTATGTCTAAAAATTGCATATATAAGTATCTTCGAATATATGTTTGGATTTTTCCAAGATTTTGTAATTGGGTGTTAATGTTTCCGTCATTTGAATATTCTTTACCGGGCATACAAAATTCCGTTTCTTCCTTGTTTTCCAGGTCATAAACTTTAAGTGAATAATGGTTGTTTACATATGTGAATCGTGTTGCCAAGTTTAGTTCTAAACATATTTCTATTGCTTCTGGTATAATGTCTTTGAGTTCATAATATGCAAAGTTCTGGAATTTGTTGTAACCCGATTTTGTTATTCCTTTGTCTTTAAATTTTTTTCTTGCTATCATGATTTTCTTGTAGAGATTTACTGGCATTTCCTCTTTTATAATATTGTCTGTAAACATAAAATCAAGTCCTTAGATTTTTATAATTATTTTTTTGTTATCGTTATTTTTTTGTTCTTAATTAGATTTTTATTTTGGTAAGATAATAATGTTTTTGAAAAGGTTAATATATTTTTCAAAATAAATATAGTTTTATATTTTTTTAATTAATTTTTTTATGTGACCTGTATGCCAAAGAATATTCGTAACAATACTCTTAAAGAAATTTTAGATATTATTTTATATGACGCTCCGTCAACTCAGGATGAAATTGCTGAAAAATTAAATATTAGTCGTCGTTATGTTACTAAACTGTTGAAACCTTTGATTGAGGATGATGTTATTAAAAAGGCATATGTTGTGGATTTAAAAAAGTTTAATGATATTTCTGAAATGTATGAAACCGATAATTCTGTTCCGGAATATTCTGGTGAGTATTTTATTAAGGAGATGCTTAAAGAGATGGGTGAACAGATTTGCAAACAGTTTGACTGGTCATTTAAGTCTCTTAAAAATAATGATGTTGAGTTAGCTGAAAGGGCTTTGGAAGAAGATTTGAATACCAATCATATGTATAATAAAATTAAGTCATCGACTGATGCGGTTATTTCTTTAGATCCTTATTTTGAGTATAATAATACAATCATGTTTAATGAGATTGCTTATGATATGGAACGTATCGGTGATCATATTTGTCATATTCCCAAGTTTGTGATTGAGGAAAATAAGGAAGTTAAAGAACCTGTTATAGATATTTTAGAGGAGATGTATGATACTTCCAATACCATGTTCAGAAAGGCTGTTAAAAGTTTTCTTAAACGGGATGCACATATTAAAGAGAAGATGGAACGTTATGAGGATGAATTGACTAATCTTCAGAAATTGGCTACTAAGAAAATTTCAAGCCAGATGGCTAAAGACGATATTGATAAGAGCAATTCTACTTATTATCTGATTTTATTTAGGGTTGTGAAGTCTTTTGAGAGGATTGGTGATATTTCTATTGAAATTACTGAGGCTACTACTCAGTTTTATATTGAAAATCAGTCCAATTTAAACAGTAATCATTTTAAATATTTGAATAAAAAATAGTCTGACTTATTTTTTTGTTTTTTGTTTTTTAGTAATAGGTGTTGATTTTTTTGGTGATGTGAATTGAAAAAAAAATATATAGTTGAGGAATATATATTTTTTTAATTATCTTGCTGCTAACTCGATGTCTTCGGCTTTAACTGTTTTACGACCAGCGTGTTTTGCAAGTTTGGTTGCGTCACGAGCTAAATCTTCTCCGATTTCTTCTAAAACTTCTGCAAGTTTTACTGCAGCTTCGTCACTAATTCTTGATGCACCAGCATTTTTAAGTAATCTTTTTATTGGTGCAATTGGTAATTCCGCCATATTTATCACCTTCTCCTTAATGTTTGTTAATAATATTGTTTTATTTACTATATATACTTATGGTTATTTTGTAATGAAGTTATCGGTTTTTGTTTATTTTTTGATGGGATTTTAATAAAATTATTGGCAAATAATAAATAAATAGATGAATATAAATATTTCAATATGTCTATAGTTGCATGTATTTTGGCAGCAAGAGCTTTACAAAAAATTTTTCTTAATGACACTAATTATGAAAAAAAA
>MVAA01000049.1:3538-6219 GCA_003266105.1 Methanosphaera sp. rholeuAM6
AATGTACATGTAGCGTGTCTTGCAGCCCAACATTGTACACATATACCTACCGGTAACCCTGCAGTATGAGTATCTGCCAGTTCAACATTCACGCCCAAAACGGTTGCCCTACCACCAAGCCCCATAGGTCCAATACCGGTAGCGTTGGCAACAGACAACAGTTCATTTTCCAGATTGGCCAAACGTTGATCTTCATTAACCTCATTTATAGGTCGCAATAATGCTTTTTTTGCCAATTTCATTACCATATCAGAGGATCCCCCTATTCCAACACCTATCACTGTAGGAGGACAAGGTTTACCTCCCGCAGATAAAATAGCTTCCTTGAAGAATTTTTTTATTCCTTCGATACCTTCGCCCGGCAAGAGCATTGCCAATTTATTGTTGTTTTCCGAACCGAATCCCTTTGGAAATACTGTCAATTCCAGTATTGGTTCATCGGTCAATTCCACATTAATCTGAGGAATTCCCTTTCCAACATTGTTTCCCGTGTTTTTTCTAGTTAATGGGTCGACAACGTTAGTTCTTAAGGGCACAGTTTCTGTTGCTAATTTTACACCTTCAACAATTCCCTGTTCAAGATTTTCTACTTCAACATTACCTAATTTAACGAAAATTATTGGTAAACCAGTATCCTGACACATTGGAATACTGTTTTTTTCGGCTAAAGCTATGTTGTCCATTATGGTTTTAATGTTTAATCTGGCAATTTCCGAATCTTCATTATCATAAGCATTTTGTAAAGCATCTTTAATGTCATCGGGTAAAACTATTGCTGCTTGCTTATATATCTGACATACCGCTTGTGAAACTTGTTCTTGAGTAATCATAATATCATTCCAAGATAAATATTCTATTATTAGTTTATGTTGTTACTATTATTAATTGTAATTGATTTGTTTATTTAATATGCTGAGAATAAGTTTTAGATTTGGTGGTTATAAAAAAGAGGATGATAAAGAGGAATAATTATGTGAATAATTATTCAGTTAATCCATATTGTTTGCTTTGTCTGTCAACAAAGTCCTGGATTATTGCAATGTGTTCTTCATCCAAGTGTCTGAATCTTTTTTGTACTTGGAGGTATTCTTCTACAGGTAGTTTCTGGCTAGGTTTTACAGTTACGTTGTATTCTCCATGGACTACCTCAAATAATACCCATGAATGTGTATCTACTGCAAGTTTTCCTAATTTAATTGTTTTTTCCGGAGAATAACCCCATCCTGTTGCACATGGTTGTAGCACATGAATATATGCTGGTCCTGGTATTTCTGAGGCTTTTTTTACTTTGTTCATTAAGTCTTGTGGGTGTGAAATACATGCTGTTGCAACGTATGGCACTCCATGAGCCACCATAATTGCTGCCATGTTTTTCTTAGGTTTTGTTTCACCGAAGCTTTCTTTACCTGCCGGTGATGTTGTTGTACTTGCACCGAATGGTGTTGAACTACTTCTCTGGATACCCGTGTTCATGTATGCTTCATTATCGTAACATATGTAGATTATGTTCTGTTCTCTTTCCATTGCTCCGGATAATGATTGCATACCAATATCTGTTGTTCCACCGTCTCCTCCGAATACAACTATGTTTGTGTCTTCCTTACCTTGTGCTTTTAATGCTCCTTCCACACCACTTGCTACTGCTGAAGCATTTTCGAATGCTACGTGTATCCATGGTATTTCCCATGCTGTTTCTGGATAAGGTGTTGTAACTACTTCAAGACATCCTGTTGCTGATACTGCAATGGTGTTTTCACCTAATGCTTTTAATGCTAATCTTACTGCGATTGTTGCTCCACAACCAGCACATGCTCTGTGTCCTGATGCTAAGTATTCTTTTTCATCAATACCTTTCATTTTAATCTACTCCCTTAGTCCTATCCATTCTACATCGTTTGTAGGATTTTCTGTTTTTGTTATGATTTCTTCTATGTGTTTAGGTGTTATGTCCCGTCCACCTAATCCTAGCACATAACCGTATGTTTCATTGTTTACTGATGCTTTTACATCTGCGTATAATGCTCCTCCTACTGAGAATGATATGTCTTTATCCAATACGGCAAGTTTTGCATCTTTTACTGCTTCTTTAAGTGCTTCTTTTGGGAATGGTCTGTATGATCTTACTCTTACTAATCCCACTTTTTTACCTGCTTCTCTTTGTTCATCGACAACATCTTTAATGGTTCCACAGATTGATCCCATTGCTATGAGGATTATGTCTGCATCTTCGGATTTGTATTCTTCTATTAATCCGTATGTTCTTCCAAACATTTCACCATATTCTTTTCCTACTGCAGTTATTACTTCTTTTGATGCGTTCACTGCTTTTTCCAGGTCGTATCTGATTTCAAGATAGTGTTCTGTATCTGCTAATGTTCCTATACTCATAGGGTCTTCTGTTCTTAGATATGCGTTTACCGGTGTAAATGGTGGCAGGAATGAATCTGCTTCTTCCTGACTTATCAGTTCAACAGGGTCTACTGTGTGCGTTAGGATAAATCCGTCAACACATACCATTACCGGAACACATATGTCCGGATTTTCTGCAATTTTGTATGCCTGTAATATTGTGTCAAATGCTTCCTGTCCCGTTTCACAGAATAACTGTATCCATCCGGAGTCTCTTTCTGATATTGAATCCTGTTGATCGTTCCAGATGTTGATTGGTGCTGACAGTGCAC
>MVAA01000146.1:0-136 GCA_003266105.1 Methanosphaera sp. rholeuAM6
GGCTCGCATTCACATCTCGATCATGATGGCAGTGACATTCAGGGCATGTCCATTCTCTTTCTTTTAGTGTTATTTCTTCGTTTTTGTATTGACAGTTGTTGCATAGTTTGGTGCTGGGGTACCATTGGTTGATTCG
>MVAA01000146.1:336-591 GCA_003266105.1 Methanosphaera sp. rholeuAM6
TCTGTAATTTGCTGATTTGTTTTTGTAATTTGAATACTTTAGGTGGTATGTTGTATGTTTCTCCATTACTGGTTGTGACTGTGTTTTTAATTCCAACATCAATTCCAATATATTTATCAGAGTCTTCATATGCTTTTATTTTTATATCTGTGAATAATAGTGATACGTAGAATTTATCGTCTTCTCGTCTTAGTGTGGCTGAAAGTATTCTGCCACTTGGTCGTAGCTTGTTTTTCGCTCGCAACACACCTATTT
>MVAA01000146.1:605-1138 GCA_003266105.1 Methanosphaera sp. rholeuAM6
TCCTTTAATCTTATTTTGAAATGTATATTCCAAATGCTTTAATGCACTTTGCAAAGCAGTAGAATCCACCTCTTTAAGATAAGGATTATCCTTTTTATAAGTGGTAAGATAATTGCAGCACTGATTATATTCAAAGTATTCACCTAGTGCATCATATTGAATATTTCTACCATTTAGAAAGAAGTTGTAAACCTTACGGACACAGCCAAAGGTCTTATTAATCAAATCCTTCTGGGATTCATCAGGAAAAACTCTATAAACAACGCCCATCATAATAACTATAAAAAAACACTTCTTTTAAATGGGAAATCAACTTTTCTCTACATTATATATATCAAATTTCATATTATGATATTTAACATAATAACCATTTTTTTGTCTATTAATAAAAACATATCTTAATTTTATTAATGAACATATTTAATAGTATTTGATAATATAAGATATAAATGTTATTGTTAAGTATAAATTTTTATAAAAATGTCTACTTTAAATTTCGTACATATCTTATATAAAAAAGGGCATTAATTAAA
>MVAA01000149.1 GCA_003266105.1 Methanosphaera sp. rholeuAM6
AACAACAAAAACAACTAAACACAGTACATGTTACAGGACAAGAAGAAGTTAATAACAGAATAACACTTAAAGCAATAGGATACAACCTAAAAAGACTAGAAAACATGATAAAAAATAACGTGGAAGAAAGTAATTCTTTAAAAAATTTTGCAAATAATTTGCATCGAGAAAATCATGATATAAAATTTTCATTTATCATTCAATGAAAAAATCAGAATTTTGTCGGCCACTCAATTTAAGTAATTATAAAAATTATTTGGATATACATCAAATTCTTCAAATTCTATTGGAAGAATAGGGTATTTATCCTTAATTCTTTCTAATTCCTTTTTAAATAAGTCATCAAAATCTTTTATAAAATTCATCATATAACTCCAAATTAAGTGATAAGAACTTCCCCATGATCAATAAAAAAATATTTTAAAGTTATTTTTTAAATAACTCTAAATATTTTTCAATATCTTTTATTTCATCATTGGAAATATTATATAAATCATAGACTAATTGGTCTATTTTTTTATCAGTTGTTAATATTTCTTGTTCAATTAACTGTTTTTCACTAGCATTATTTGAAATAGTTAATTTTTCATTTAAATCTAACATATATTTAGCTAGTTCTATAAATGGTTCTTGTTCTTCTTCCGAAATTTCTATTATAGGATAATTCTGAATATTTCTACCTTCATATGAGTAATATTTGCCTCGTAAACAGGTTGAAATTTTTTTAGTCAAAAAGTTCATTAGTGAAGAATTTAATATAGACAATAAGTAATATGAACTTAATTTTTTATATTCCTCTTTAAATAATATACCATAACCTCCAGCTACACCTGCAGTTAAATAATAATCTCCATTATATCTAATGAAAATGAGGAATTAAAAGCACTATTTGGAGTAATAATTTTTTGTTTTTGATAATCACACATACTTTTAGGATAAGTATATCCAAACCATCCTTTTTTATTCATTTTATTATTTTCTCTTGAACGTAATTTCTTTTCATGAGTTTTTAAGTAATTGTATCCATAAGGATAATTATCTTTAATGTATTTTTTTTAATGATTTTATCGATAATAAATATAATTCACATCCTATAAT
>MVAA01000112.1:0-138 GCA_003266105.1 Methanosphaera sp. rholeuAM6
ACATCCAATATATTAAGTTTATAAAGGAGGTTAAAGGAGATATTGGTTGTATACCTGCCAAAACAGCAGCCCCCAACAGATTACTTACTATCAAAGAATCAATAAACATGCTGATGTTTCCTGCCATTGAAGTAAATA
>MVAA01000112.1:173-6282 GCA_003266105.1 Methanosphaera sp. rholeuAM6
CTGTTAAAGAAGTTTAACTCATCCAGATATTTGACAAAATTATAAACATATTCCTCTGAGATTAATGGCCAGTTAATTCCCATACGATATAATGCTTGGGTAGTATAATAATTGTCTACAGGAACCCAATCCTTTTTAACAGTTCCCGAACCAATGGATGTTATAAGACCTCCAATTCCATCCTGTTTTGATTTGTCATTCAATGATTCGTTTAAAGCTTCCTTATAATCATCATCCTCTGTTGCTTCAATATTTAGTGATAATGGTCTGATAATATCTATCACGTCAGCATAAGAAATGTTATGCCTGTTATATGGATGGAAAACAACACATTCCTTAGGTGTTTTAGCTAATTCAATGATGGATTTGGCAGTTATGTCAATTTGACTAAATTCCACATTATTTGATAACATGGAATATGGAATTTTACCAATCGTGACAAATGCCTTCAAACGATTTATAAACCCATTTGATTCAAAGTTAATCTGGAATTCACTGTCAGAACTTCTTGCCATTAAATTTCCAACCCTCATTATTTTAACATCCAAATCATCATTTACGGCAGCTTCCAGAACAGCTCTTTCAGCTAAAAACTTACTGATGATATACTGATTGTCAGAAGTTTGACCAGTATACAAATCATTTTCGGTAAAGTTAACATCCAATGGCGGATAATTGTCAATACTTTCACCTGCCACGCTTGTAGTTGAAACTTGAACATACTTGATGTTTTTCATACGTGCAAATTTCAGTCCATTCACTACCCCACCAAGATTAATATCTTCAATATCCGTACCTGATGAGAAATGCTTTACATTAGCAGCACAATTAAATAATGTGTCAATTTTGTAAGGAATGAGTTTTTCAAAGTCTTCAAAGTTAGTGATGTCACCATTTATGACATGTATCCTTGTGTCGAATTCCTGTTCATAATTTTCAGAGAAGTAATAGAAGAGTAAAGTTTTTAATCTTTGTGCTCCAGTTAAGTCTCCTTTAGATCTTACAAAACAGTATATTTCCCCAGGTTCGTTTTCTATAAGTTCCTTCAATATATGTATACCTAAAAATCCTGTAGCTCCGGTTAAAAGAATATTTCCTAAATCCTCTGATTTTTCACCGTTTACAAATGAATCCAACGTATTCTTTGCAAGTATTTTATTGATTTGTGAATAATCGTAACGATTTTCCTCTTTAACCTTAACTTTCTTATCGGATGTAATGAAGTCTGCTAGCTTACGTGGGGTTGGATTGGTGAAAACATCACCATAGTTTAGTTTATATCCCCTGTTAAGAGCTTCCACAGTAATCTTTGTAACAAGTAATGAAGTACCTCCAATTTCAAAGAAGTTATCCGTGACACTCACTTCATCCAAACCAAGTATATCAGCAAAAGTCTTTGCAAAGAAAGCTTCCGTATCATTCTCAGGAGCAACATACTGTGTTATTAATACTGGTTCTGGAAGATTTTTTAAATCTGTTTTTCCGTTAGGTGTTTGTGGCATTTCATCCAATTCCATATATATGGTTGGAACCATGTAATAAACCAGTTTTTCACCAAGTTTTTCTTTTAAATCATCAATGTCAAAGGAATATTCGTTTTCATTAAGATGTTTATTTTTGAATTTATCATGTACCGTGAAATAGGCACATAAATGGTCATTACCCTTAATTTTTCTAACAACCACGGCAACAGATTTAATTGGTTCATATTTTGAAATTACTGATTCGATTTCCCCAATTTCTATCCTCAATCCTCTTAATTTAATTTGATTATCCAAACGTCCAAATATTGAGATTGTACCATCATTGTTTCGTTTTGCATAATCTCCGGCTTTGAAGAATTTTATTCCATTTATTGTAGCGTAGCTTTCAGCGTTTTTCTCTGGTCTGTTAAGATATTCCCTTGAAACACCACGGCCCCCAATATACAACTCTCCCATTACATTAGGAGGTAATGGATTAGAATCCAGATCCATTATGTATTCAACAACGTTCAACAACGGTCTTCCAACAGTTATGTCATTACTCCCCAGTAATGCTATGTTACAATCAATGGTAGTTTCTGATGGCCCATAAGCATTGAATATCTTAGCGTTACTGTTTTCTTCAAGCATATCATATAATCTGCTAGGGAATGGTTCGCCCCCAATAATATATGCTTTAAAGGAATATAAAACATCTTTTATTTCATCTATTTCTAGATATTGAAGCAATCGTGATGGTGTTCCATTATATACGTTAGCACCCGTTTTTTTAATTAACTCAACCATTGCAAAGGAATCCTTATATTCGTCATCACTGGCAAATACAATAGGTATTCCATTTAACAATGGTATCATCAGTTCCTGTAGGAATGGATCAAATGCAACAGTAGTTGTAGCTAAGATCTTATAGTTTTCTTTTTCATAATCTTTTACCAGTTCATATGTATAAATGTTATCCTCATCAGGATAAACCAGGTTTGCAAGATTCCTATGTTCCAACATTACTCCTTTTGGAAGACCTGTTGAACCGGACGTGTATATGAGGTAAGCCAGATTATCATAAGATAAGTCAGGATTTGGATTTGATACGTTATCTTCCAGTAAAACTTCATTGATATCTAACAGATTATCTGAATAATCACTTAAATCTATTCCTTTCTTATCTGTTATGTCATCAACGAGAATGTATTTTGATTGGCTGTCTGTTAATACGTGTTCAATCCTATCCTTAGGATAATCAGAATCAATGGCTATAAATGCTGCTCCCGCTTTTAAAATTCCAAATACTGATGCAATAAAGTTACTGTTCCTGTTTAACACTATCATAACCTTATCTTCTATTCCAACACCCTTTTTGTTTAAATAGTTTGCAATTTTATTGGCCTTAATGTTTAACTCTTCGTAGCTAAAATCACCATCAGCGGCATGTAGTGCTATTTTATTAGGATGTAATTCCACCTGTTTTTCAAAGAGCTTGTTTAAACGACATTCTCCAATGTCTTTATAATGAGTTTCATCAATTCCCCAATTGTCATTTTCAATGATGGAAATGTCTTTAAGTCTGGTGTCATTATTTAAGTTCATGAACTTGTTTAATACGATTGTGATTGAATTGATGAATGTTTCCATTAATTCCTTTGAATATAACTGGTCGTTATACTCACATGTAATTCTGTATTTGTCTTCAACTTCAACTATGCTGAGGTTTATCTTGAATTTTAAACTATCATAATCTATGGATTTTCTTTCAACTGTCTGCCCGTTGATGTGTAAATCTTCGATTATTTTTCCATGGAATGCGTATAACACTTCCGGTGTGATATCAAAATCATTGGCTATTTTGGTTAACGGATATGAGGAATACGTTAAAATGTCCAACCATTCATTATTGACATATTCGAAGAATTCTCCAATAGTTAAATCACTATTTAATTTCACAGCCAAAGGCAATGTTTTAACCATCATTGCTAATGTTCTCTGCTCGTTAGGATTAAATCTACCATTGGTGATTGTTGCAATCAATAGTTCTTTCTTATATACAAACTTGGATAACACAAAAGTACTTACTGCCAAGAAGAGATTGTTTGGACTTATGTTAAGATTACTGCAGAACTTATTGACTGTTGAAATATCTATAAAAGACCTGACATTTGAAGATTTTCCTTTTAATGCATCACCATTCAGATCCTGTGTGATTATGGTTGCTTCATCAAATTCTTTAATTTTATTGTTGAAGAATAATTCTGCTTCCTTATATAACATGGACTGTTCTGTTTTAATTTCGTTCTGACAGTACTGATATCCATCAATCTGTTCTAAAACATAGTCTTTTCCATCATATATTTTAGTTATTTCATCAAAGAGGATATTTAATGAGGTACCATCCACAATAATATGGTGGAAATCGGCAAACAATGAATTTCCCACTATTTTAAATCTGAATAATGGTCCTTCTTCAAGCTTAAATGCTTCAACAAAATCGTTGAAATCATATTCGTCAACAATTTCAATCAGATCATCAACTTTCAGGTCGTCCCTTCTTTGTTGATAAACTGTTCCATCACGCATTACAATGGCCGTTTTTAAGTAAGGATGATTATTTATTGCCTTGACAATTGAATCCTTAAGTCTCTGGGAATCTACGTCAAAACCAAAATCAATCCGTTTAGGAAGATTGTATGATAATTTATCCGGATTTTTTAAACATTCGAAGTAAACGCCTAACTGATTTTGCGTTAGAGGATAATACTCCTGAACATCAACAACCTCTTCATCTTCAACATTTATATGTTCAACAATTTTTTCAATACTTCTGTACTTCATTACTTCTGTAACCATTAACTGTGTACCGAATTTTTCATAAATTGAAGAAACAAGCTGAACAACTGACAACGAGGTTAATCCAACTGTGAACAAATCAGTGTTAATTCCAAATTCCTCATGACCCAATAATTCTGAAACAATTGAAAATACTTCTTTTTCAGTGTCGGTTTTAGGTTCTATAAATTCTTCAGTATCAAATTCAGGGTCAGGTAAATTTTTGAAGTCTGTTTTACCGTTTGGTGTTTTCGGGAAAGAATCTAATTGAATGAAGAATGTCGGTAACATATATTTAGGTAAATTATCCAATAAATGTTGCTTTAATTTTTCAATATTGATTTTTTCTGTAGCTGTGAAATAGGCACATAAATAGTCAGTGGAGTTAACATTCTTTATCTGAACCTTTGTGATAAGAATGCCGTTGAATTTGGCAATTATTGTTTCAATTTCTGACGGTTCAATTCTTAAACCTCTGAGCTTTATCTGACCATCATTACGTCCAAGCACATACAATTCACCATACTCATCCTTTTTACAAAGATCTCCCGTATTATAATACGGAATACCGTTTATGTTTAAGAAGACTTTCCTTGTCTGCTCCGGATTGTTAATATATCCTCTTGCAACCCCTGCACCACCAACATACACTTCACCTGGAACATAAGGTGGTAACTGGTTAGCATCAATATCCATTATTTTATCAACAACATTTAACATCTTCCATCCGGCCGTTACTTCCGTACTGTCAATTAGTTTATAGTGGGAAGCAATTGTTACTTCCGTAGGTCCGTATGAATTGTAAATGTCTGCATCGGTATATTTTGATAGTTTTTCATATAATATTGGTGGAAATCCTTCTCCACCTACAATTATTACTTTACAATCCTTAACCATATCCTGTATTTCCTTAATACTAAGATATTCAATTAATCTTGTAGGTGTTCCTCCGAATGCATCGGCATTATGTTTTTTGAATAATTTGTATAGCTCAAGAGGATTAACTAACTGTTCATCGTTCGTAAATACAAGAGGTAATCCGTTCAGCATTGTTCCAAAGATTTCTCTTAAAAATACGATGAATGAAATCATTGATATTGATACAAATTTCGTGCATTTTCTGTTAAGTTCATATATTGGAACATTTTCCGGATGACATGCAATATAGTTTGATATTCCCTTATGCGTTATCATTACACCTTTAGGCCTACCAGTAGATCCTGATGTAAAAATAAGGAAACATAAATTATCCGGCGTTAATTCTATTTGCGGATTTGTATCATCTTCCTCTTCAAGTAGTTCAGATACTCGTATTCCGTTTTCACCATCATATTCAACATCCTTGTTTGTTATAACAAATTTTGATTCACTGTCCTCCAGCATCCATTCAATCCTATGTTTAGGATAATTGGGATCAACAGGTATGAAAGCTCCACCGGCCTTAACTGTTCCCAGAACACTAGCAATCAAATCACTATTACGCCTCATCATCAACATTACTCTGTCTTCAGTTTTTAATCCTCTTTTGATAAGTGCGTTAGCAATTTTATTAGCCTTCTTATTGAGTTGTTCGTAAGTGAATTCACCATCATCAGTATATAATATTACTTTTTCAGGATTTTCATTCACTTTTCTTTCAAATATTTTGTTGATTAAACCTTCATTTTTAAGTTCAACCTTAAACTGGTCATCCAAATCAACATTTTCAACTATGGATATGTTTTTTAACAATTCGTCTTCATCATCAAATTTATTAATTAAAACATTCATTCCATTTAAAAAGGCATCAATAATATTATCAGAATAGT
>MVAA01000152.1 GCA_003266105.1 Methanosphaera sp. rholeuAM6
TTTATGTTTAAAATTATTAATATAGTTTATATTATTGTCTCTGTCTAAAACTTTGTTGTTTTTTCTAACTTCGAATTATTGCGAATCCATTGCTGTCTCCTATGGTTTAATTTCGTAATTACTCCATGAATTGTTCTTTCTTTCCTTTTATCTGCTTTAGGATATGTTACACGGAAATAATTTTCAATTTTATTAGTTGTTTTATCTATTTTATTATCATCAGTCCATCGTTTGAATGATTTAAAGAAGGGTTGTAATGTTTCTGTAATGAATTTGGAAATTTCTTTATTGTAACCTTCCAAATGTTTAGCTAGTTTATTTAGTTGATCCCAAGATTGTTTGTAATTAGAATTGTCTAAAATAGAATATAATTCTTTTTTAAGTTTTTTATGGGTTTTTTGGTACTCTTTATTGTCCTTATTTTCTTTTGATTTTAGTTTTAATTTTTTGTTAATGTTCATTTTAGTATGGAATAAGCAATATTGATGATTATAACCTAGTTTTTCTATAATGGGTTTGTATTTTGTATCTAGATCCGTACAAATACATTTAACAGTAATGTTCTTCAAACTTTCCGTTAGAAACTCAGTAACTGTTTCATTTGTTTCTTCTGAATAAATTTTTTCTGCAATAGGAATATTATTAACAGTATCAAATAATACAAATCTATATGACCATCCTGATTCTGGACGTATCCATTGTACATCAAAATCCAAATACCCTGACACTAGATAGGGATCAATTTTAAAATCAACGGTATTATCTTCGGCAATATTCTGTACTGTTTGATGACAGAATTTTGATTTTCCAAGATGTGCAATAGAATTACAGATAGGTCTAAGCTTAACTCTACATTCTTGGAATAATACATTAATTGTTTCTTTTAATTCATTTGTAATATTGGCATTTTTATCAACAATACTGGATAAATCAGTTTGAAAAGTTTTACCACAATGATTACATTTATATCTTTGAATACATAATCGTTTTATTGTTTCATTAAAAAATCGTAAAGTCCTATGAGTTATACCATGTTTGATAGTATTACTACTATCACAATGCGGACAAACAGAATCAACAGATTGTAAAATCTTTTTATCCTTTTTATATGACCATGTTAACTTATTAGAACGTTTTTTTATCTTATCATTAAAATTAGCTTCATCAGAACTAATACATTCTGTTGAATTATTAAATTCGTAAAGTTTATTAGTTTTATCAAATAAAATGTTATCTAGAGTAGTTATATTTTCGTTTTTCATATTAATATATCTACTCTTTTTAATATAAAGACTTTACTATTGTTAATTTTTAAAATCATAACCTTATGAAATTATAAATAAAAATTTAATTAATATATATGGCTATTTTTTAAAATAGAATTTTTAAAATCAGAAATCAATAAAAATAAAATAATTATAAATAATTATATGAGTAGACTTAGTCACTATTAGAATAATTAATTATATAATTAAAATAATAAAAGTTTCGGTAATTCTCAAGAATAATCATCAAAAATCATACATATCTGAGATTCTTTTATTAATAAATATTCAACAACAAAGTTTTAGACTAAACCTTTTTTGGGTCCGTTTTACAAATAT
>MVAA01000081.1:0-9445 GCA_003266105.1 Methanosphaera sp. rholeuAM6
AAGTAAATGAAGAAAACTGTGGTGGTTGTGAAATTTGTGTAGAATTATGTCCATTCGGTGCTTTAGAAATTGTAGATGGTAAATCAACAGTTAACGTAGCATTATGTAAAGGATGTGGAACCTGTGTAGCAGCATGTCCTACAGGTGCTCTCGACCAAGCACACTTCAAAAACGCACAAATTCTTGCACAAATTGAAGCAGCTCTCGGTAAATAAAATTCCCACTTTTCATATAAAGGATTCAAACCTCCTTTATTTTTTATTTTATAATAAACTCCAATTAATGAAAACTGATTTTTTATAATAATTTAGATTTATACTTAAAAGCATTTGACTGCAATATAATCACAAATTAATTATAACATTAAATATATAATATTATTATCATTGTTGGATAATAATCCAATTTCACATTTCTAACGATTATAATAGATTGAAAATATTAAGGGAGAAGAGTATATATGACTAATTTAGAACAAGCACAAAAAATTAAAGAATTAACAAAAACCCATCATGACTGGATGAAAAACAGTATAAACCTCATTGCTAGTGAAAACATAACTAGTAGGGCAGTAAGAGAAGCAATAGCTTCAGACTTATCACACAGATATGCAGAAGGATTGCCTGGAGAAAGGCTTTATGAAGGATGCGACTACATTGACGAAATCGAACAGATTACAATAGACTTATCCAAGGAATTATTCGGATGTGACCATGCAAATGTACAGCCAACATCAGGAGTAGTTGCAAACCTCGCATGTTTCTTTGCAGTTGCAAAACCTGGCGACACTTTAATGAGCATAAACGTACCTGAAGGAGGACATATCAGTCACGCAGGAGTTAGTGCAGCAGGTATAAGAGGTCTTAAAACATCATCAGTACCAATGAACACTGAATTAATGAATGTGGACATGGACAAATTTGCAACAAAAATCAGAGACAAAGAACCTAAAGCAATAGTTCTTGGTGGTAGCTTATTCTTATTCCCACAACCTGTTAAAGAGGCAGTGGAAGTTGCACAGGAAGTAGGAGCAAAAGTCATATATGATGGTGCACACGTATTGGGATTAATTGCAGGAAAACAATTCCAGGATCCTGTGGCTGACGGAGCAGACATGATAACGGGTAGTACACATAAAACATTCCCTGGACCACAGGGTGGAATAATCCTTTGTAAGGAGGAACTTCATAAGAAAATAGATAATTGTGTATTCCCTGGAGTGGTAAGTAACCATCATTTACACCACATGGCTGGTTTAGGTATTGCTACAGCAGAAATGTTAGAATTTGGACAGGATTATGCAAAACAAACAATCAGCAATGCAAAGGCTTTAGCCCAAAGTTTATACGAATTAGGCTTCAAAGTATTATGTGAAGATCAGGGGTTCACGGAATCACACCAGGTAGCAATGGATGTTGCAAACTTGGGTGACGTTTCAAAAATGGCAAAGACATTGCAGTACAACAACATTATATTAAACAAAAACCTTCTCCCATGGGATGATGTGAACAATAGCGACAACCCTTCCGGTATAAGAATGGGAACACAGGAATTGACACACCGTGGACTTAAGGAAGATGACATGCAACAGGTCGCAGAATTCATTAAACAGGTAGTTATGGACAAGAAAGATGTTACAGATGATGTCACTGAATTCATGAGTAACTTCACAAAAGTTCATTATGCCTTTGATGAAGGCTGTGAAGGTTATGATTACATTGAATTCTAGGTAATCAGTTTCGGTTAGTGTTATATATTATTTTAGAGAATTAGGGTTTTTTTCTCTAAAACCTGTTTTTCACTATTTTTTTTTTAAAATGTGTTAAGAAAAAGTATTATTTTGGGGGATTATTTAGTTGATAATATTCTCCAGTATTTCTTTTGGATGATTTAGTATTGTTACGTTTTCTATTTTTTCCAATTTTTTAGTATTTTCCGCATCAATTTCTCGGATGTACAATTTCATTTTTTCATCGGTAATTATTGCATTATAATCACAGGCATTTTCACACTGCAGGCATTGTATGCATTTTGATTTATCTATTTCCGGTGGATTGATGGCATTTGTTGGACAAATATTTTTGGCTGAACATGTTTTGCATTGTTGGCATAGATTTCTGTCAATGTGTGGGGGGAGTGTTGTTGTAATTTCTCCTGCTTTCTGGTCTACAGGTACAATGATTAGGGGTATCTGTCCTTTTCCTGATTGGGCGGCAATGTTTGTTACAAGTGTATCAGCTATTGCATGAACTATTTTGGCGGTGGTGTTTGCAGTGGTGGGAGAGATAATTATTTGATTATAGTGGTTGTATGTTAGTTTGCCGGATAGGGGATAGGAATATTTCTCTTCTTCTTCAGTTACTACCTGGTTGTTGGGATTTTTGCCTATTATTTTTTCTATTTTATTGTAGTAACCATACATTTTCACTACTTCAAGGCCTGCATTTGAGAATATCACTGTTATTTCATGTTTGTCGGATAATTTCTCCAGCACTTCAATACTTTCTTTAAGCAGGTGTCCGGCACCGGTTATTGCCCACATTATTTTCATAAATATCATACCTTTTTGAGTTTAATTTCGGTTATCTCTGGAGGACAGTTTATCCTAAACCAGAACATGTTAGTACCTATTCCACGATTCGTGTATTGTATCATATTGTTTACCTGATATTTTCCTACAGGATATTTTCTGAAGTTTTTTCCACGAATAGGTGTGCGTATCCGTGGAACCATAATCTGTCCTCCATGACTGTGACCTGATAGTTGAAGAATGAAAGAATCCAGTTTACAAGTAGTGTCTGCAAAGTCTGGTTCATGTACTAACATTATTGCAGGATAATTTTTGTTAAGTTTTTCTTCAATTTTGGTTATATCATCTTTTCCTTCTGTTACACAGTCTATTCCTGCAATTTGTAGTTTTTTATTATTCCTGGTAATAGTATGTATTTCATTTTCTAAATTTATTATGTTGGATTTTTTAAGAATCCCTTTAATGGCATCCGGATTTGTCCAGTAGTCATGATTTCCAAGTACGGATAGTTTAGCATCTTTTGCTTCAAGTTGTGTTAATGAGTCCTGAAGGTCTTCCAGATATTTATCTGCTTGGTATGAAACATAATCTCCTGTTAGTACAATAGTATCCGGTTCAAGTTGGTTAATTATCTTTACTACTCCATCTAGTTTTTCTTTTGTTATCCATTGTCCCAGGTGAATGTCAGTAATGTGTACTATTTTATAATTGCTAAATTCATTGTCTATTTTATCTGTTTCTATTGTTAGAGGTACTATTTCAAAAGAATTTTCATTGAATTTGCCCTTGTTCAGTTTTTTTCGCGTATTGTTCATTGCACTTTGTATAACGCTTTTGGGTTTGTCTTTTCTTCGTTTTTGCATTTGTTAATCACGACTTTTGAGTTGTGTTGTAAATCATATTTTTTTGCATTGTTTTCGGGTAATTCAATAATGTATTTTATATATCCATTTCTGGGTATATATAATTTCCATGGGGGTAATGTAACAATTTCTTCAATTAGCATATCCCTGTTTATGTATATGATGTCTATAGTTTTTTTCATGAAACATGTGTGTATGGATGCGTTTAATCTTCCGTGATCTTTTTGTTTGAATATCATTCCATTGAAATTTTCCTTTCCCATAAGACCCAACAGTCTTTTAAGGAAATTGTCTGCTAGTGGTATGTTCGAAATTGTATGTTTTTGTTTAGTTTTGTTATTTATAAATGTTATATTGTACATAATAATGTTAATAATTGTTATGTTTTTTATAGTATATTAATTTATTTATATCATTATTGTTAAAAAAATAATCAATATTAAAAAATAACTATTAAATATTTGTTAATTAAATATATTAATTAGTAATAGTTTTTTAATTTAATGATATTTAATAAAAATGAAGTAATAGTTCTTAGGAAAAATAAGAGTATTATATCATTTTAATATTGATAATAACAATTCATTCGATTCTTCTAGATATAAATAAGAAAAATCATAGAATAAAGGTGTACACATGAGAAATATTAAAATCGAAAAAGCAACTCAAAGACCGGTAGAACAAAACGAAATAGAAATAGTAGAAAGAAAAGGAATAGGTCACCCAGACAGTATAAGTGATGGAATAGCAGAAGCAGTAAGTAGAGTATTATCACAAACCTACAAAGACAAAGCAGGACACGTATTACACCACAATACTGATGAAGTACAAATAACAGCAGGTGAATCCGATCCTAAATTTGGTGGTGGACAAATCATCAAACCAATAGAAATACTGTTAACAGGAAGAGCAGCAAACGAATTCACACTACCAAACGGTGAAACACACAAAATAGGAGTGGACACAATAGCAATAGAAGCTGCCAAAAACTTCCTTAAGGACACTATAATTAACTTGGATGTAGAATATGGTACAGTAGTGGAATGTAAGATAGGGGAAGGAAGTGCAGATTTAAGGGACGTATTCCAAAGACCAAACGAAATACCATCATCAAATGACACATCATTTGGAGTAGGATTTGCACCATTCTCAGAAACAGAAAACCTTGTACTAAAAACAGAAGAATTACTTAACAGTAAAGACTTCAAAAAACAGTACCCATTCGTGGGAGAAGACATAAAAGTAATGGGGTTACGTGAAAAAGATGATATTACGTTAACAATAGCAGCAGCATTCGTATCAAGATACGTTGATGACAGAGACGCATACCTTAGTGGAAAAGAAGAACTGGTTGACATTGTTAAGGACTTAGCATCAAAAACAACCGACCTCAACGTTGACACATTAATAAACACAGCCGATGATGAAACCAAAAAAGACGAATCAGGTTACTACTTAACAGTGACAGGAACAAGTGCAGAAATGGGGGATGACGGTTCAGTAGGAAGAGGAAACCGTGCAAATGGACTCATTACACCAAACAGACCAATGAGTATGGAAGCAACCAGTGGTAAAAATCCAATCAATCACGTTGGAAAAATATACAACCTACTATCCAATGAAATAACAAGAGAAGTAGTAAGCGACGTGGAAGGTGTAAAAAACATTGACATGATTATTTTAAGTCAAATCGGAAAACCAATCGACCAGCCAAGAACTGCAACAGCACACATCACAACGGAAGATGGATACTCAATAGATGATGTGGAAGAGGATGTTACAAGAATCATAGACAAATGGCTGGAAAACATCACAGACATCAAAGACTTCATGCTTGAAGGAAAACTAAGAACGTTCTAATGGATTATAATAAGTAATCCATTTCAAATTCTCTTTTTTTAGTCTTGTTTTACCGTATTTTTACTTAAGAACCTTAACATTAACTTATAAAATATTTTCATAGGAAGTTTTTTAATGAAACTACAAGGAACTTCCGAATAGTATTCCGAATCAATCAGCTTATTTTCAACCCAATATTTATTGTCAAGTGGAATATGATTATTGTATGCCATAGCTCTCCATATATTGTATTGGAACAGTGCTTTCATGCCGGGACTGGATAACTTATTATCTTTAATGCTGGAGTAGAATTTAATGCTTTCCTTATCTATTTTTTCCTTGGTTTTCAGTGGAAGATACCCGTGAATATCTTGAGCATGAACAAAAGATAGTTTGTATCGTTGATTATAACCCCACCAGCATAACGTTTCGTCAAGATATTTGGCAACCTTCTTGTTGCCGGAACCCGCCGTGGTTACAACTATCATGGCCTTGTCCGTGAAGAAATGTGGTCTATGATAAAAGTAGGCCAAGTGATCAATAAAATTCTTCATTAGGCCGGTAACATTCATTGCATAGACAGGACTGGTTATAATCAGGCCGTCACATGAGGTCATTTTCTTTACAATCGGTTGAATAATATTGCTGTGTGGACAATTGTGTTCCCCGGTGGTAAAGCAATTATAACAACCTATGCATGGAGGAATGTTCTCATCTATCAGATTAATTTCACTGAATGTTGTGTTTTCATCTAAATCAGTTATTGTATCTTTAATTCTTTCAATAATTTTCCAGGTATTCTTTTGTCGCGGACTCCCGTTAATAATTAAAAATTCCATATTTATTCACTTCCCCTATTCTAATACTATTTTTATAACTACTTCATTAATTTTTTTCCATTTTTTGAAATTGAACTTGGTAAATATATTATATTATTCGATTGATGTACTTTTACATTAGTTTGATTCTATCGGGTACTATGAGCACATCTATACAGTCCTTTTAGTTCTGATTACTTTTTCTATTATATTACACACACCTGTATGCAAATACACTTAAATTACTAATTTTCTTTTAATTCAAACCATCAATAAGACTATTTTTAAGCTTTAATTTCATATTTTACACACTATTAAAATCGTTACATATTATTGTAAGTAATGACAAAAATATAAAGTGATATAATATAGCATAATCTAATTTTATGTAAAATATTATTAAAAGGGGATTTTCATCAGAAAAACCATAAACTCATAAGAAAATGAAGCCCCATACCTAAACACAAAATAAAATCATAAAGGAGATACTGTATGCCAATAAATGAGGTAGAACAGGGATATAATAAAGCATTGGAAAATAAAATACAAAGGTTTTGGCAAGAACAAAACATTTACAACAAAACAAGTAAACAACGTGAAAACAAGCCAAGATATTCATTCCTGGATGGACCACCATACTGCAGTGGAAGAATACACCTGGGAACTGCTTGGAACAAAACAATAAAGGATGCATTCCTAAGATACAAAAGCATGTCCGGATACAGTCTAAGAAGACAGGCAGGATGGGATACGCACGGTTTACCAATAGAACATAAGGTAGAACAGTTACTGGAAATCAAAAGTAAACAGGAAATTGAAGAAAAATACGGAATCGACAACTTTGTTGACAAATGTAAGGAGTTTGCAATAAAAAACAAGGAAGACATGACAGAACAGTTCAAATCAATGGGAATTTGGATGGACTGGGAAGATCCATATGTAACATATGATAACAGTTACATGGAATCATGCTGGTGGACTCTTAAAAAGGCAGATGAAAGAGACCTTCTGGTTCAGGACAAACGTGTAATCACATGGTGTCCACAGTGTGAAACAGCACTGGCAAACGCAGAAATAGAATACGATGAAATACAGGATCCATCAATCTATGTTAAGTTTGAATTGGTCAAACAGGAATTTGACAATCCAAGCTACGTGCTAATCTGGACAACAACACCATGGACAATACCTGCAAACATGGCAGTAAGTGTACATCCGGAATTTGATTACTCATACATTAAGGTAACAGACGAAAAAGGTAACCAGGAAGTACTGCTATTAGCAAACGGACTAATATCCACATTATACGAAGAAGACGAATATGAAATCCTGAAAACAGTCAAGGGAGAATCATTGGAAGGACTGGAATACTATCATCCGTTAAAAGAGGAAGTACCACTACAGGCACAATTCACTCATAAAATCATACTGGGAGAACATGTAACACTGGAAGATGGTACAGGATGTGTACATACAGCACCAGGACATGGTCCTGAAGACTATGAAGTGGGAGTTAAAAATGGAATAGAAGTATTCTGTCCAGTAGGAGAAAACGGATGCTACACAGACCAGGCAGGAAAATACTCAGGAAAAGGAGTAAAAGATGCAAATCCTGAAATCACACATGACCTATACCACAACAATGCACTACTCAAGGAAGGAACAATAGACCACAGAGTAGGACTATGTTGGAGATGTAAAACACCAATCATCTACATAGCAACAAAACAATGGTTCATAAAAGTAACAGAAATCAAGGACCAAATGTTAGAACAAGTGGATGCAGTAGAATGGGTACCATCATGGGCAGGAGAAAGCAGATTCAAGGACTGGGTATCAAATGCACGAGACTGGACAATATCAAGACAAAGATACTGGGGAATACCAATACCAATCTGGACATGCCCGGAATGTGACAGCAAAGTTGTAGTAGGTTCAAAACAGGAACTAAAAGAATTATCTGGTGATGACACACTAACAGGAGACTTTGTACACAGACCACATGTAGACAACATCACAATACCATGTGAATGTGGACACACAATGCACAGAGTACCGGACGTACTTGACGTATGGATAGATTCAGGAGTAGCAGGATGGGCAGCACTACACTATCCACAGGATCCATCAGAAAACTTTGAGGACTGGTTCCCGTATGACTTCATAACAGAAGGACATGACCAGACAAGAGGATGGTTCTACTCACAGCTGGGACTGGGAGTAGCAGCATTCGGAAAGGCACCATACAAAAAGGTACTGATGCACGGATTCACACTCGATGACAAAGGACAAAAAATGAGCAAATCCATAGGAAACGTTGTAAGCCCAGAGGAAGTAATAGAAAAATACTCGGCAGACACACTAAGATTCTACCTGCTGGATGCAAACAAGCCATGGGATGACCTTAAATTCAACTGGGATGAAGTACAAAATTCATCCAAACTATTCAACATACTATGGAACGTATACTACTTCAGCACAACATACATGAGCCTGGACAACTTCAACCCAACAAAACACAACAGGGAAGACCTTATATTCAGACAGGAAGACCTATGGATAAGAAGCAGAGTAAACACTCTCATAAAATCAGTGAGCGAAGACATAGAAGCACTGGTATTCAACAGAGCAACAGAAAAAATAACAGAATTTGTACTGGAAGATTTAAGCAGGTGGTATGTAAGACTCATCAGAGGAAGAACATGGGTGGAAAGTGATGATCCTGACAAACTAGGAGCATACTACACACTATACTACACACTAAAAGACCTTATAAGAGTACTTGCACCAATAGCACCACACATCACAGAAGAAATCTACCAAAACCTTGTAAGAGGCGNNCAACTGGAAGAAAACATGACTCACATAAGAGACATACTCGAAGCAAGTGCACATGCAAGAGACGTGGCAAGATTCAAACTAAGATGGCCAGTACAGAACATAACAGTAGTAACAGAAAACAATGAAGTGAAAACAGCAATTGAATCATTGGAAAACGTACTGCTGGAACAGGCAAACACAAAACAAATAACAATAGAAACAGAACTAGAAAACGCAATAATAATAGCAAAACCTAACATGGCAATACTCGGTCCAAAACTCAGAGGAGACCTTGGAAGAGTCAAGAAATACTTCGAACAGGATGATGTCGATGCAGGCACAATCATGGAAGAAGTAACAAACAATGGAGAATACACAATACACTTTGATGACAAGGACATAACGCTAGTGACAGAGGAAATATTATTCGAAAAAGAAGTGCCTGAAAACCTGGTAAGCTGTGACTTTGAAAATGGAAGCGTATACGTAGACACGGAAGTAACGCCGGAAATATACTCTGAAGCAATGGCACGTGAATTAATCCGTCGTATACAGGATATGCGTAAGGATTTAGA
>MVAA01000081.1:9551-9775 GCA_003266105.1 Methanosphaera sp. rholeuAM6
AATATCAAAATAATAATTTATATAAGGTTGTATGAGTTTATGGTTTTAACCGATGATGAATTAAAATATATAAAAGAAGTATTAGGCAGAGAACCTAATGAACTGGAATTGGGTATGATGGACGTAATGTTCTCGGAACATTGCTCCTACAAAAGCAGCAGACCAATACTAAAAAACTTTCCTACAACAGGACCTGATGTAATACTGGGACCGGGAGACGATGC
>MVAA01000081.1:9850-10098 GCA_003266105.1 Methanosphaera sp. rholeuAM6
GGAATAGTAAGAGACATTATAAGTATGGGAGCAAGACCTGTAGTGCTGTTGGATGCTCTAAGATTCGGACATATGAGTGACCAAAGATCCAAATACATATTTGACTATGTTGTCAAGGGAATCTCAGACTATGGAAACCGTATAGGAGTGCCAACAGTAGGTGGAGAAATAGAATTCGATGACAACTTCCAATACAATCCAATGGTAAACGTAGTATGTGCAGGACTGGTGAAAAAAGATGAAATCGT
>MVAA01000081.1:10167-13682 GCA_003266105.1 Methanosphaera sp. rholeuAM6
GCATCAGAAGAATTAACAAGCAACTCCGAAATCGAAGACAGACCAGCAGTACAGGTAGCAGACCCATTCACAAAGAAAAGAGTAATGGAAGCAACCTATGAACTGCTCGAAACACTGGACATACACGGAGTAAAAGACCTTGGTGGAGGAGGACTCACNNAACAAAATACCACTCAGGGAAGAAAACATGACTCCATACGAGATAATGCTAAGTGAATCACAGGAACGAATGGTATTTGCAATCGCACCAGAAGATGTTCAAAAAGCATCAGCAATATGTGAAAAACATGACCTTTCACATGCAGTAATCGGTAAAATAATCGACAAAAGAGAATTCATCATAAAGGATGGAGACAAGGAAATCTGTCATGCACCAAACATACTCTTTACAGATGCACCAATCATTGAAAGAGAAGCAAAAGAACCTGAAAAAGTAATAGTGGACGTGGAAATACCTGAAACAAATCCACAGGAAACATTGCTTAAACTATTGGCATCAGAAAACATCACAAGCAAAAAATGGGTATACAGTCAATACGACCATGAAGTGCAATTAAGAACAATAGTTAAACCGGGGGATGATGCAGCAGTCATAAAAGTGGACAATAACACATCATTCACTATAGGAACAGACTGTAACAGTACTCACGTATTCCTTGACCCATACCATGGAGCAGCATCAGCAGTACTGGAATCAATAAACAATGCAATAAGTATGGGAGCAAGACCAATAGCATTAGTAGACTGTCTTAACTTTGGAAACCCAGAGAAACCAGAAGTGTTCTGGCAATTCAAACAGGCAGTAATGGGAATGAGTGATGTGGCAAACAAATTTGAAACAGCATTCATAAGTGGAAACGTAAGCTTCTACAATGAAACCGAAGGAGTAACAGTAAATCCTTCACCAATTGTGGGAACGGTAGGAGTAGTTGACAACAATTACATTAAAACAATGACACTTAAGGAAGATGGAGATAAAGTAATCCTCATTGGTAACACTTACCCGGAACTAGATGGTTCACAGTATTATAAGGAGATACATAACATAGTACAGGGATATCCACCAGAAGTAAGACTGGAAGAAAACCATGCAGTTTCAATGGAAATACAGAAAATCATCAAAGAATACAATGATGACATAACGGCAGTCCATGACATATCCAAAGGAGGGCTTGTAACCGCATTAGCACTGATGAGCATCAAATCAGATAAAGCAGTAACGGCAGATATTGCCGATATCCCAAAAGCAGTGGATCTGACACAGGATGAAAAACTCTACTCAGAATCAAACAGCAGATTCATAATCACTGTAAAAGCCGATAAGGTTGATACAATAATTGAAACACTAACAAATGATTCAATAGCATGTACAGTAATAGGTGAAGTAACCACCGGAAACTTCAAAATAAACAACAACACGGAAGAATTAATCAACATACCAGTTGAAGAACTTGTAAAAGCAAATACAAGCACTATAGAAAATCAAATGGCATAAACATTGTCTGGAAGGTAAATACTAATGAATGCATTATGGTATTATGCAATAGGCTTTGTACTAGTATGGTCACTGGCACTACTGCTTAGGGGCAAATACAATATCTCCATACAGGGGATAGTTGTAATGCTGAAAACACAACGATTGCATGATATTATCGACAGAATAGCACATAAATCTCCAAGATTCTGGAAAACATATATGAACATAGCAATTCCAGTAGGATTCTTCCTAATGCTGCTGATGTTTGTAGCAATAATATGGTCACTGCAACTAATGTTTGAAATGCCAACGGTATCACTAATACTGCCTGGTGTGGACATACCCGGTTCTCCAATATACATACCATTCGCAACAGGATTGTTGGCACTGGCCACAGTACTGGTAATACATGAGGGTGGACATGGAATACTGGCCCGTGCAGAGGAAGTTGCAATAGATTCGGTAGGATTACTATTAATGATAATCATTCCCGGAGCATTTGTTGAACCAAACCAGGATGAACTAAAACAGATCAATGGAATCAGCAAATTAAGAGTATACTTTGCAGGGCCAATGTTTAACATGGGACTGGCAGCAATAGGACTGATACTTATGATGTGTGTAGGTGGATTCTTGGCAACAGAAGACATATACGTGTCCGATGGAATGGAGATATCCAGTGTGGTACCATCAAGCCCATCAGAGGGAGTGCTGGTAGATGGAATGCTGATAAAGGCAATAAACAATCATACAGTAACCAACACGTCAACATATTCTGCAATTATGGATAAAAACAAGATTGGTGAAAACGTAACGGTAACAACAGACTCGGGAACATATATAATACAGGCACAGGCAAATCCAAACAACAGCAGCAGAGCATACATTGGTATCAGGGCAAAGGAACATAGGATAGTATCGCCTGAAGCAAGCAGAAAATATGGTACGTTCATCCCATGGCTACTTACTCAGCTTAGAGAGTTTTTGTACCTTGTATTTCTTCTAAATTTCTCAGTGGGAACATTCAACCTGTTACCTATGAAACCATTGGATGGTGGGCTTATACTGGAGGAAATAGTAAACTACCGTATAACAGATGAACGAAGAAAAGACTTTAACAACACACTCAACTGGTGGACCAGACCATTGCCGGCAAATATGCGTTGCTGGATAATTCGTAGATTCAACAGCTTACTTGATTTCCTGCATAAGCATGAGTTAAGTGAGAATGTTGCACAGTTTATAGTAAGAGCCTTCAGTTACTTCCTTATAACAGTACTGTTAATACTGATAGTATATGGAACACTTCCGGGAATACTGAAAATGATATAACCCCCACAAACTTTTATATTTTTTCTCGATAATTTAATATTTTTTTTCTTGTTAAGTTAGTTTTATATACGAGTTAGATATAACAATTTCATAATTTCATATTTATTTATATCTGAACCAGAACATCAAATTACTACAAAGTTTCTAAAAAAAGATACTATTAATCTCTTTTACTCTGAACATGTTTTTCTTGAAGTAGAAAATATTTTTCAACAAAAAGTAATTTTAATTCATCAGATTTTACAAGATTTTTTTGAATTATTATATGAGCATTATGATGAAATGTTTACGGTTAAAACCTTTAAAAGATTGTTTTTTCAAAATAATAGGAAAAAATACGTTTATAAAAATGAGTTAGTATCAGATAGGTATATTATTAATTTGATTGAATTAATTTGGGATAATAATTGTTCAATTAATGAAATTGGTTCAAATTTAGCAAGTATTATTGGAAATATCAAAAAAGAATTTGTTTTTCAAATGAATTTGAATAAAGAATCATTTTTAAAGTATTTTCATAAAATTAATAAACATGATTTGGTAGACAACAAAATATTAGAAAAATTGTATAAGTATAATGTTCAAACTAAGGATAGGCTAATTATATTAGATATATATCAGTTTTATTTAAAACATAATTTTAAATTTGATTTTGTTACGTATGATGATAGTTTTTGTAATTCAGAGGACTTGACAAAATTATTTT
>MVAA01000041.1:0-271 GCA_003266105.1 Methanosphaera sp. rholeuAM6
AAAGAATCTTCAGAAGATCAGATGGTGAAATAGCAGCAGCCGTAAGTACAGACAGATTAAATCTCATGGCAGGAAAATACATTGGAAAAGACGACCCAGTAGCAATTGTTAGATCACAATCAGGATTCCCTGCAGCTGGAGAAACATCCGAACCATTCGCATTCCCACACCTAGTAAGTGGATGGATGAGAGGATCACATAACGGACCTTTAATGCCAGTTGGAGAATCAGATGCAAGACCTGTAAGATTTGACGGACCTCCTCGTGTAAT
>MVAA01000041.1:306-6917 GCA_003266105.1 Methanosphaera sp. rholeuAM6
GACATGGTCCATTCGAACCTCACAGATTACCTTCCGATGAAATGGAATACACCAGTCTTCCAGGCGTACTTGAAAAACTCGAAGACAGATTCGAAGACATGTAAATATAACAATTATATTTACCACATAACCTCCCCTTTTAATTAAAACTAATTTTAACAAATTTTAGAGAAAAAAAAATAGAAAAAAACTAACTTACTCCAAGTCCAATAAGTTAGATAAATGAGTGGATGAGATGTTACCAATTACCTGTTGTTTCTTATTGATAACAGGCAAACCAGAAATACGACGTTCTTCCATTTTATGAGCTACATCATAAATCGAATCATCCTCATAACATGTCAAAACATCCCTAGTCATTATTTCTTCAATATTATCAGTGTTTTTAGCTATAGCCTTGGATAAATCCCATGCAGTTACAATACCAATAATCTTGTTATTGGAATCCACAACAGGAATATGAGTCCTATTTTTTGTCAACATCAATTCTGCAGCGTCTTTAACGGTTTTATTATCCTGCAATGTGACAACATTCTTATTCATCACATCCTTAACCGTTGCCTTTGACAAGAAGTTACTGATGATGTAATTCATTTGACCATTTTCTATTAAAAATGCATCATGTCCATATTCGGAGTTTAATTTGGAATATGTTACGTCAACATTATTTGCTCTTAATGCTAAAACTATTTCTTCCATCTGTTCATGTGTATATAACCAGTCGGACGTTATAGACATTATCAGCATCTTGGATCTTATTGGTTTTAAACCCTCTTCCAATGAATTGTTCTTCCTGACATCAAAGTAATCTAATGCTTTTGTTAAGTATAAGTAACTGTTGGCATCAAATTTTTTAGTAAAACTAAAACCTTGATGTTCCAGGTAACTTTCCACTTGGAATTCATTACTGAAATCGTAACTGAATGAATTCTTATCCTGTAATCTTCTGCCAAATTTTTCATACATTGACTCATTACTAAGATAAGTTATGTGTCCTATCATACGTGCAACTGACAATCCCTGTTCTGGTTTTTTATCACTGTCATAATAATTTCCGTTATTCCAATTGGGATCTTCAATTACGGATCTGCGTTCTACTGCATTGAATGCTATTTGCTGTGGTGTAGAATATGCACCTGAAGCAATCATTATTGCATTACGTATCATGTCCGGATAAGATAATGTCCATTGTAATGCTTGCATTCCACCCATTGAACCTCCAATAACAGCATATAATTGTGGTATCTCCAGATAATCCATTAATTTCTTTTCAGCATTAACCATGTCTTTTATTGTTATTATAGGAAATTCTAATGCATATTCCTTTCCGGTATCCGGATTGATATCGCTAGGTCCTGTTGTTCCCTTACAGCTTCCAAGAACATTAGAACATATTACAAAGTATTTGTTTGTATCCAACGGCTTTCCAGGACCAATGATGATATTCCACCATCCCGGCTTCTGGTCACCGTCATGCCAGCCTGCTGCATGGGCATCACCCGTTAGTGCATGACAAACATAGATTGCATTACTTTTTTGAGCATTTAAAGTTCCATATGTCTCATAGGCAATAGTTGGATTCTTTAAGATGTTACCAGTTTCTAGTTCCAAATCCTCTTCCAATGTGTAATATTGGGTTTCTACAGTACCAATTGATTTTATTAGTGCCAACTTATTTACCTCCCTTTACAATCGTTAATATCCATTTAGTTATATATCTTTTGTAACATTTAATATTTATCATGAATAATAATTATAAAGTTTTAATTCATAGAATTTCCTGATGAAAAAATAGATTTATATGGGGGGTTAAAAAGAAGATTCAAAGAAGGATTATATTTTATCTAATGCTTGGTCCACATCAGCTAAAATATCTTCCAAATCTTCAATTCCAACTGAGAATCTGATTAAATCTGGTGTAACACCTGTTGCTCTTTGCTGTTCTTCGGTTAGTTGTGAGTGGGTTGTTGATGCCGGATGTATGATTAATGATTTTGCATCCCCTATATTTGCTAGAAGGGACAATAATTCTGTGTTGTTTATAAAATCAATTGCTCCCTGGTATCCTGCTTTAAGACCAAATGATACTATTCCACCGTACCCTTTTTCAGCATATTTTTTTGCTACTTCATGGTTTGGACTACTTTCAAGACCAGAATATGTTACCCATGCAACTTTAGGATGTGCTTCCAAGTGTTTTGCAACTGCTAAAGCATTTTCTGCATGTTTTTCTATTCTTAAACTTAAAGTTTCCAATCCCTGTAATAATAGGAATGAACCGAATGGACTTGGTACTGCTCCCGTGTCCCTTCCAAGTACTGCCCTTATTCTTGTTGTGAATGCTGCAGGCCCACATGCTTCAAAGAACCTTAATCCATTGTATGTTTCATCAGGCTCTGTTAATCCAGGGAATTTACCGTTGTCCCAATTGAAGTCTCCTTTTTCTATGATTACCCCACCAAGGGTTGTTCCATGTCCACCAATATATTTTGTTGCACTGCTTGCTATGAGATCTGCCCCATGGTCAAACGGTCTTACTGAACCAATACCTACCGTGTTATCTGCGATTAGTGGTATTCCGTTTTTGTGTGCAATTTCGGACAATACATCGAAGTCAGGTATGTCCAGTTTTGGGTTACCTATTGATTCGACATATATTGCTCTTGTTTTTTCATCTATTGCTGCTTCAAACTGATCAGGAGACTGTGAATCTACAAATTTAACTGTTCTACCCAAGTTTTTAAGTGTGTTTTCGAATAGTTCGAATGTTCCACCGTATAGGTTATCTGCCGATACAATATTATCTCCCACTTCAGTTAGGTTGATTATTGTGTAAAATATTGCGGACATTCCTGATGACGTTGCATATGCTGCTGTTCCACCTTCAATTGCTGCTATTCTTTTTTCAAATGCATCCGTTGTGGGATTGGTCAGTCTTGTATATATGTTTCCTCCTTCCCTTAATGCAAACCTGTTTGCTGCTTGGTCAGTATCTTTAAATACGTATGATGTTGTTTGATAAATTGGTACTGCTCTTGAGCCTGATTCATCCGTTTCTTCTTGTCCTACATGTAATCCTATTGTTGCTATGTTTCGTTTATTTTTTATTTCGTATGCCACATTATCACTTCCTTGTTTTTCTTTCTTTTCTATTTTAATATCTTTATTCTACAGTATATTTCTTTTTTGCTTTTGTAATTTAATATTGTTTGTTAATTGATTAATCAGTTCAATTAATTTTTTGTGTGTTTTGCTTCTATAAATTAGAGTAACACTTCCTTTTAATTTTTTTATTACATGATTTAATAATTTTGTTTTTAGTTTAATTGAGTGAATAATAATATAACAATTGTTATATTTTTCCCCATTTAAATAGCATGTCATCTTCAGAATTAAAGTTAATTAAATGAATACTACAAAAAGTTCAGGAAAATCATCTTCCCAAATTTTAAAACAACTGTATATTATCGATTAAAATTATTCAATTTAATATCTCTAAGGATATAACAATAGTTATATTTTTTGTACTATATAAATGTTTTCAAAAAATAGAACAAAAAATGAAAAAACAGACAAAGAAATAAAACAAAAAGAATCAAAAAATAAACAATTAAAAAAGTGACTAAAGAATATCCTCCAAATAAATAACATCCATAGGAGAAAATTGTTTAACCAGATTCATAATGTTACTTGCACCACTTAACATGTCATAATTGCCAATAATTATCAACTTTTTTCTAGATCGTGTTATTGAAACATTCAACTGATTTTTATCTGCCAAAAATTTCTTCTGAAACTTGCTTAAAGACATGTTCAAGCTTTTGCAAAAACTAAGAAGTATCACATCCTTTTCTCTACCCTGAAACCTATAAATAGTATCACATTCCACATTAATCTCTTCAGAATCCAACAGTTTCTGAAGATATAACTTCTGTTTCTTATAAGGAGTGATAACACCTATTTCTTCCTCCGGAATATTGTTGGACAACAATGATTTAACAATACTGACAACCAATGATGACTCATACCTGTTACAACAGCCCCCACCAACTTCCGATTCATCAAAATTTACATTAGAAGTATCAATAAAAGTAATTGCATCATCATTTAACAAGAAAGAATTGTCATTGATAATGTTAATTTTCTGATTTTTAACATTATCCCCTGTCAATAATTTTCCATCATAGTACAATTTACTGGCAACGTCGCTTATTTGCTGATTCATACGATATTGGATATTTAAAAACGTATAATTATTAGGATATTTTTCGATTAACAGATTAAAAATTGATTTGTTTAATAAATAAGATGCATTAGAATTACCAATAGGTTGCAGTTGCTTATTGTCACCAATCAATATGAACCTATTTGTTTTCATTAATGGTATTAATGCCAGGTATACCGGTACTTGACTGGCCTCATCCATTATCACGTAATCAAATTCCATGTCCTTTGTAATGAAACTGCTTGATGAAAGTACTGTGGAAGCTATAATTTTAATATTCTTAACTATATCAGATTGAATATTATTTTTAATATTGTCTATCTCTAATTGTATTTCATTTATCCTATCAATATTCTTAGTTTTATTGACTTCAGATACATAATTATTTAAGCTACTTTCATTTTCCTCAATAGAAAAAATTTGCTTGAAAATCCTATTGATGAAATTATCTTTACGATGAAGAACATCAAAATCATCCTCTTCAATATAATCGTCAGAATTTTCCAACTCCCGGATAAAACTTTCTTTTTCAAGAACTAGTTCATATTTCGGATGTTTCTTAATCTGTTCATCAAATGTATATTTTAAAGAATTGCCTGTAATTTTGTTTTTTTGCCCTATTCTAAGAATATCTTCATCATTAATAGAATCCAGTCGTTCAATGATGTTATCTAAAGCAATATGAGTATGAGTAGTTATAAGAATTCTTTTATTCTGTTTATATAACTGTTTGATTATTTCTATAATAGTATGTGTTTTTCCTGTACCCGGCGGTCCTTGAATAATGTGAAATTTATCTGTCTGCAACGCTTTTTCCACAGCTATTGCTTGATTTTCATTTAATTTATTTGAAATATTAAATTTATTCCCAGAATAGCAAGATTCTTTGTAGTTGAATATCGAATTTAATGTATCTTTATTATCTGCATTGATTTTATCTTCATTGATTAAGTCAAACGTTTCCTGAAGTTTATGAATTATTATATCCTTCTGAATGTTTTTAACAGCTATTTTTTGTCCAGTACTAAAATTTGCTTTTTTTGTTAGCTTTATTACCAAATTCTTATGATTAACATTCATAATCAATGCAGGTACCCTGTCAACTTCCACAGACATATTCTTTGTAAAACCTGTTGGTGCATTGGTTGAAACACTGATTGTATCATCACTGATTTTAAATATTTCTGCGTAAACTGCCCTGTTTGATTCTTTTTCTTTGATTATCAGTTCTTTGAATTCCTTTGTGAATTGTCTGTTATTGTCCATCATAATACGTAATACTGTTTATCAATAATTTATTAAATACTTTGTTTTACAACATAAAAAATAGTTAAAATTCAAAATAAATGAAAGATAAACATGATTATTATTTAAAAATAACCACATTTATCTTAAATAGGATATAATTATAATTAAACATTTCTGGTTTTTAAAAAAAAAAGGTTTAATCTTTTTAGCTTGATAAAATCCATTTATTTTGGAGAATATATTAATTCATAAAATGCATCTTTATAAATATAACATAATATCTCGGTGTTTAATTCAACATTAAACAAATAATATTATATTAAAGGTATATAATAAATATATTTGAAAATTTTAATAAAAATGAAATAAAGGGATTTTTAAGAATATCTTTAATCACGTGCTTTTTTAGGGACTTTACCAAGTCAATATTCCTAATTTTCCCAGAAAAATAATTAACCAATACGGATAATCCAATTAGCAATACAAAAATCAATACAATTGTAATGAAATTGATTGATAAATAAATGTTTCATCAGAAGTATCCAATAATCATTCATAGTTTAACATGAAAAAATTATATTCCAAAAAAATCAAAAGCATAAATAGAAGTGATGAAAATGGATGAAAACATAGAACTAACACACCTACAAAAAGAAAACGAATACCTTAAAAAAGAACTTGAAACACAAAAATATAACTATAAAAGCCTATCCTCAGAATTAGGACAAAGCATATTCAAATGTGAAGATTTAGACCTGGAAAATAGAAAACTAAAAAAAGAAATTGAAGAGTTAAAGGAAGAAATAGAGGAACTAAAAAAATTTAAAGAAGAAGTAGAATCATCCACAAGCTGGAAAATCAAATCGGTATTCAAATAAGATCATCAACATACAATACGTAATCCTCTTTAATCTGTTTTTCACTAGCTTTAAAATCATCAGCAGGATAACCTAAAACAACATGACCAATACCCATATAATCTTCAGACAAGTTCCAAACTTTTAACAATTCCTTACCCTGTAAAGATTCAAACTCTTCTTTAGCCCTGTGAATCCAACAGGATCCTAAACCGATACTACTGGCAGCATTCAAGATATTACCAATAACCAATGAACCATCTTCAACACAGGTATTTACT
>MVAA01000041.1:6939-16201 GCA_003266105.1 Methanosphaera sp. rholeuAM6
CTTTCAATAATCTTTTTCCTTTGAATAACAAGTATTTTTGGCGATTGAGCATTCATACCTGAAGGTGCATTAACCCCTGCTTCCAAAATTTTTTCCAAATCCTCTCTGGAAACCTGTTTATCACTAAACTTTTTCGTACTTCTTCTCGTTTTTAAAACATCAATTGCTGATTGCATATGAATATCCTCCCGTTATAATCTAAATAATACTTTTATAATTTTTAAAATAAATTAGTTTCCATCCTAATTGATATATTTGTTTAATCTTTTTATAGCATCATATTTTTCCTTATCACTAAGTTTTGCCTGTTTTAAAGAGTCTTTAATAGTTTCAATAGAATAATCATAAACTTCCCTATCAACAGGATATGGAAAACCGTCTTTTCCACCATGAGCAAAACTATACTTAACGGGATCCTCCCAACTGGCCTCCTGCCCATAAACCAAATCACTAATCAATGCCAAGGCCCTGATCTTTTTCGGACCAATACCCTTTAATGATATCAGCTCCTTATAATCGCTTGGTTGTAACTCATAAGCATTTTTCAAAACTTTAAACTCACTATCACTCAAATCCATATCAAGAACTTCATGATGAGCAGGCATGGTAAATGATTTTTGTTTCAAAAAGCCTGTAGGGTCGGATTCTTCACTATTAAAATCAAAAAAGTCGGACAATAATGTTTGTTTTGAATCTTTTCTTCTAAAATATGTTCTCAAATGTTCAGGATTATCATTGATTAAATCAACACTGATTTTTTGAACTTCCTTACTATCCTTAGATGCCATATTTAATGTTTCATCGTTCTTTTGATCACATTCAATTGCCGTATGGGGATCATTTAAGAAATTATCCAAATCAGTACTCATCCAATGATAACGTCTGGCATACTTGTTTGAGAGATTCATTCCCTGTTGAATTACTGCCCATTTACCGTTTTCTGTCAAAAAGAAATTATGCTGATACAAAGTATAATTGTCCTGAATACAGGAATTATCTATTTTAGCAGAAAGTTTTGAAGATTTGATAAGCATTTCAGTTGATTTCTCGGAAATGTTGAAGGTATCTGATAACTGGCTTATTTGAGCAGGTGTTTTCAGTGAATTTTTACCTTTTCCTCCCAGAACTGCTATTCCATGTTCTTCAGGATTTAGACTGGCACGTAAAGCCCCACATGTTGTGGTGGTGGTTCCGGAAGAATGCCAGTCAAAGCCTATTATACAAGAAAATCCCTGAAACCAGTACGGATTAGATATTCTGTTTAAGAATTCGTCATGCCCATACTCTTCAAGAATTACTTCCGTTAAGGCACCGGACAATTTAACCATCCTTTTCCATAGCCATGGAGGTGTATGGTCAGTATGTAACGGTAAGTTCGTAATTCCTTTTCTTTGCATGAATAATATTTTGTAAAACAAAACTATTTAATCTAATGGAGAGTAGAAAACTAATAATGGAAAGGTAAATATAGTACCAAAAAGAAACCATATTATATATCATTATTTAACCTAAACACAATGAGGTGGAAAATTGGATTCAAAAATTATTTTAGCAATACTGGTTGTGGCATTAATAGGTGTTGTTGCAGCAACATACCATACTGAAACAAATGATGCCATCAACTCTTTAGCTAATGTTGCTACTGAAAATTCCCCTGAGGAATCAACAACAGACATTTTAGAAGCTGAATCTAGTTCTGTATCAGATAATGCAGTAACCACTGATGAAGATACTGTAAAACCAGAAAAATCTACTACAACAACTTCAAAAAATAAAAAACAAGTAGCATCATCAAGTGCTTCTTCAACCAAAAGTAATAATCAAGTTTCTACCAGCAAAAAAACAAAACCATCTAATTCATCAAACGTTCAATCATATATCAGCAAAAGCAAAGCAGAAAGTATCGCAAAATCAAAAGTATCTTCACAGTATCCTGGTGCAACCGCCAGTGCAAAACTTAATGGAAAGTATTACCTAGTTACTCTAAAGAACAACGGAAAAGTTATTGGTGAACTTGAAATAGATGCAATCAGCGGAAAAGTAACCGGTGGTGCAATGGTTGATGAAGTACCTGATCCTGATGAATATTATAAATCATTGGGTCAACTGGATGAGGGTTAATTCTCTCATAAACTTCTTTTTAAAACTCTTTTTATTTTAAAGTAATTAATGTTAATATACAACTATTATTACCAGTTAAAAATTACCAATCTTTCCTTTATTCATAATGTTTTATTTCCAATGGTTGTCTACCCACTGTCTGTTCTCGAATACTAAGTTAAAAATATTAGTAATTGAAAAGACAAACAATCAAATAGGAAAAATCATTCAAAAAAAGGAAGACAATACTTATGGATTTAGCATTATTACAGAGCATATCAGTTATTTTAATTACTGCAGTAGCTATCCTTTTAATATTCAATAAACTTAAACTCCCTTCCATGATTGGACTCTTTTTAACGGGAATTATTTTAGGCCAACTGATTAATTCTACGGGGATAATTACTGAAATAGCCGAATTGGGAGTAATATTCCTATTGTTTATCATAGGACTGGAGTTTTCAATAGAAAAGTTTTCTGCAATAAAACACTATGCTATATTAGGTGGTCTACTACAGGTACTGCTAACAACAATTCTGGTTACAATAATAACCTTCGTTGCAAGCATACCCTTAAATGAAGCCATATTTCTAGGTTTTCTAGTCTGTTTCAGCAGTACTGCCATAGTAATGAAACTTATACAAAAACAACACCAGACACACACACTTCAAGGAAGAGTAACATTGGGTATCCTTATATTTCAGGATATAGCCGTTATTGTTGTACTACTTTTAACACCATTACTCGGTGGAAAAAACATAGATTTCAGCACATTACCATACACCATAATGCAGTTAGTCAGTTTAATTGTTTTAATTGTAGCCGGATCATTCATTATCGTACCTAAAGCATTGCATGAAGCAGCAAGAACCAAGAATCGTGACTTATATATGCTTTTAGTATTGTTTATCTGTCTCGGAACAACATATGCAACATCAGTTATTGGTATTTCGCCAGAACTGGGAGCATTTGTGGCAGGTTTGCTGATATCAAACACAGAATATTCACATCAAACACTAGGATACATACAGCCATTTCAAGACGTATTTATGAGCATTTTTCTAATTTCGATTGGTTTGATGATAAATATCGAATACTTCCTGTACAACATCATTTTAATCATTGCTTTAGCCATTCTGGTATTGGTGATAAAATTTATAGCAACGTTCTTAACAGGATGCATATTGAAATTACCTGTTCGTACCATAATATCAATATCAATACTTCTTAGTCAAATAGGAGAGTTTTCATTCGTACTGGCAGGTGAAGGAATCAAGTATGGAATTCTGAGTAACCAGCTGTTTACAATGTTCCTGGCTGTGAGCATTATCACAATGTCTGCCACACCATTCCTACAGAAAACAACCCCCAAAATTATAGAAATGTTTAAGAAAATACCTCATTTCCAAGTTGATGAAACATTAACAACAATTGTTCATGAAGAACATTATGAAGAAGAACTGGAGGATCATGTTGTTATTGTTGGTTTTGGTGTGAACGGAAAAAACATTGCCAGAGCATGTGAACATTACAGTATACCATATGTAATTGTGGATATGAATCCTCTAATTGTTAAGAAGGAAAAATCATTGGGTGTTCCGATAATATACGGTGATGCATCAAATGAAAATGTTTTGAAAGAGCTTAAGATTACTTCGGCAAAATGTATCGTAATTGCAACAAATACATATAAGGCAACACATGAAACAGTAGATGCTGCACGTAGACTTAATCCTGATGTTCATATAATTGTAAGAACAAGATTCGTTAAAAATGTTGATGAATTATATGAATTGGGGGCTGATGAAGTAATTCCTGAGGAATTTGAAACGAGTATTGTGATGTTCAGTAAAGTAATGGATTATTACAACAAGGATGTTGATGAAATACTTGAAACTATCGATACGCTTAGATCAGACCATTATGATACTTTCAGATGCGTATCACCTGAGGAAATAACTGCAAAATTATCCGAGAGAATAACAGATTTGAATGTCGATTCAATATATGTGACAAAACCGAAACAATTGGATGAATACAGGTTCCATGACTATGATTTAACTGTTACATCAATTATTCGTAACAATAAGACATTGATAGGTTTTAGTCCAAATTTCCCCTTAGAAATAGATGATTTAATATTGTTTACGGGAAATCCGGAGAATATAGAAAAATTCATCAACGATACGTACTCATAAAAAAATGGAGAATATTTGAAGGTCTAAAAATCCAGTTGACCTTCGTGTTTTTCTTTCTGTTTTGGTGGGAATTTTTCGTCAAATTTATCTAGTTCTTCTTTATCAACTTTAAATAGTTCATTATCCTTATAGACACCATTAATGGATTTTATTTTTTCGTCGTCAAAGACTTTGACCATGAAAAATGGTGTGTCCCCAGTTAAGTCATTATATTGAATTCCATATTTGGATGCATCCTCAAATCCAAATTTACTGTAGAAATTTTCAATACCGACAACGAAAACATAAGGAATTCCCATTTCCTGTGCAAGATTTAAAGTGTGTTCCATTAATTTCCTAGCATACCCCTGTTTTTGATAATCAGGATGTACGCAAATTGGACCTAAAGTAACAACCGTTTCCGTATTTTCATCAGTTATGAGCTTATTGGATGAGTAGGCTATGTGTGCTATAATTCTCTCATCTTCTTCAATGATATAATCCAACTGGTTAATGAAGGATGAATCATATCTTAAATTGTGAACTATGAAATGTTCATAGCATCCCGGCCTGTAAATATTCCAAAATGCTTCTCTTATTAATAGTTCTACTTCCTTGTAATCTGTTCGTTGTTCTAATCTGATATCCATATTTATCATCCCAAATAAGTGTTATTAATTAATTATTGTTTTCCCTTGTATAAATTTTCTTCTGAAACAAGTTTTATTAAGTCATGTACATGTTCATCATAGGGTATTCTGAAACCTACTGCACCAGGACCTGTTGTTTTTATATTATTTAATGTGTAATCATCATCCTTTCTTCCATTATTGATAATATACCATATGTATGATTTTTCAATTATGAACAGTTGTCCTTCACCAAATTCATGGTCGGTCAAATAACTGTCTCCCGGATCATATACTATTTCCGCTTTTTTTAGTAATTTCTTGAGGAACTTGTTTGGTCTTGAAGCTTTATAGAATATTGATTCAAGTTCTCCCATTGCATCGTCTTTGATTTTTCTTTTCCTGTTAAGTTCTTTTTGTGTTTGTTGTTGATCCAATCTTTGTTTTTCCAGTGTTTCTGTTATATTTAATATTTTTTCGACTTTGGGCACATCATCCTCTTTGCACATCCATCCGTGGGGATTTCCTTCAATATTCATTATGTTTTTAAAGTCGATTGGCTTATAATTTCTGAAGTATTCAATTACTGATTGTTTTTCATCTTCTGTGATTTCTTTATTTAATGCATAGAGATTTCCAAGTTCCTCGTGGTCAATACATTTCAGGACAAGTTTCAATGTATCATCAGATTCCACAGGAACCACCATTTCCTCCTATTTCAGGTTCTTTATACGTTTCACCAGAATATTCGTTCTCATCAGACACTATTTTTATCAGGTCATGAATATGTTCATCATAAGGTATTTTAAATCCTATTGCTCCACCAGCTTCTTCTATTTCAATATTGTTCATATTCCAGTTGTTTTCTTCTCTTCCATTATTCATTACATACCATATGCTTTTTTTCATAATTATAAACAGATGCCCTCCACCATAGTGGTTATTATCTCTGAAACTGTTTGTCGGATCATATACTGTTTGAGCGGCCTTAAGCAAGTTTGACAGTTTTTGTTTTGGCCTGTCAGCACTGAAAAATACTTTTTCAAGTTCCATCTGAGCTTCTTCTTTTTTTACTCTTTCCTTATCAAAAGCTTCTCTTTGAACTTGCCTGTCATTATCCATTTTTTCCAGTGTCTCTGTAATCTCTAATGCTTCCTCCACTTTAGGTGCATTTTCTCTTGTACACATCCATCCGTGTGGATCACCAGATATTTTCATTACATCATCAAATGACGCCGGAGAAAAATGTTGCATATATGGCTTAATCTTTTCAAAATCTTCTTCAGATATTTCCTTGTTTAAAGCGTATAACATGCCAAACTCTGGAGCATGACATTTTTCGATTAATTTTAATGGTGCGTTCTCTTCCATATTACTCACCTCAATAATATTTTCTTCTATCTTATAATCTATTTTCAAAAACATTATTTAAATATTTTGATTAGATTTTTGGATAATTACCCAAATTTTAAAAAATAGAAAATGTATATTAATTATTAGTAAAAATTATGTATGGAAATAAACTGATATAAGTGATATTATGACTACTTTTTATTCATTGGATGAAGCTAGAGAATTTTTTAAGGATGACAAGTTTGCAACTAAAAATGGTGTGGTTTTGGATGAAATTGATAAGGACTCCTGTACCTGTAGTTTAGAAATTACCAACAATCATAGAAATGCCTATGGTGCAATAATGGGTGGAGTAATATTTACTCTTGCCGACTTTTCCTTTGCAGTATTATCCAATCAGTTACACAGACCTACTGTTGGCCAGGAAGTTACCATCCATTATTTAAGTTCTTCCAAGGGAAACAAGCTTTTTGCTCATGCAACATGTCGTAAAGATGGAAGAACCACTTCAGTAATTAATGTGGATATAACTGATGAACTTGGTAAAGATATTGCATGGTTTGTCGGCACTGGTTTTAAATTATGACAAAAAAGATGGAAAAGAGGATTAAATTTTAACTGGATAATACGTATAACATCCAGTTCTTGCTTTTATTGTTTTGAAATCTTCTTCAACTAATAGTTTTCCATCCCTGAAAACTGTTTGTAACTCATCTTTACCCTTAGTTGATAATGATACTGTTTTGAATGTGTTGTCTTCCCTGATTAATTTTAGACGACCTTTTTTTGATTTTTTACTGCTGTCCAATGGTTTTTTGAAGATGTCTATCCATTGTCCATTGCGATATTGTGCAGAACATTTAAATGCATTTCTTTGTGTGTCTCTTGTAACTGATGAGTGTAATCCTCCACCCATCCCAAAGATTATATTTTCTGCTGCCCATCCATTGGTTTTCATTCCAAATAGTATATCCCTGATTTTCTGATAGTTTAATCCGTCACCCCAAAGTAATCCAATGTTTGCATCAAAGAGTTTATATCCTTTTTCTGTTAGTTTTGTTCCAAATCCTGAACCTATTATTTCTAAACAGTCTATTGTTGTAGTTACTGGTTCTCCACTGTCTGGCCTGAATACTATTTTATTTCCTTCTGCCTTGTTCAAGAATTTTTTTATTTCATCATTTAATTTATTGTTTTCGTGACATGCGTTTTCCAGGAAGTTTCTGTAATTGTAACTATCTATTACTATGGATAATATTCCATCCTTTGCATGCCTTACCACATTGATTGATTGTTCTATTTCTTTATCTTCTCCCTGTGATGTCATTACACTGTGTTCTGTTGCCTGTACTGAAAATCCTTCGACATTTGAATCATTGTAGTAATTCATGGGTATTGTCAGTGCAGGTATGGTGTCTGTTCCTGCAAAACTTAACAAATGTGCTGATCCACATAATTTTGAGGATTCCGTTGATGTTGCTCCCCTGTATCCGAAGTCATGGAGCATGAAATCCAGGTTATTTTTTGAGGATCCTGTCACTTCAAGGTAGAAGTTGCATAGTTTTTTTACTTCTGCAGATAATGTTGCCACTGTAGATGGATACCATACCTGTAATAATAATGATTCCAGGTAGTTTGGTAACCAATAACAATGTTTATCCGTGTTTTCTACAGTCATTAACACATTGCCGACATCAACAGGCGTTCCTTCAGGTACGGCTTTGATTTCTATTGGTAATTTTCCATCCAGTTTTTCTGCAATGTACATCCAACCTTCCGTGTTGAATATGTTTGGTCCGATGTGTGAGTCTATTATTTTTTCAGCTTCACATACCTTTTCTTCTGTTACTGCTGTACCTTCCAGGTATTTTTTAAGAATATACTGTAATCCGTAGAATATTGTCTTATTGAATTGTGCACCTGTTCTACTTTCCAGGTAGGAATATATTTTTTCAGTACCTTCCGGGTAAAAGTAGTGGTGTGTAACCTTATAACTGTCTGTTAATAGACATATGTTCTCTTCCACCATTTTTTCCATCTTCTTTTCGTTTTTTAAAGTTTATATTTTTATTTATAATTTTTTGTTATAGTAATATTAATCCGAGTTCATATAAATACTTTGGCATAATAAATAATTATTATTTTTTTAATATATTCCAAACAAGTTAAAAAAAATAAGAAAAAATATAGAAACTGTTAAGAATAATTTTTTTTCAACCTTTTAATATATAAATCAGCCAAAATAAGAGTCATATTATTTACAACAAGTTCACCAAATATTATTCCAAACCATGCTCCATATTCACCCCATCCGAGAACTATTGAAAAAAAACGGCAAATGTTATGGTAAATATACTTTCACGAAGCACCGTTTGAAACATGGCAGTTAAACCCCTGCCAGTTCCCTGAAACACAAATGTTGAAGGACATCCCACAGCCATCGTAGGATAAAATAACACAATACATCTTAAAAAAGCAATTAATTGTGGGGCTAAACGTGTACTTGTTCCCGTATATGAAAACAATAATACTATTTCACTTGAGAAAAGGTAAGTTATAAGAACCGATATTAAACTAAATATAATGGATAATTTCGGATCTATTGCAAACCTTTTTTATGGGTTTGTAATAGAGTAAAAAATAATCGTATCGTTTTATTGATAAGCTATTTTTTATCAATTCACTTTAAATTAATATTCCTCTTAAGGATTTATTATATTACCCTTGTGGGAGCTAATTTAATAATTTTCCTCCCCTTTCATAAATTCATCCATTATTTTTAGAGGATAACATGTTTTATGTAGTTGATCTCCCGTATTAATGGTGTATTTTTTTTCTAATGGTTTGAAAAAATGTAGTGATTTCCAGAGGACTTGACAAAAATATTTTTCAAAAGTTCAGTAATACAAAATCTTCTTAAACTGGATTAGAAAAGTTATAGATGAATTTAGTTAAAGTTATAAAAAATTAAGTATTACCTTTTATCCTAAAATGAATACCTCA
>MVAA01000041.1:16254-16406 GCA_003266105.1 Methanosphaera sp. rholeuAM6
GGATTATTAATATTAACATTTGACCGACCACCACCACCCCTCCCCTTGAAAAATTAAAAAAAAAATATTTAACATATCCCAGAAAAATCTTAGCCGACACTATGATTTTAAAAATATAAATACTTTTTAAGACATATACTCTATATATGAAA
>MVAA01000126.1:0-1448 GCA_003266105.1 Methanosphaera sp. rholeuAM6
TAAAATCAATAAAAAAAGACGAAAATAAAAAAATTTAATAATTTTTTTGTAACGTGAGTACTTGACATAATTATTTTTTTGTTTGTTTATTTAATACTTTTATATTATGTCATGTTTTATTATAATTTTATTAATCATTGGATAATGTATATTATTACTTATCATGACCCCTCTTTATGTATTATTTCTATAAAGATTAACTTTATATAGGACTATGTATATAATATGAATATGAAACTGATAATTATATTCAAATAGTTGCATTTTTTTTATAAAATTTTTTATTTTATAAGATTTGTTATTGTTTGTTATGTTTTTGTTAAATAGAGTGTAATGGGAGTTATAAAGTTTAGTATTATGTTGGATAATGGTTGTGTTTTATTAACTCAAAGTTGTTATATTCGTGGACTTTCTAAGAAGCAGTATAATGTTTTGGTGGATGTTTGTTTGAAGCTTAATGATTTGCGTAATTGTGCTGTAGAGAAAACTCCATTTGTTAAGTCTTCGGATGGAAAACATTTCAATAAGATAAATTTTAAACAAGTAATAGGTAATGTTAAAAAGGAATTCAAGGATAAGTATTCTCTTATTCAGGCAGGTGTGGCGGATGCTGCTATTAAGAAGCATGTTGATTCTTTTAATGGATTTGTTGCATTGAAGAATAAGAGTATTGATGGGGAATATGATTTGAAAGTAAACAGTCCTCATAAGCATGATTCAGGTCGTTTACATAATATTATTATTCCTCGGGGATCTATTACTTCTTCTAAAAAGAAATTAAGTGAGGGATATATTGAATTACCATTGAGTAGAAAATATAAGAAAGAATTAGAATCAAAGGATTGTCGACCAAAAATTAAGATTCCTGAAAATATAAGAGATAAAAATCTTATTCAGGTCGAAATTATACCAATAAATAATGGAAGAATGTTTAAAGCCAATTTCACATACCAGGAAGAAATTGATCCATGGAATTTAGATAAAGAAAAAGTTATGGGTATTGATGTGGGTGTTAATAATTTTGTTACAATAGTTACAACTGAAAGGACACCATATATAGTGGATGGCAGACATTTAAAAAGTCAAATAGCTTTCAAATGTAAAAAAACAGCTTATTATCAATCAATACTTAACAAACAAGGATTAAAAAGATCCAAAAGAATAGGTAAAATAAACACTAAATTCAAAGGAATACAAAACAACTTCCTAAACCAAGCAACAAACTTTATTTTACAAGTATGCCAAGAACAAGATGTAGGTACCATAGTATTGGGATACAATAAAAATTTCCAATACAAATCCAATATGAGTCCAACACAAAACCAAATATTTACGCAATATGCATTCAAAAAATTCATAGATAAACTACTAACAAAATGTAAAATTCATGACATAACACTAATCATAACTGAAGAATCATACACAAGCAAAAGCAGTTTCCTAGACGA
>MVAA01000126.1:1480-1793 GCA_003266105.1 Methanosphaera sp. rholeuAM6
ATACTAATTAATGCGGATGTAAATGCTGCATGTAACATAATAAGAAAAAGTAAGCAGAAATTCAACAAAGAACGACTGTGTAAGTGGGCTCAGGACGCTCCAATCAAAATCAAACTCCACAAAAACAATTTATAACATTAACATACATTATTATCTAAAAGAAGAATTAAGAAAAAAAAGAGATAAAAAAAATCATCAAATAAAATAAAAGAATATATTTTTTTTTAATCTGATGATTAACTATTTTTTTTTTTTACTGATATTTTCTTTTAGTATAATTCTTTTGTTTTGTAAAATTGTTGTTTGATTTGAA
>MVAA01000011.1:0-2679 GCA_003266105.1 Methanosphaera sp. rholeuAM6
AAATAATTATAAACAAACAGATATGCCGAGATAGTCTAGCTTGGTAAGGCGCAAGACTGGAAATCTTGTGGGCGTATGCCCTCCTGGGTTCAAATCCCAGTCTCGGCGTTTATAATTATTTTAAACAATTATCTTGAAAATTTCATTAAAAAAAAATTACTACTTTTTTAACGATTTATTTATTATTTTTAATCACAATAAAACAGTAATCTGTTTTGACTAGATTAATTCCGAATTGATTGATTTAGATAAATAACTGTTTTCTTGATATATTTTCAATAATTATAAAAAATCAAAGCTTATTTTTTCTTATAAAGAAATTACTTCAAACACACACATTAGATTAATCTAGTTTTTGTATTTACAATATAATAAAAAGGAGAATTCAAATGGCTGAAGAAGAATTTAGACATATGATCCGTATTACTCGTAAAGACGTAGACGGAAATAAAACAATCGCATCAGCTTTAACAGAAATCAAAGGAATTGGTAAGGCTTTTGCTATTGCAATATGTAAAGTTTTAGATTTAGATCAAGAACAGCAAATCGGTTACATTGATGATGAAGCCGTAGAAAAAATCGAAGAAGTACTCGAAAATCCTCAAGATTTCGGAATTCCTGATTGGTTCTTAAACAGAAGAAACGATTACGAAACTGGGGAAACAAAACACTTAATCGAATCTGACTTAAACATGACTTTACGTGACGATCTTAACAGAATGAAAATGATCAGAAGTTACAAAGGTAAAAGACACGAAGTTGGTCTTCCTGTACGTGGTCAAAGAACTAAATCAACATTTAGACATGGTTCATCTGTTGGTGTAAGTAGATCAAGAGGATAAACGTGAAAAAACTTTTTTAAATTGAATTATTAAGGAGATTTGATTATGGGACATCCAAGAAAACCACGAAAACAATATGACACTCCATCACATCCATGGAATGCTGAACGTATTAAAGAAGAAAACAGGTTAGCTGCAAAATACGGATTAAAAAACAAAAAAGAAATCTGGAAAGCAGACTCAAAAGTTAAAAGATACCGAAGAGATGCTCGTATTATCTTAGGTATGGACGTTGATGAAAGACAACAACAAGAAACTGAATTATTAAACCATCTTGTTAGATTAGGATTTATATCACCTAATGCTAGACTTGAAGAAGTATTAGATTTAAATGTTGAAGACGTTCTAAGAAGAAGATTACAAAGTTTAGTTCACAGAAAAGGTTTAAGTCAGACAGCTAAAGAAGCAAGACTATTTGTTGTACATGGTCACATTACCCTAAACGGTAAAAAAATCAATGCACCGGGACATTTAGTTGAAAAAGCTGATGAAGACAATATTGACTTCTACCCAGGTTCACCAGTTGCACACAAAATAGAAGCTCCAGTAAACACTGATGAAGAAGCAGTTGCAACGGAAGAACCAGAAGACGATGAATAAACACAAGTGGTTTAAATTACTTAAAAAATAATTTATAGGTGATAAAATGGCAGATAATGATAAATGGGGTGTAGCTCACGTTTACTCATCATTTAACAACACTATTATAACAGTTACTGATATAACTGGTGCTGAAACTATTACACAATGGTCTGGTGGAAAAGTTGTACGTTCTGACAGACAGGAATCATCACCATTTGCAGCTATGGAAGCAGCNNGGACCTGGTGCTCAAGCAACAATCAGAGCATTAGCAAGAGCTGGTATAAAAATTGGTAAAATAGAGGATGTAACTCCTATACCTCACGATGGTACTGGTAGACCTGGTGGAAAAAGAGGTAGAAGAGTATAAGTATTCAACAAAGGGTCATAATTATGAATATAGAAATTAGAGAAAAGGATGATGAAAGAGCTGTATTTGTAGTTGATGGTGTAGATGATACATTTATAAATACAATCAGAAGAATATGTCTTGTAGAAATTCCTACTCTAGCAATTGAAGATGTTAACATTTTCAAAAACGATGCAAAAATGTTCGATGAAGTTTTGGCTCACCGTCTAGGGTTAATACCTATTAGAACTGATTTAAGTTCCTATGTATTTAAATCCGAGTGTGATTGCGAAGATCATTGTTCAAGTTGTAGCGTTTCCTTCCTTTTAAAAGAAAAAGGTCCTAAAGTAGTATATTCAAAAGATCTAAAATCAGACGACCCAGCTATAAAACCAGTTTATGATACAATTCCAATTGTAGAACTTCGAGAAGACGAAGAAGTAGAATTAGAAGCTATAGCAGAACTAGGTTTAGGTTCAGAACATGCAAAATGGCAAGCAACTACAACTTGTGGCTACAAATATTATCCAAAAATTATTATTGACAATGAAAAAGTCACAGATTTGGAAGAATATGTGGAAGAATGTCCAAGAAACGTATTAAAAATTGAAGATGGTGCATTAACATATGATAATGTAGAAAACTGTTCCACATGTAGAACTTGTCAGAGGTTATCTGAAAAGGATGACAATGCAATAACCATAGATTTCGAAGAAGGGAAATACATATTTAAAATCGAAACGGATGGATCATTAGAACCGGTGGAAGTTCTTACAATAGCTTGTGATATACTATCAGAAAAAGCAGATAAAATTATAAACTTTGTTAATGAGGAGGAATAATTAAAATGAAATTATCAAAAACCAATCCAAACACAATTGAGTTAATAAAATCCCTCACCAAACAAT
>MVAA01000011.1:2822-5894 GCA_003266105.1 Methanosphaera sp. rholeuAM6
GCTGGTGGAAAATGCCTCAAAATTGATGAATTAATGGCTGAAAATCCAAAAGGATCCAATGTTAAAATCATAAAGTAGGTGGATTGAATGGCAACAATTATAGATGGAGAAGGATTAGTGCTTGGTAGACTAGCAAGTACAGTCAGTAAAAGATTATTGAATGGTGAAGAAATCACTGTTATTAATGCTGAAAAAATAATCATCTCTGGTAATAAGGATTTCCTTTACGCAAGGTATAAACAAAGAGTAGACCGTGCAAGTATTTCTAACCCAAGAGATTTAGGTCCAAAATATCCAAGAAGACCGGATGATATTTTCAGAAGAACCGTTAGAGGAATGATTCCTTACAGAAAAGCTCATGGAAGAACAGCATACAAAAACTTAAGAGTTAATGTAGGTGTTCCTAAAGAGTTAGAAGGTCAAGAAGTAGTGGAAGTTAAAGAAGCACAACCTAGAAATATTCAGAAAAGTATGGAATTAGGTACAATTTCTAAATTATTAGGTGCTAAATTTTAAATAAAATATAAGGTAGTGTAAATATGAGTAAAGTAGTACACACTAGTGGNNGAGGTACAGTAAGAGAAGGAACTGGAAAAGTTAGAGTTAACCGTAAACCAGTAGAATTATACAGTCCCGAATTAGCAAGATTAAAAATTTTTGAACCATTAGAATTAGCTGGTGACATCGTTGACTCTGTAGACATTAACGTACGTGTAGTTGGCGGTGGAGTAATGGGTCAGGCAGAAGCAGCTAGAATGGTTATCGCTAAAGGTTTAGTAGAATACTTTGGTGACATGAATCTTAAGGACAGATATGTTCAATACGACAGAACAATGTTAGTTGGAGATCCACGTCGTTCAGAGTCTAAAAAATACGGTGGACCTGGTGCAAGAGCTAGAAAACAAAAAAGTTACAGGTAAATTCTTATGTTACTCGTAAGATGTTTTTCGTGTGGAAAAGTTATTTCAGCAAGTTTTGATGAATTTAAGGAAAGAACAGAAAATGGTGAAAGTCCTAATGATGTTCTTGATGATCTTGGAATCAAAAAATATTGTTGTAGAAGAATGTTCATATCCCATGTAGACGTATGGTAATGAACATTAAAGAACTAAATAAGGAGCTAATAATAGGGTATTATTTACTCGATTAAATGAGGACTCCTCTCCTTTTTATCCTATAGGTATGAAGGATATTTTTAGTTAAGTTGTTGAATAGGATATATACCGGTAAGGAGCATTTAATAATATGCAATCTAGAAAAGATACAAGATTTGAAAAAGCTAGATTAATTGGTTCACGTGCATTACAAATATCAATGGGGGCAAAACCTTTAGTTGAATTTGATCCTGATGAAGACCCAATTAAGATAGCTATACATGAATATGAGGAAGGAATTCTTCCATTAGATGCAGTAGTTAAAGATGAATATAGATAATCTTTATTTATTTTTAATACCTGAGTATGAAAAATAATTTTCTTATTTATACACTTATAAGGAAATAAAAAAAAGGCCCTTTAATTGAACAACTATTTCTACATTTAAAAAGAGGTGTTTTTTATGGATAGTGTAATTGAAGACGTACGATTAAGAAAAATAATAGATAGTAGAGGAAATCCAACTGTTGAAGCAGATATATTAACATGGAATGGATTCGGCAGAGCTGCAGCACCTAGTGGAGCAAGTACAGGAGTAAACGAAGTTGCCTCATTCCCTGAAGGTGGAGTAAACCAAGTAATTGAAGAAGTGGAAGATTTAATATCATCCGAAATTATTGGAATGGAAGCAGAAGACTTAAGAGAAATAGATACTGTACTTAAAGAAATTGACGGAACAGATAACTTTTCAACCATAGGTGGAAATACTGCTGTAGCAGTATCTATGGCAACAGCCAAAGCAGCAGCTTCAAGTTATAACTTACCATTATATAAGTTTTTAGGTGGAATAATGCCAGTATCCATCCCATACCCATTAGGTAATATGATTAATGGTGGAGCACATGCTGGTACAAATGCACCGGATATTCAGGAATTTCTTGTAATACCTGTAGGTGCATCAAGCATAATTGAAGCAATGGAAACAAACATTAATGTTCACAGAAGAATTAAGGAAAAAATCCAAGCAACCGACAGTACTTTTACTGGAGGTAAAGGTGATGAAGGAGGATGGGCTCCAAACCTTACTAACGAACAGGCTTTAGAAATTCAAACTTCTTCCTGTGCAGAAATTACGGATGAAACAGGAGTGGAAGTAAGACCTGGATTGGATGTAGCATCAAGTGAATTCTGGAATGAAAAAGAACAAAAATACATCTATGAACGTGAAGGTGCTTCTAGAACAGTTGAAGAACAAATTGATTATATCGCTGATTTAGTTGAAACATACAAATTCTTCTATGTCGAAGATCCAATTCAGGAAAACGATTTTGAAGCATTTGCAGAATTAACTGCTAAATCAGGTAAAGATTGTCTGATTTGTGGAGATGACCTGTTTGTAACAAATCCTGAAATATTAGCAAAAGGTATTGAAGCAAAAGCTGCAAATTCCTTAATTATTAAGCCTAATCAGATAGGTACATTAACAGATACTTATAACTCTATCCAATTGGCAAAAGCAAACAAATATGTTCCGGTAGTATCTCATAGATCTGGTGAAACTACTGATGAAACAATTGCACACATTGCAGTAGCATTTAATGCACCAATTATTAAGACGGGAGCAGCTGGTGGAGAAAGAATCGCAAAACTTAATGAGTTAGTCAGAATTGAGGAAGAATTACCTAATCCTAAGATGGCTGATTTATAAGGAGTTTTTCATGGAAATTAATATAGATTATGAAAAGTGTGATAGTTTAAACTGTTTGGAATGTCTGGATTTATGTCCAATGGACGTTTTTGATGTTGAGGACAATACTGTGGTCTTTGATGTTTTAAAATGTGTCGGATGTCTGGCATGTCAGGAAGTATGTGACTATGATGCTATACGCATAATATATTGATGTTTTTAGAAATTTAATTTAAACAATAAATATTAAGAGGTAAATAAAATGACTGAATTATTAATACCATTAGATAA
>MVAA01000001.1 GCA_003266105.1 Methanosphaera sp. rholeuAM6
TTAAGTCCGCGGTTTCCAACACCCGATTTTTAGACTATTTCATAATAAATATTTCAAACTAGGCATAATATTATTATAAGTTATTGTTTTATGTTCTGTATATTATAATTAACTTAATTAGTATGTCTTGGAATATTACTAAGTTACATAAGGTTCTTAGTTTTATTCTAGTTAGGTGTATTCAGTATTTGGATTTTATATTTCTACTGGATTTTTACGTTAATCGATTTTATCTGGTACGGCGACCATAGCGATAGGGTCACATCTGATCTCGTCTCGATCTCAGTAATAAAGTCTATCTACGTTCTGTTTTGTACTATAGGTGGTAAGCTTATGGGAATTTCGGAAAGTTGCCGGCCTTTAATTTATCTTTACCATGTTGTTTTTTGGCTTTTTTTGTGTTTTTGTTTGTGTGGAATTTGTTATGTATTTTTTTGTCTGTTTTTTGTAATGAGTTCATGCTTCTAGTTTTTTTTATTTTTTCATTAAATTTTAATATTTTTATTTTCAAATCTATTTTTAGTGAGGTGGTTATTTGTTATATTTTATTGGATTAGGTTTGTTTAGTGAAGATGATATTTCCTTTAAAGGATTCAATGCTTTGAAAAATGTTGATTGTATTTATGCTGAGTTTTATACTGCTAAGTTAATGGGAGGTAATATTGATAATTTAATCAGTAAAGTGGATGTTCCTTTTGTTACTTTAAAACGTGAAGATGTTGAAGACAGGAATGTTGTTTTAGAAGAAGCTTTAACAAAGGATGTTGCTTTTGTTGTTGCTGGTGATCCTTTGATGGCCACGACTCATACTGAACTATATGTTGAAGCTGTCAGTAAGGGTATTGAAACTCGTATTATTCATGGCAGTAGTATTTTTTCTGCTGCTCCGGGTCTGACTGGTCTTCAAGCTTATAAGTTTGGTAAGACTACAACTGTTCCGTTTCCTGATGAGAATTTCTTTCCTCATTCACCGTATGATGTAATTAAAGCTAACAAGAATATTGGTTTACATACATTGGTTTTGTTGGATATTCAAGCCCATAAGGATAGGTTTATGACAATCAATCAGGCTTTGGATTATCTTGTTAAAGTTGAATCTGAAAGAAAAGAAGAAGTTTTTACTGATGATACGATAGTTGTTGGTCTTGCCAGGGCAGGTAGTGATAAGCCGTTAGTAAAAGGAGGAATTGTTAAAGAAGTGGCTAATTATGATTTTGGTGGTCCTTTACATTGTTTAATTGTTCCTGGTGATCTGCATTTTGTTGAAGCTGAGGCTCTAATTGTTTTATCTGATATTTCTAAGGATTTACTTGAAGAATTTTTATGATTCAAATAATTTAAATACTTGTATTTAAATAATATTTAAATAGTTATTAATGATATGATATTTTATAATTAATTATAAGAAGTGTTTAATTTGAATTATACAGATAGTGATACAATTGACCTAATTAAAGGTACACATATTTCTCATGAGCTGTATAAAGATATTCAATTTATTCATGATAGAAGTACTAACTTTTATCAGGTAATTTGTACAAAACATGATAATACGCAATGTAATTTATATATAGGCTATGATGGTTCTACTGCCCGCCGTACTTATAATCGTATTATTGCTTCAGCTGATGAGGAATTATAATATTCCATTTTTTTACTATTTTTTCAATGTTCATTATTAGTATAACTGTGTGTATTTTTGCAGGTAGTCTTGATAATTTTTATCCAGTAATCTGTGCAGTGTCATTAATTCTGGATGTGTTGTTGCTTTTTGTTCTGTGAGATTTCTTAGTGTTTTGTTTTTAATATTTTCTCTTGTTTCTTTAATTGTGAATTCCAGTTGTTTCATGTTTTCTTGTTTTATGTCTTCTGTTATGTTGTATTCTTGTGGGTATATGTTGGTATTTGTCATCAGATTATTGTTTTTTGCTTCGTATATTGCTCGTGATGTGTCGAATATGTCTATTCCTATGTAGCTTAGTATTGGTATGATTTGGGTTGTTGCAAATGGGAAGTATAATGCTGTTGTTGGTTTGAGGTTTTCTCTTGTTTTTATTACTATTTCCAGTAGGTCTTCCGGGTTTCTTTGTAGTTCGTCCGTGTTTGCAAACATTAGTGTTGTGTATCCGTATTCTTCCAGTTCTTTTGCACATTTTATTCTTAGATCTGTGTATTGTGCTCCTTGTATAACTGCTATTTTTTCTTTGTTTTTTTCCTGTTTTGCTATTGTTAGTGTTTGTTCCATGTATTCTTCTGCTATTTCTTTTTGTATTTTGTATGGTGTTGCTATGTTTTCTATTTTTTCTATTTTGCTATAGTCTAGTAATATGGGTGTTGTTTTTTCATTGTATTTTCCATATCTTGCCGGTCCATCATGTGAATTGATTATTATCATATTTTTTCTCACTTTAGTTTTGTTGTGTATATTTTTGTTTTTTATTGTATATTGTTTTATTTTTTTAATCACAATTTGGTGTAATCTTTTAGGTAACACTACTTGTTTTTTTTGATAGCTTTATATACTAATTTATCAAATCTATTAATAGAAGTTTATACTAATGTAAAATTTCTACAAGTTAACTATAAAAATTTATCTATTTTGATTGGTGAATTTAGGTGCATCAATCAAATTCATCTATATTTTGGATGTAAAACAAGAAATATATTAATCATATTATGTATTTTATCAATGGAGTGAAAATATGTCTTTATTAAACGAAAGTGAATACTTAATTACAGAAAAAGATATTGATCCAACCTTTAAATCAGAAATAATGGCAAACGGATCAGATAGTTTAGCAATATGTTACCAATGTGGTACCTGTTCTGGTGCATGTCCTTCAGGTAGAAGAACTCCTTACATGGTCAGAAGATTAGTAAGAAAAGCATTAATGGGTATGAAAGAAGCAGTTATATCTGATGATGCTCTTTGGATGTGTACAACTTGTTACGAATGTCAAGAAAGATGTCCTCGTGATATTAAAATCGTGGAAATTGTTAAAGCAATCAGAAACGTAGCAGCACACGAAGGTTACATGGCAAAAGCTCACAAAATGACAGGTTCATACGTAGCAAAAACAGGTCACGCAGTACCAATTAACGATTCAGTTAAAGCTTTAAGAAAAGAAATTGGTCTTGTTGAAGTACCACCAACTACTCACGCATGTCCTGAAGCATTAGAAGAAGTACAGACTTTAATTAAAGCAACAGCATTTGATGAATTAATCGGATACGACTGGGCTACAGGAAACATAAAAGAATAATTTTGATTTATAGGAGGATTTATTATGGCATACGCTTATTTCTTAGGATGTATTATGAACAACAGATACCCTGGTATCGAAAAATCCACCAGAGTATTAATGGATAAATTAGGTGTTGAATTAACAGATATGAAAGGAGCATCCTGTTGTCCTGCACCAGGTGTATTCGGTTCTTTCGACAAAGAAACCTGGGCAACAATTGCTGCAAGAAACATTACAATTGCAGAAGATATGGGAGCAGAAATCTTAACAGAATGTAACGGATGTTTCGGTTCATTACACGAAGCTAACAGCTTATTAAAAGAAGATGCAGACATGAAAGAAAAAGTTAACGCTTCTCTTTCAGAAATTGACCGTGAATACAAAGGTTCAACTGGTGTAAGACACTTTGCTGAAGTATTATACAATGACATAGGTTTAGACAAACTTTCTGAAATTATGGAAAAAGACTTAAACTTAAACGTTGCTGTACACTACGGTTGCCACTNNATGAACTTGTAGAAATTACAGGAGCTAAATCTGTAGCATACAACGACAAAATGATGTGTTGTGGAGCAGGTGGAGGTTTAAGAGCAAGAGATAAAGAAGTAACTACCAGTTTCACCAAAGAAAAATTAGACAACATGACAGCAGCAAACGTAGATGCTATNNTTCTGTCACATGCAATTTGATGTAGGTCAAACTGAAGTTAACGAACAATACGGAACTAACTTTGCAATTCCTGTATTACACTTAGCTCAATTATACGGATTAGCAATGGGATTATCACCTGAAGAATGTACACTTGACAAACAAGTTGTAGATCCATCCGCTTTAGTTGAAAAAATGAACACACCTAAAGAAGAAGCAGCAGAAGAATAGATTAAGTGTTCACATATAACTTTTTAAGTTATATCCTTCACCCCCTTTTTATATTAATTAATTATTATCAATTTCTAGTTTTCATTACGTTTGGGATTAACTTATTTCCAAAATTTTAATATATCTATTTTAATATACTTTTATTAAATAGTTAAATTATTTAATAGATGAACAAGAAATATCTTATTATTGTAATTTAAGGAGACAAAATACTATGCAAAAATTTATTGTTGAATTAATTGGGGTTTTCACAAAAAGAGATTTACCTGAAGATTATGAGCAATTTGTTGAATATAAGGCAACAATTGAAAATAAAGAAGTTACCGATAAAGATAAAATTGCAGTTTTAAGAGTTAAAGACACTACCAGTTATCATATATTATTCCTAGACTCTTATGAATCCATGGATGAAATAGATAAGGAAATAGATGAAACTTTAGACGGTAAAATTTACAACTTTAACATTCGTAAAATATTAGAAGGTCATTTAAATGCCTAATCAAGAATTACATGACCCTTTAGAGCAAAGATGGGTTGTTCTTGATCATTTACTTAAGATTTTAAATAAGAAATATGATGTTCCTGCTGAAGTTGTTCAGAATCTTCGATATGCTAGAACATTAACAAGTTTTTATAATCAAGATCCTACTGAGCCTGATCGAGCTAAGGAATTGCCTAGAATTGATTCGTTACTCAATGATTCCGAGCTTAAATTAATGGGTATGGCTGGTATGGAAGGTGAAGAATTTGTTGCAGATTGGGAACAAAAATTATTAGATGCTTCTAAAGGAAAGGAAGTGTTTAAACAAGTTAAGATTCAGTCCAAATTTATTCCAGGAATGCCGGCTAACTTTGATTATGTAAGGTTTAATTTTAAGAGTCCTATTGCTGAAGAAAGATTTATGGAAATCTGTGAGTATGAAAATGTCATCATAGAATATGATGATAACGATTCTTCTGTTTTCGTATTTGGTGAAGAGTCTAATATTCAAAATGCTTTGAAAGAGATGGCTTCTTTTTTTAAGGAAAGTATGTCTGAAGTTTAATCTTTTTCATTTACCTTCTTTTTAATATTTTATTATTTTATATCATTTTTTGTACTATTTTTTCTACAAACTATTATTAATCTTAAAAAAGATATCATTAATTAACAAGATTAAACATAATGGAGTAATTTTTTATATGAAAATTTTAATGATAACTGATATTCACAGCAATCCTGATAAGATTTATGCTTACTTGGATGATAATTCTGTTGATGAAATTATTATTACGGGTGATGTAACTGATTTTGGTCCTGAAACCTTATTTGTTGACATTTTAAACAAGTTTTCGGAGTATGCCAATGTTCATGCATTATTTGGAAACTGTGATCCTAAGAATTCTGAGCAATTGCTTAACGAATCTAATGCAGTAAATATACATGACAATACTTCAATGATTGGAGATATTCAGCTTGTCGGTTTTGGTGGTTCAAATCCTACACCATTTGATACTCCTAACGAGTATAGTGATGAATCATTGTATGAAAATTTAAGTAAACATGCTGAGTTATTATCTTCAGATTCCTTCACAATATTGGTAACGCATGCACCGCCGTTGGATACCAATGCTGATAAAATTGAATCAGGTGCACATGTGGGCAGCATGGCCGTAAGAAAAATAATTGAAGAAACACAGCCTACACTAAATGTATGTGGACATGTACATGAATCAATTGGACAGGATACAATTGGTGAAACAACAATTGTTAATCCTGGAGATGCATCAACTGGTCATGCATGTATTATAGAATTAACTGAAGAAGATATTAAAAATAAAAATGTAAATGTAGAATTAATTGAAATGTAATGAGGAGAAATAATGTCAAAATTTAAAGTGGAAGATGTATATATTTTTAATCCAGAACGGGAGTGTATGAGTCGAGAAGAACTAAGGGAACTTCAATTAAGAAGACTTAAAAAAGTAGTGAAATATGCATATGATAATGTGCCTTTTTATCAGGATTTGTATGATAAAGCCGGAGTAAAACCGGAGGATATAAAAACTTTGGATGATATTCAGAAATTGCCTTTTATCACAAAAGATGATTTAAGAAAAACATATCCTTTTGATTTACAGGCTGCACCTAAAGAAGATTGGATTGAGGTACATTCAACAAGCGGAACAACAGGAATTCCAACAGTTGTGGCATACACACAGAAGGATGTTCAAATATGGGGGGAATGTACCGCCCGTGGTCTGGCAAGTGTAGGAGTACATAAAAAAGACATAGTAAATGTTGCATATGGTTTTGGATTGTTTACAGGTGGTCATGGAGCACAGTATGGAGCACAAAAAATAGGTGCATTAGCCGTTCCTATGTCATCAGGAAATACTCAAAGACAGATGAATTTCCTCAAGGATTTCCCTGCAGATTTCTTATGCTGTACACCGTCTTATGCATTATACCTTGCCGAATCATTTGAAAAAGAAGGAATTGATCCTACATCCATTCCACTTAAAGGAGGATTATACGGTGCAGAAATGTGGACAGAAGAAATCAGACATAAACTGGAGACTAAATTCGGTATTTCTGCTCAGAATATTTATGGTTTAACGGAAGTTATTGGTCCTGGTGTTTCAGTAGAATGTCATCTTAAGAATGGAATGCACATTGCCGAAGATCATTTTTATCCGGAAATTATTGATCCTGATACTTTGGAAGTGTTACCTGAAGGTTCTGAAGGAGAAATTGTTTTCACATCCCTTACTAAAACAGGAATGCCTGTTATCAGATACAGAACAAAAGATTTGACATCTTTAAATTATGAGAAATGTGGTTGTGGAAGAACAACAGCCCGTATGAGTAGAATTACTGGACGAAGTGATGACATGCTTAAAGTCAAAGGTGTAATTGTATTCCCTAAACAGATTGAGGAAGTAATTATGAAGATGGATGAATTGTCTCCAGCATATCAGATTATCGTATCACGTCCGGGTACACTTGATGAAATAGAGGTTCAGGTAGAAATTGATCAGGCTAACTTCTCAGATTCAATAATTAATTTGGAAGGATTTAAACGTACAATAGCTAAAAAAATTAAGGAAGCTATTGGTATTGGAGTGAAAGTAACATTGGCAGAACCATTTTCACTACCAAGAAGTGAAGGTAAGGCTGTTCGAGTAATTGATAAAAGAGATTTTAGTTAGAGGTGATAAACATGGCAATTAAACAATTATCCGTCTTTTTAGAAAATAAACAGGGTAGACTTTGGAAAGCATTGAAAACTTTAAAAAGTGAAAATATTGATATCAGGGCATTATCCATTGCGGATACTTCTGAATTTGGAATTTTAAGAATGATAGTTTCAGATCCTGACATGGCAAAGGAATTGCTGGAAAATGAGTTTGCAGTAAGTATTGCCGATGTTCTGGCTATTGAAGTTGAAGATCAGCCGGGTGGTTTGGAAGCTGCTCTTGGTTTATTAAATGAAAATGATGTAAATGTAGAATATATTTATGCTTTTGTTGAAAAGAAAACCTCTAAAGCATTAGTTGTACTTAGAACAGATGACAATGATGCATCATTAAAATTATTAAAAGAAAACGGTTTTTCAGTAATTGAAGATGAAGCATATACTATTTAAGTATATGCAACTATTTTTTTTTATTTTTCGTAGAATTGATTTGGAGCATAGTTATATCCATTTTTTATGGCTTTTTGTATGAATTGATTACTTTTTTGACATGATTCAACTATATTCTCTCCTTTTATCAGGTTACTTGTTACTGCACTGGAGTATGTGCATCCGGTTCCATGAGTATTATTTGATGGAATCATATTCCCTTTTATTTCATAGATTTTATCTTCGAAGCATAGTATGTCATTTCCTTTTAAATGTCCTCCTGTAATTACAACATTATTATCATAACTTAAATATTCTGCAACCTCTTTCATATCTTCTTCATTCGTAATACTTTTTCCGGATAATTTTTCTGCTTCATGTATATTTGGTGTTATTAAATATGATTTTTTCAATAAATATTTTTTAATATACTCAGGATACTCGTCCTTAGCTAATTCACTTCCACTTTCACTAATCATCACAGGATCCACAACCGCACTTATATCATATTCACTAATCTTTCTGGAGACTAACTTAATGATATCCTCTGAATAAAGCATTCCCGTCTTAATGTACTTTATTGGATAAACATCTAAAATTTGGTCAATTTCATCTTCAATAACTTTTAAGTCAATTTCCTGAATATTGATAACACCAAAGGGATTCTGAGCAGTAATGCATGTAACAACACATGTTGCATAAATACCATGGGCATGAAAAGTTTTACAATCCGCAAGTATGCCAGCACCACCAGATGGGTCAAGACCGGCAATACTTAATGAACAGTTACTTTTCATCTTTTCTTCTAACATCTAACCTCTCCTTTCCATGACTACCGTTAACAATTATTCCAATGTTTCTTAAAAAATCAAAGCTAAAAGTGCCAACTCCATGTAATAATAATTCCCCTAAATCTTCAGGAGTATTCATATCCAACGAAACATAAAATGATTCAATTAAATTTATAGACATATTCAGTTCGTTAGCTACATTTAAATGTTTAAAATAACTCATATCCCCAAATTGAGTTTCATAATCATATGAACTATTAAAACATAACAAATTTGTGCCACCACCTTTAGAAGGACTAATAATTAAGTCATTATCCATATTTTTAACCGAAGTTATATGTTGTTTTTTAATTAAAGGGATATCTGAAGGTAAAATTAGAATATCTCTATTTGGAAAATTTAATTTAACTTCTGTTATTGCATCATGGATTGCATTATTTAGAAAATTGTCTTCATGTTCTTTCTCATGGACAAAATTTATATTCATTTTGGTAGCATAGCTTTTCACATTAATATCCTTACTTACAATCACAATCTCTTCAACTTCACTTCTTACAACATGAATAATATCCTTCAGCATCACTTTCAATAATTCAATTCTCTCATCCTTAGTTAAAAATGGTGAAAGCCTAGTTTTTGACTCATTAAAACTGGATACTGGAATAATTGCTATTAAATCTTTCATAGTATTATATTGTACAAAATAAAATAAATACTTAAAAAAAATGAGTGGAATAATGGAGGTTACAATTATAGGAACTTATCAAGACTGGTTTGAACGGATTTATCTAGTTTATCATGAATAATGTTCTCTTTACTCAAATATTTTTCACGGATTTTATCATTCATAATATCTCTATCCGCACCTGAAATCATACGGTTAAGATATTTGAAGGATTTGTTATATGGAATAAGGAATTCTTTGATTTCCATATCTGTCCAAGCTTTTTCAAATTCATCTTCCAAATTAAATTTCTCTTTAGACAGTAAAAATTTAATGTTTTCAATATTGTTCTTGTTAATTGGTTGGTAGTAATTATAATATTTTTCATCTAAAAATATTGGGTTAAGCCCAATAATAAATTTCTTTAATTCATAATGCAAGGATTCTTCATAATTGTTATTATTTTTATTAATATGTGCTAAAGCATTTAAACTATCACTCAAAGCTTTAAAATCCTTATTTTCAATACTTTTTGCCAAATGCTTTTTAAGGAAAAGAATAGCAACTTCATTAACACTTCCAGTGTTCTTTAAGATAAATTCTTTAAATTCATGATAATAAAAGTTTTTTAGGAATTTGTTATAGATTGTTATGTCTTCATGTTCTTCTATAAACTTTAATCCTTTATCTGTCACAGTATAATCATTATCCATTATGTTACTGTCTGGAACATATTTGATTATACGATGTATAAGCTTGGATTTATTTCCTGTTACTGTTAAATTATTATTTTTTAAAATATCTTTCAATTCATTAACCGTCAGGGATTTAAGATATTTTTTTACTTCTTTAACATCAACTTCATTGCTTATTAATCCTTCTTTAATAACAAGATTTTTAATATAATCGTTTTTAAATTCATAATCGATTTTAATAATACTGTTTGTTAGTTCGATGTTATTGTTATCAATAAATAAACGAATAAACTCATAAATAGCAACATCTTGATAAGATTTAATATAATTTTCCTTGTTAACATTGTCCAGAGTATCATGTAGTGAATTTTTACCAATTCCTATTTTTTCGAAATTTTCCAATATGTTTTCGTTTATTTCTTCCTTTTTAGTAATATCCTTAAGCTTTTCAAAATCTATTTCATTATTATCATCCAGAATATTGTAAGATGGTATGGGATAGTTTTTTTCTATTGTTTTTAAGAATTTCTCTATATTACTTTTATTATCATTTAAAACGTTTTTAATCTCTTCAAAATAATTGTTGTTAATATTTTTCCGTGTTTTTTTGGTTTCATTATTTTTCATGTCCTCTTCGTATGGTCGTGTAAGATATATGATGTTTTTATTCTCTTCTGGCGTAATTATGAATCCACAGGATTTAAAATCATAAATTATGGAAGTATAAACATAATCATTATATATCAGTTCATCACCACCATAAATATCAGATATCATATTAGATGGGATGTCCATTTTTATTGACGTAAGAGCTATGTTTTCGTTTATTTTAGTTGCAAAACCATATTTAATTAGTAATTCTATTATAAAACGTGGAGGATAATAAATGCTTATCTGTTTACCGTTTTCAAAAACGTCATTTATTTCATCAAAAAACAGTCCTCTTCCACGAAATTCTGGTAAAATAAAACTGGCAACCAATGATAGGTTAGATAAACTATTGATGATGGTATATGCAAAAAACCCTACAACTTTCTTTTTAAAAACAATTTCCTTAAAATAAGTGCAATGGTTAATTTTTAATGTGTAATTATCTTCTTTCATTGAATTATATAAGTAATTATATTTGGATTGTAATGTTTCTTCAATATCAACAGCATCCAACATACCATCTTCTGAAATAATTTTACCAACATTATCTTCTCTTATAATAAAATTAAAATTAGCCATCTTAATAACCTATTATTTTTTTTGTAATTAAGTAATGATAAATTTTTCATTTGCTTTATTTTATACAAGTTTTCATGAATGAAAAATTTTTAATAATTCATAATACATATATACATCTTAGAGAAAAACCAGAGTTAACTATTTTTTTTAAGCTAATTAATATAAGACAATACAATTATAGGGGTGAAGGAATGAAAAATTTTAGTGAATGGTTTCATAACATATTGGAAGAAGCAGAATTAATGGATGCGAGGTATCCTGTTAAAGGAATGAGTGTTTGGCTACCAAGAGGTTTTAAGATAAGAAAATACTCTTTGGAATTGCTGCAGAATCTTTTGGATGAAGAACACGAGGAAACATTATTTCCAATGCTCATACCAGAAAGTGAGTTAGCAAAAGAAGCTATACATGTAAAAGGATTTGAAGAAGAAGTATACTGGGTAACAAGAGGTGGATTAAGGGAATTAAATGAGCAGTTAGCATTAAGACCAACCAGTGAAACAGCAATGTATCCTATGTTTTCATTATGGGTACGTTCACATATGGATTTACCAATTAAAGTATATCAAACAGTTAACACATTCAGGTATGAAACAAAACATACACGTCCATTAATCAGGGTAAGGGAAATTACCACTTTTAATGAATCACACACAGTACATGCTACAGCACAGGAGGCTGAAGAGCAAGTTCAAACAGGAATAAGAATATACAAGGAATTCTTTGATTCATTGGGAATAGCATATTCAATCAGTAAGAGACCTGAATGGGATAAGTTTCCAGGATCCAAATACACAATGGCTTTCGATACAATAATGCCTGATGGAAAAACGCTGCAAATAGGAACAGTACATAACTTGGGAACAACTTTTGCAAAAACATTTGACATTCAATTTGAAAATGATGAAGGTGAACATGAATACGTGCATCAAACATGTTATGGATTATCTGATCGTGTAATAGCATCACTTATAGCAGCACATGGTGATGAAAAAGGTCTTAAATTACCACCGGTTGTAGCACCGGAACAAGTGATAATAGTACCAATAATCTTTAAGGAAAAAGAGGAATTAGTTCTTGATTTCACAGATAAACTTGAAGAATTATTAAAATCCAATGGAATAAGAGTGAAACAGGATAAAAGGGATATGCGTCCTGGTAAAAAGTACTATGAATGGGAACAGAGAGGAGTACCATTAAGAATAGAGGTTGGACCAAGGGATATTGAAAATTCTTCTATAGTAACTATCAGAAGAGACAACGGTAACAAGGAATTCATAGACTATGATGAAAATACAGTGGTTGAAACAGTTAAAAACATACTTGATGACATTGCCGAAGAGCTTAAAAAGGCATCTAACAAATTCCAGGAAGAAAAAACATTTCATGTGGAAACACCTGAACAGATTAAGAAAACAATTAATAAAAAAGGTGGAATTATCTCTTGTAACTGGTGTGGAAGTACGGAATGTGGTAAGGACATGGAAGAAAAATATGATATTGACATACTGGGAACACAGGAAGCTGAAGTGGAAGGAAATTGTGTACATTGTGGTCAAGTAGCACAGCACAAAGTATTAATATCAAAAACATACTAATATGAGAAACATGAAAAACAAAGATAAAAAGAAAATAATGAAAATACTTTGGATAATAACTGATATCATTATATTAATCTGTTCAACCATTTTACTTGTTGAAGGAGGAACATTCAATATCATCCTTGCGATAATTGGTATAATTTTAGTTATATCTGAAATTGTCTTATATAAGAAAGGTTATATTGCACGAAATGTAATATAATACTTTCAGTAACTCTTTTTTTAACAAAAATTTTTTATATTTTCTATTACCTAATATTAATTAATCTTTCAATATGACGTGATGATTCTATGCAAATTAAAACTGATGTATTAGTGATAGGTGCAGGACCGGCCGGTTCAATAGCTGCAAAAAATGCGGCACAAAACGGTGTCAATGTTTTAATAATAGATAAAAAATCAGAAATAGGAACACCAAAAAGGTGTGCCGAGGGAATAACAAAATCCACCTTAGATGAACTGGATATAGAACCAAATTTTAAATGGATTACTAGAGAAATAGATGGGATAGAAATTGTTTCACCAAACAATACATCATTAACATTGGATGATAATAAAATAGAATTGCCGGATACGGGTTATGTCCTGGAAAGAAAACTCTTTGATAAGCATTTGCTAATGGATGCAATACGTTCCGGAACAAAAGTGATGGTAAAGACTAAAGCTGAAAATATTAGGAGAATAAAAGAGGGATTTGTAGTTGAAGCAACCAGCATGAATAAGCATGTTTCAATCATTACTAAAATAATTATTGCAGCGGATGGCCCAGAATCCCATGTAGGAAGAATGGCAGGTCTTAAAACAAATACTTCACTGGAAAACATGGCTTCGTGTATACAATATGAAATGGTGAACGTAAAGACATCAAATATGAATCATGTTAAAATACATATAGGAACAATCTGTCCTGGAGGATACATTTGGATATTCCCGAAAGGTGATGATATTGCAAATGTAGGTCTTGGAATACTGAAATCACACACGGATAAGACAGCAAAACATTTCTTGGATTCATTCATAGAATCCAATCATGATTTGGCTAATGCTCAAATAGTTGAAATGAATGTGGGTGGAGATCCTATAGGTGGATTAGTTGAAGAACGATATGATGATAATATAATGGTAGTTGGGGATGCTGCCGGTTTTGTTGATCCATTGACTGGTGATGGAATTAGAACTGCAATGTTGAGTGGAAAATATGCTGGTATTGTAGCTTCAAAATCTGTTAAAGCAGGAAACTATTCAAAAGATTTTCTAAAGGAATATTATATTTTAACAGAAGAAAATATTGGAAAAACATTTAATCGTTTTAACAAGGTTAAAGAGTTCCTGTTAACATTGGATGATGATAGTTTAAACAATATTGTTGAAGAGATTATTAAAACTGATATGTCCGATGTTAATGTTAAATCATTATTAAAAATTATTATTAAATCTTCTCCAAAATCAATATTTAAATTAAGAAAATTATTATAACTTATTTTTAAAAATAGGATTGGTGGAGAATTATATTTCTCCATTTGCTTTTCTTTCTCTGTAATTTTCGATTGCGGCTTGTAATGCATCTGCTGCTAAGTTGGAACAATGTAATTTTATCGGTGGAAGTCCATCTAATTCTTCTGCTACATCGTTTCTTGTAATTTTGTAAGCTTCATCTACTGTCATTCCAACTGCCATTTCTGTAATCATACTACTTGTGGCTATTGCTGCACCACATCCAAATGTACTGAATTTAACATCTTTTAATACTTCATTTTCATCAACATCTATGTATATGGTCATTATGTCACCACATACTGGGTTACCAACTGTACCTTCTCCACTAGGGTTTTCAATCACTCCCGTATTTCGTGGATTCATGTAATGATCTTTTACTTTATCGCTGTATTCTTCCATTTTATCACCTCATCATTAAATTTCTTAGTATCTATCCAAATCCTCTTCATCAACATCTTTCTCGAATTTGTCTCCGATATATTCATCTGTTTTATTATCCCATAATGGAGATAATTTTCTCAGGTAGGTTACTACTTCATCTATTGATTCTACAATGTAGTCCACATCATCTATACTGTTTTCCGGTCCTATTGATAATCTTAATGAACCATGTGACAATGCCGGTTTAATGCCTATTGCTGCTAGAACGTGGGAACCTTTTAAATCATGAGTTGAACATGCTGAACCGGTTGCACCATTAATCCCTTTATGGTCTAATCTTAGGATTAAGGATTCACCTTCAATTCCGGAGAATCTGAAGTGTACGTTGTTAGGTAATCTTTTTTCCAGGCTTCCGTTAACATATGAATCTTTGATTGTGCTTGTTACTTTTTCTATTAGAGCATCTCTGATTTCTTGGTTGTGTTTCATACGTTCTTCTAAGTGTATGTTTGCCAGTTCTGCAGCTTTACCTAGACCAACTATTCCAGGTACATTTTCTGTTCCTGAACGTAATCCTTTTTCCTGTCCACCACCATGTATTAATACTTCTAATCTGACTCCTTTTTTAATGTATACTGCTCCAACACCTTTTGGACCGTTAATTTTATGTGCGGATATTGAAAGTAGGTCTATGTTTTGTTCCACTACATCTACTGGTATTTTTCCTGCACTTTGTACGGCATCTGAGTGGAATAGGACATTGTTTTCCCGTGCAATTTCTCCAATTTCTTTTGTTGGTTGTATTGAACCTATTTCATTGTTTGAGTGCATTATTGATATTAGTATTGTGCTTTCTTTTATTGCTGCTTTTAGGTCATCCAGGTTGATTATTCCTGTTTCATCTACTGGCAAATAGGTTACTTCGTAGCCCAGCTTTTCTAGGAATTTACATGTTTCCAGTACTGCCGGATGTTCAATGGTTGATGTTATAATATGGTTTCGAGGATTGTCTTCTGTTGCTCTTAGTTTTTCATGAAGTGCCACTCCTTTAATTATCATGTTGTCTGATTCTGATCCACCACTTGTGAATGTTATTTCATCAACATTTGCATTAATTAGGCTTGCTACTTGTTTTCTTGCTTTATCTACTGCTTTTTTTGCTTCTACTCCTAACGTGTATAATGTTGATGCGTTTCCGAATTCTTCGTTGAAGTATGGTAACATTGCGTCTAATACTTCAGGGTCTACAGGGGATGTGGCTGAATTATCCATATATATTAATTTATCTGTCATTTTCTCGACTCCTTTGGTTATTCTATATTTTTTTTCAATGTTATTTTTCTATATTATATAATATTACAATGTTATATCACAATGTTATATTTTCTTAAAGTAGTATTTATACTTTTATATGGGGTGTTATATTTTATTCAGAATTGATATCATTGAAAATAAAACTTCAAAAAACTTATTATAGATATATAAACATACAAAATATTATTAACACAATTAAAATTAAGTTAATATTTGGGAGATTTAAAAATGTCTAATCAAAAAATTATTGGAATTATCATTGCAGCATTAGTTGTAATAGTTGCAATATGGGCTGGATTAAGTTTTTTAAATAATGATACTGAAACAGTACACATAGGATACTTACCTTCAGACCATGATGCAGCACTCTTTGTAGCAGATGCTTCAGGAATGTACACTGATGCTGGAATAAAAGTAGAATTACATGAGTATAATAATGGTGGAGATTTAATGAGTGCAATGGCAAGCGGAGACCTAGATGTCGGTTATGTGGGAATAGCACCGGTCGTATCATCAATCTCAAAAGGAGTTCCTGTAAAAATAGTGGCAGGAGCACAAAATGAAGGTAGTGGTCTAGTATCACATGATGATTCAGTAACATCTATAAAAGATTTAAAAGGTAAAACCGTTGCAACACCTGGAGAAGCTTCAATTCAAAATGTTTTACTTAAATATGACCTTAAGAAAAATGGCTTAAGTTCATCTGATGTAAAAAGTCCTGGAATGAAAGTATCTTCAATGAATGATGCATTAAAAACTGGCAGTATAGATGCAATGTTGACATATGAACCATTTGTATCCATATCCGAAAAAACAAACAACCAACATGTTGTAGAAAGATCAGGTGACATCATACCAAACCATCCATGTTGTGTAGTTGTAATGAGTGATAAATTCATATCAGAACATTCAAGTCAGGCACAAAAAATTGTAGATATACATAAGCAAGCAACGCAAAAAATCATTGATGATCCTGATGGCATTATTCAATACTTACCATCCAACATAGTTTCAAATGAAACAGTCGAAAAAGACAGTTTATCCAATATTAAATGGGTAACAGAGTTAAATGATGATTATAAAACCAATGTGGATAGCTTCTTAGATATTGAAAAAGATTTAGGAATTATTAATCAAACATTAACTCAAGAACAGTTATATGCTAACATATAAGATATTTCTAATACAAAAAACAAAGATAATATCAAAGCATAAAATGAGATGAATTAATGACAGACATAAGATTATATAATAAACTTGAAAAATTAATATTTCCTATAATATTAATCATTATATGGTATATTATATGCGATGTACTGATGTTAATTCCTAGTTACATGTTTCCTGGACCAGTAGAAGTAGTCAATTCGTTCATAAAACTACTGGTCACCGGAAAACTTTTTAAAGATATAATTGATACTTTATATAAAGTATTGCTCGGTCTATTTTTAGCTGCAGTAGTCGGAATAACTTTTGGTATAATTCTAGGATGGTCTAAAAGACTTGAAAGATTATGTACGTTAATAATCAGTATATTAAGACCGATTCCTCCAATAGCATGGATACCATTTTCTATTCTATGGTTTGGTATAGGAACCGCACCTGCTGTATTTATTATATTTATGGGTTGTGTATTTCCAATATTGGTGTCAACAATAGATGGAGTACATAGAACTAGGGGCGTATTAATTGAAGCAGCACAATCATTTGGTGCTTCAAATATGCAGATGTTAACAGAAGTAGTGTTGCCTGCTACAGTTCCATATATAGTTTCCGGACTGAAAGTAGGTATAGGAATTGCATTGATGTGTACTATATCAGGGGAAATGATAGGTTCAAGTTCAGGTATAGGATACATGATTTTAACATCAACAAGCCTATTTGATACGGGTTCAACAGTTGTAGGAATGTTAGTGATAGGTATAATAGGAATAATTTTCGATTATATTTTCACAAAAATACAGGAACGAATATTCTGGTAAGGTGAGTATATGACATTTGAAATAGAAAATGTATCAAAAACCTTTATTTCCAAAGGCAGAGGAGAAACAATTAAAGCATTAGAAGATATTAATCTCACTATAGAAACAGGAAAATTTGTTTGTTTTGTAGGTCCATCCGGTTGTGGTAAAACTACATTACTTCGTCTGATGGAAGGGTTTGAATTGCCTGATGAAGGTACTATAAAAGATGATGGTGAACTTGTCACAAAACCTTCAAGAGAACGTGGATTTATCTTCCAGGATTATTCTTTATTTCCATGGTTGAACGTACTGGACAATGTAACATTTGGATTAAACATTGCCGGAAGACCTGAAGAAGAAAATAAGGAAAGAGCATATAAATACCTTGATGCAGTAGGTTTACGGGATTTTGCAACCAAATATCCCCATGAATTATCTGGTGGAATGAAACAGAGGGTTGCAATCATACGTTCAATAATTAACGAATCCAAATCATTACTCATGGATGAACCGTTTAGTGCTTTGGATGTTCAAACAAAGCATAAATTAGAAGAACAGTTGGTGAATAATTGGAGACAAAATGATAGGACAGTAATATTTGTTACACATGATGTAGAAGAAGCTGTTTTTCTATCGGATGAAATCGTGGTTTTCTCCAGAAGACCTGGAAGAATAAAAAAAGTATTTAAGAACGAACTGCCACGTCCTAGAAATAGAGGAGATCATGTTTTCCAAGATTTTGTTAATGAGGTAACAGAAGAAATAGATGAATCAGAAGATGATTGATTCATATCCCTATTTTTTTTACTATTTTTGTTAGTGTTAATCATCGAGTTGTGTGATTAGCTGAATAATTTTAACGGTTTCAATACCATTCATACCCATAGTTTTTAATGCTTTTACCGTTGAAGAATTTAAGTTTAAATTTGAAACTACAAGGTTTTCTGTAACGAGTTTTCTAAATTCATCATACTTCTTATTATCATTGAATAAAACTCTAAGGTCATATGCAATAGGTCTTAATTTTTCGTCTAAAATGTGTGTTAGATCTTCAATTGCCCGATTATTTTCTTGAACCATATTGGATTGTAAAACTCTGCCTATATCATTTTGAGTAAAACTTTTTTCTAACTCTTCTAAAATTAACTCATCAATAACTTCATTATCTTTAATATTATTTTTCAGGTGTTTATTTCTTTTGTTTGATTTTATAAATTCTTTATAAAAGTTATCGATTAAATCTTGGTTATGGTCAAATAATTCATTAACAGTACTTAATAAAACAGTACTGGCGTATTTTTTAATATTCTTTTCATTTATCATAATAATTCCCTAATATAATTAAGCCAATCCTAATAGTAAATATGATTTTTATAGTTAATAATATTTTTAAAAAATCAGTTAAACAATAAAATTAGTGATAAAAAAGGGGTTTAAGATAGTAATAATTAAATTATTACATATGCATTTAAGCTTCGTCTACTTTTAAGAAGTCGAATAAGTATACAGCAAAGATTGCTCCGATAATTGGTGCAATTAAATATACTGGGAATAATTCCCAAGGTGCTGCGTTACCAACTAAGGTGTTCATGAGCATAGGTGCGAAAACCCTTGAAGGGTTAATACCACAGCCGCTGAAACCACCGATAGCTACAACGATACCTGCTAATACTAAACCGATACTTAATGCTGCGTCTTTAGCTTGTCCGTCGACTGCTGCTGCCATAATACAGTACATTAATAATGCTGTACCTAAGAATTCAGCAACGAAAATTCCGACCATACCAATTCCAGCTACGTCTCCTACTGAACCTAAAGCACCAGTTGTTGAAGCAATATCTACTCCAGCAAGTAATATTAATGCTGCAGATGCGATAATTGAACCTACAAATTGTGCTACTAAGTAAGGAACTAAGTCAGATGTAGGGAATTTTTTACCAGCCCATAAACCTATAGTTACAGCTGGGTTAAAGTGTGCACCAGATATAGGAGCTAGTGCATAAATTGCTACTGTTAATGCTAAACCGAATGCTAATCCGATTGCAATCCAATCAGCCATTGTTATGGCTGCTATTCCAAGACCACCGTTTACTAGTAATACTAATACAACAGATGCTGTACCGAAGAATACTAATATAAATGATCCGATTAATTCTGCTAAAAATTTTTGAATCATGTCTGCCATTTTAATTAGCCTCCAAATTAAAAATATCAGAGGTACAAACCTTAAGTAATGTTAACATACCAAAAGAATTTTATTTCTTTTAATAGTTTAGTGTACACGAGTATATTTGTAATCTATATCAATAATAGATGGAATTTTTTTATTTGCACCTAAGAAACATTTGAAAATTTGTCCCCTCCTATTTCAACCTTTTATTAAACCGACTATTTAAACTATAGTTCGATTTTTTTAATTTTACTTTAAATTATTTACAAAATTATTATTTTTTTGATATCTAAGTTCTGTTTACTTGATTTTTCATAATATTTTGTTAATTTTTGGAGTATTTCTATAGTTAGTTTAGTTGTACCTAAATTCAATTTTCGTAAACTTTAAATATATTGATAACAAAAAATTTATTATAATGCACTTATTCCGTTTATTATCATTTTTTAAATTTTTATTACTCCTATCTCATTCTATTCATAGTTTAAATAAAATTATTAGATATTATATATAATTAATTTAAAAATTATAATTATGCTATTTCTTTTTTAATATTTCACTAATTCTTCCTTCTTGTTTTTGAAAAAATAATTTTTTGGTAATTTAATAATTCTTCAAGTTTATCAATCATATTTTTTTCTTGGTATTGGATTAAATTAATAATAAAATAGATTAATAATAAAGAAAAATATAAATATTAATATATTTTTATAAAAGTCAATTTATATTAATTAGGTAGGAAAAATAAAATGGATTTCAGAAATGTTCAATTACCGAGGGAGATACATACAGGCTCAGGTGTAATTACCGAAATAGGAGATGTTTGTGATAATTTATTATCCGGAAAAAATCTTACCTTAGTAACTGGTAACACAACTAAAAAAATCGCGGGAAATAAAGTAATTGAAATTTTAGAAGATAAACATTATGAGATATCTGTTATTATAGTAACTTCAGCTACAGATGAAGCAGTAACGGATGTAACAAATTTTTCTAAAAATTCTGATGCAATTTTAGCTGTAGGTGGAGGAAAAGTCAATGATGTAGCTAAAATGGCAGCAACAATTAATAAGATTCCGTTAATAAGTATTCCTACAACAGCAGCACATGATGGTTTGGTTTCACCAAGAGCTTCGATTAAAAATGAACGTGATAATGTTTCAAAAGAAGTAAATGCACCTTTTGCATTAGTGGCTGATACTCAGATTATATCAAGTGCTCCTTATAAATTTACAGCAGCAGGGTTTGCCGATATTATTTCAAACTTAACAGCAGTTGAAGATTGGAAATTAGCGTATAAACTCATAAATGAACCATTTAGTGATTCAGCAGCTGCTTTATCTTTAATGACTGCAAATTTATTAATAGATCAATCAAACAATATACAGCCCCGTCATCCAGAAAGTGCGGGGATTGTTGTTAAAGGATTAGTCAGTAGTGGTATGGCAATTAGCATAGCTAGAAGTAGCAGACCTGCAAGTGGTTCAGAACATAAATTCAGTCATGCTCTGGATAAGATTGCTCCAAAACCTGCATTGCATGGTGAACAATGTGGAGTAGGTACAATTATGATGATGTATCTGCAAGGTGGAAATTGGAAGAAGATTAAAACAGTATTAAAGCAGGTTAATGCTCCTACTACAGCAAAAGAATTGAATATTGATGAAGAATATATTATTGAAGCATTAACTCAGGCACATAATATTAGAAAAGGTAGGTATACTATCTTAGGTGATAGGGGCCTTACTAAAGAAGCAGCATTGAATATTGCATTGAAGACTGGTGTAATAGAATAATTAGGAGATATATTATGATTACATTAATAGGAACTAGTTTAGCTAAGAAAGGATTAGTTTTTACTTTTAATGGTGGTTCAACGAAATGTGAATCATGCAGATTTAAAAGAACTTGTTTAAATCTTGAGGAGGGACGTAAATATACAATAACCAATGTTAAAAAAGTAACCCATAAGTGTCCTTTACACAAAGATGGTACAGTTCAAACTATAGAAGTAGAACCTGCAACTATCAGGACAGTAGTGGAAAGCAAAAAAGCTTATAAAGGTTCTACAATCATTTTCAGAAAACCTGAATGTACTGACGATTGTGAAAATTATGATATTTGTCATCCCGAAGGATTATATAATGATGATAAATGTCAAATTAAGGAGATTGGTCCAGAATTGGTTTGTAAGAAAGGTAAAAACTTAACTGAAGTTATATTAAGTCATTAGGTGTAATTATGGTTGATAGCGATTTATTAAAACAAAATGTTGGTAAACAGGCATCCGAGTTAATTCAAGATGGTCAGGTGGTTGGGCTAGGTACTGGTTCAACTACTCATCATTTCATCAGATATCTTGGTGAAAGAGTTAAAAATGAAGAATTGGATATCTTGGGTATTCCTACTTCTTTTCAGTCTTTGATTTTGGCACGGGAATCCGGAATAAAAATTACAACTTTGGATGAATATGATATTAATATTGCCGTTGATGGTGCAGATGAAGTTAATCCTAGTTTAGATTTAATTAAGGGTGGGGGAGCTGCACATACTCTGGAAAAATTAGTTGATAGTTCGGCGGATGAATTTGTTGTAATAGTTGATGACAGTAAGATGGTTGACAGTTTAGGCAAATTCCCTGTGCCTCTGGAAATTATTCCGGACTCATTAAGATTAGTTAAAAATGCTGTTATTGAAATGGGAGGGGTTCCTGAGTTAAGGATGGGTATTCAGAAGGATGGTCCTGTTATTACGGATAATGGTAACTTCGTTCTTGATACTAAGTTTGATGATATTGAAAATCCTTATGAATTAGAAATTGAATTGAATACTATTCCTGGTGTTTTGGAAAATGGTATTTTTGCCGGAATTACGGATAAGGTAATTGTTGGTAGAGAAAATGGTAATGAAATAATTGAGAAATAATGTTTTTTGGTGATATTGATGAAACAATGTATGGATACTGAAAATTTACATAGACGTCTAAGAAAGATTGAAGGGCAAGTTGCTGCTATTGATCGCATGATTGAAGAGGATATTCCCTGTGAAGATGTGCTTATGCAGGTTAATGCTGCTAAATCTGCTTTAACTCGTGTGGGAAGTATTATTTTGGAAGGTCATATGAATCATTGTGTTAAAGATGCTATTGATAAGGGAGATAGTACTGAAGCTATTCAGGACTTATCTAAGATTATAGATTATTATTCAAGAATTTAAATATTCTATATTCTTTAAACTATTTTTTACTATTTTTAAATGATTTTTGTGCATTTTTAATCAAAACTTTATATATTACATGGTCAATATTATTAATTGTACCAATAGGGGTATAGGTATATGAAAACATGAATTAAATAAAAACATTTAAACAGACAATTAATATTATAATTATTTTCATAGTGGTGATAAAAATGAATATAATTCAAACCATTAAAAAATATGCATCCAATTTATCTGGATGTTTTTTAATGCTCTTGGTTTTATTTTATTTACATTATTATGAATTTAATCCAATCTATGAGCCAAAAGCAAATTAAGATTATAATTAAATTCATCTTTTTTTCTTTTCACTCAAATTATACAATTTACTAAAAAAAGAACATTAAGGGGAGAAATTTACTCTTTATACAATCCCCTTAATAACTTTATTTCTTCTTGATAACCGGAAACATCATTAGGTGTTTCTAAGAAGAACGGAAGATTTCTTAACTTTTCATGATTGATAATTTCAACAATCGCGTCTAAACCCAACTCACCAAGACCTATCTTTTCATGTCTATCCTTATGACTATCTAAACCATATTTACTATCATTCAAATGAATGGCCTTAAGCCTGTCTAAACCAATAACGGAATCAAATTCGTCAATGACATTGTCCAGATTATTTTTAATATCATAACCGGCATCATAAACGTGACAGGTATCTAAACAAACTCCGATTCTATCATCAAGTTCAACCTTTTCAATAATGCCCTGCAGTTGTTCAAATGTTCTGCCAATTTCAGTTCCCTTACCGGCCATAGTTTCTAATAACACAGTAGTTTTCATATCTTCACGAATCAGAGTATTCAGGGAATCGGATATCAATTCAATACCCTTTTCAACACCCTGGCCCACGTGACTACCCGGATGAAAATTATACATATTGTTGGGTAATTGGTCTAATCTTTTTAAATCATCCTCAAAAATCTCATAAGCATTATTTCTGGTTTTTTCAGATTTCGAAGCAAGATTAATAATATATGGGGCATGTGCTAAAATAACGTCAATACCTGAATTATCCATTAATTCTTCAAACTTGGATATATCATCAGGATCTAATGCTTTTGCACTGCCGCCACGAGGGCTACGGGGAAAAAATTGGAAGGTATTGGCATCAATACTCAATGCTTCCAAACCTATATTTTCAAAACCTTTATTTATCGATAAATGTGCACCAATAGTAAACATAATCTTTCTCCATCACAATAAAATTTTTTCATTTAAGTAAATCTTAATTATTATTAATTATATATCTTAATATAATATATTTATTTTAGGCGAAGTCTATGGAAACAAAAAAGATACTAGTTACTGGTGGAGCAGGTTTTATTGGAACTAATCTAGTAAATGAATTACGTAGTAGAGGACATGAAGTAATAGCAGCAGATTTATTAAATACTGATAGAGAAGATTATGTACGTACTGATGTTCGATATTACAGGCAAATAGAAAGAACATTTGAAGAATACGGTTCATTTGATTATGTGTATCATTTAGCAGCAGAATATGGTAGATGGAATGGGGAAGCATATTATGAAAATCTATGGCAGACAAACGTGATAGGTACAAAAAATATGCTTAGATTACAAGAAAAGAACAAATTTAGGATGATATTCTTCTCTTCTGCAGAGGTATACGGTGATTATACTGGAAAAATGTCAGAAGATGTTATGGAAAACAATCCAATAAAGGATACTTATCAAATGAATGACTATGCAATAAGTAAATGGAGTGGGGAATTAATGTGCATGAACTCTGCAAAAATGTTCGGAACAGAAACAGTCAGAGTTCGACCAGTGAACTGTTATGGTCCTGGTGAACATTATACACCATACAGGGGATTTATTCCAAAATTCATATATTTAGCGTTACATAATAAGCCATACACAGTATATAAAGGACATAAACGTATTATCGACTATGTTGGAGATACTGCACGAACATTTGCTAACATAACAGATAACTTTATTCCTGGAGAAGCTTATAACATTGGTGGAAACCAGGATTGGGAGATGGATATTAAGGATTACTCTGACCTGGTACTGGATGCAGTGGGATGTGATGATAGTTTGGTTACATATGAAGAAGCAGAACCATTCACCACTAAAATTAAGACAATTGACTTTTCAAAATCAATTAGAGATTTAAAACATGATCCAAAAGTAAAACCTAAAGAAGGTATTCAAAAAACAGTAGATTGGATGAAATGGTATTATAGATTAGAATAATCCTTTCTATTTTTTCTTTTATAATATTAATAATATCCTACACCAAATTAATTAAATCATTCATCTCCACCATTAAAATAAATTTTATATTCTTCTTTTGTAATATTCTTGTTTTATCAATAGTTATAATATGGTTAAATAATAAAGATAGAACCATAGTTTAAATGTCAAATAATTAATATTTTTTAGTTTTATTTTTTGAGGAGTTGAAAAGTAATGTCTACGGTAGCCGTATTATTACCAGCATATAATGAAGAAGTAGCAATTGCCAGTATGATATTATTATCATCACAGTATGCTACAGAGGTAATAGTAATAGATGATGGTAGTACTGATAGGACTAAACAGATATCAGAATTAGCAGGAGCTACCGTACTGAGTCATAAAACAAATAAAGGTAAAGGAGTCGCACTAAAAACAGGTTTTGACTATGCTAAAGACTTTGATATAATTGTAACTATTGATGCTGATGGACAACATAATCCTTCAGAAATACCATTACTAATAGAACCGATAGCTAATGATGAAGCGGATTTGGTTAATGGTAGTCGTTATATCAATGGCCATGAAACATCCACTCCAAAATATAGGAGAATTGGTCAGACAGTGTTAGATACTGCAACAAATATAGCAGCTGGTGTCATAATAACCGATTCGCAAAGTGGTTTTAGGGCCTTTTCATCTAAATGTTTCAAATATTTTAATTTTAATCCGGAAGGCTTTGGTATTGAGAGTGACATGCTTATAGAAGCCGCTAATAATAATTTAAGAATTCTGGAAGTGGAAATTACAGTCAGGTATGATGTTAACACAACAACAGCAAATCCTGTAATTCAAGGAGTTAGCGTATTGTTAAGAATACTTGAACTAATGAGATTCAACAGACCAATATATTTCTATGGCTTAAGTGGAATGGTAATTTTATTCTTTGGAATTTTAATTTACTTGACCATTAACACAACTGGCCTATCAAATAATATTTATTTATCTGCAATAGGAATATTTGTCATATTGTTGGGGATAACTTTAATATTGTCTGGAGTTCTGACAGATTCATTTAACAAGTTTAAATATTAATTTAATTTAATTAAATAAACTATTCAAAAAGATATATTATCTATAAAATAGATATTTATTTATAATATAAGAAAACTATGGAGAATTTATATGAATTTCGAAGATTATAAGGGTAAAGTGATTTTTATAGGAGCAGGTCCGGGAGATCCTGAATTAATCACAGTAAAAGGAGCAGAAGCAATAAAACATTCTGATGTAATAATATATGCAGGTTCATTAGTAAATCCGGCAGTATTGGATATTGCTAAAGATGATGCTAAAATATATGATAGTGCAGAAATGAACTTGGATGAAATAATTGATGTGATTAAAAAAGCTCATGAAGAAGATAAAATTATTGCAAGAGTACATACTGGTGATCCAGCTATTTATGGAGCTATTGCTGAACAAATCAATCAATTAAGACCATTAGGTATTGGTTACACTATTATTCCTGGTGTAAGTAGTTTATTTGGAACGGCTGCTGCTTTAGAATCACAATTGACCTTACCTGAAGTATCACAAACCATTATTATCACAAGACCGGAAGGAAGAACACCTAAACCATCTAAAGAAGCCTTGTGTAAATTAGCACAACACAATGCTACTATGTGTATATTCTTAGGAATTCACATGATTGATGACGTAGTTTCAGAATTATTAAAGGAATACAGGGAGGACACACCTGTGGCAGTAGTTAAAAAGGCTACATGGCCGGACCAGGAAATCGTTCGTGGAAACTTAACAAACATTGCACAAAAAGTTCATGAAGCAGGATTTACTAAAACCGCTATGATTGTTGTGGGTGATGTTTTAGATCAACAAAGTGGAGAACAGTCAAAACTTTATGACCCTAAATTTGCACACATGTACAGAGATGCTCAATAAGTATCTTAACTTGTTTTATTTTTTTTATAAAAAGAGATTTTTTACTATTTTTACTATATAAATTATATTTTGTATTATTTTTTAAAAAAAAAGTTATAAAGGAGATTAATTTAATTTTTCGTCCCGTAAATCAATTGTATCGGCAAGATCTGGACCAGTGGATATGATTGTAATTGGAACGCCAACATCTTTTTCTATATCAACAATGTAATCTTTAGCTTCCTGTGATAAATCATCATATTTGTTTGCTTGATAACATTCTGGGTATAATCTATCAATACAGGTCAATGCAATTTGTGTAGCTCCATTTATCATACAGGAACGTTTTGCAAATTCCTTGTCAAATAATCCGACTCTTCTTTTACGTCCAGTAACTACACCATATTCTTCAATACCCATTTTTTCTGCTTCTTCAGGTGAAATTTCTGTTGGGAATGGTCCTTCACCTACTCTAGTAGTGTATGCTTTGAAGATTACAACAACTTCATCAACTTTTGTTGGACCAATACCAACATCAGCAGCTGCTGTGCTTGCACAAGTATCTTTACTTGTTACAAAAGGATATGTTCCGTAGTATAAAGACAATCCAAAACCTTGTGAACCTTCAACAAAGACATCTTTTCCTTCGGCAATTGCTTTGTTAACTTCTGTAGGAACATCAGTAATGAATTCTTCCAATTCGGATATGTCTTTTGCATAATCAATAGTTCTGTTAATACGTTCTGCATTTGCAGGTCCGCATCCACTACCCGTTGTTCCGATTTTTTTGGATAAGTATGCAGAGTCTTTATCAGCTTGTGTGTGCTTTTCTGTGATTATTGCACAGTTTGCATCCATGAATGTTCTACCTTTGACGTCATACTTTTTTAAGTATTCCAATTCATGTTTGAAAACTTCCGGATTTACAAGTACACCAGCACCAATCAATAATCTTGCATCCGTATTGAAAAAACCGGATGGAGTTAAACGTAATGCATATTTTTCACCATCACATTCTACAGAATGGCCTGCATTAGGACCTACCCCTGCTCGTGCAATGATATCAGGCTTATCTTTTGTACAAAAATAAGTTATACATTTTCCTTTACCTTCGTCTCCCCATTGTCCACCGACTAAAATGGTACATGTCATATAAAATCATATCTCCTTTTTAATGATAATTTAATAACTTAAATTATTTTCTTATTTTTTAAATCTTATAATTTTTTTATAAGGTCTTCACCTTAATATTTATTTAAAAGATTAGATAAAAACTTTTCTATATTATTTTTGAATTTTTAAAAAAAGTTAAAATAAAAGGTTTTTTTGGGGATTAAACTTATTTTATTAGGGTTTTATGCATCTGAATTTAAGAATTCATTCATTTTTCCAATGATTCCTTTATGGTCATCTCTTTGTTTATCTATAAATGTTTCCGTTAAGTTATTGAATATTCCCTGCCTTGAATCATAGATGATGCTTTTTTCTCCGTTAATTGATTTGTATATTTCGTCTATATCTTTACATCCGTGAATAGTTATAATGACATTAAGGTTTCTGTATATGTTCTTAAATTTTACTCTTTCGTTTTTTGTCGGATGTTTGTCATCATTGAAGTTCGGCTGATTTTTTGGGCTGTTTAATGGATGTATTATTGGATCGGTTGAATTTTTTATGGGTGTTGTGTAAAATATCATATAATCTTCAATAAAACCTTTTTTATAAAAGTCAAATAGCAAATTGAAGTATAGGTTACTTGTTAGATGGTTTGTATGTCTTGACCAATCGGAGTAGTATGTTTTAAAACCGTTTTTAAATAAATTCACATCTGAATCGTAATTTGGTTGTGAGATGAATATGAATTTATTTGTTAGTCTAAGGGCGTTATGTAACATTTCTCTGGTTTCTCCAATTCCATTTAAACATTCTATTAAATCTAGACAGATGGTAAAATCAAAATGTTGTTTATTCTTTTCGTTGATTTTTATTTTTAATGGATTTTCGTTGATTATCTTGTGTTTTTTAAGTGAAGGTTCTGATTGAAGTTGTTTGTTTAGTTTATTGAATTTTTCAGGGTCTGATTCGAATGTTATTCCTCTTTTTCCTCCTAATTTTTCTCCGAATTTTAAACTTGATAATTGATTATAGCTTAAGTTTAAAAAATCATAATCGTCTATGTTATCTATGTTATTGTTAATTGTGTCAATATTGTCAACCATATAATCACTTTTTAAATATTAAATATTACTTTGTGTCTAATCTTTCTTATAGTTTAATTTCTTAATAATTGTATATTGTTTTAGAAAAATATTTATATATTGTTTATTAAAATTACTATTATATAATAAAAATAAGGAGTTATTAATAAAATATTATGAATTATATTAAAAAATATTATTATACAAAATTTTCAAAAGGTAACATTCCTTTGAAAAAACATCAAAGGGAATTATTGGAACAAAAATTACAAGAAGAAAAATACAGTATATTTTTAGAAAAAGCGGATGATAATTATTTAATATTAACCGAAGAAGATTTGATTGGCTTTTTCAGCATTAAAATAAATGATTGTGTGGAAATTCCCTGTTTATACATATTCGAAGAGTACAGAAATAGGACTGTTGGAAGAGGAGTTATAAATGACATTATATTTGCTGCCAGACACAACATTAAAAAAGATATTAAATACGTGACAGCCAACTCTTTTGGAGATTCAATAATGTTTTTCTTGAAAAATGGATTTGATTTCTGTAAAATAGATAAAAAGTCAAAATATAAAAAGAAGAATATAGTTAAAATGTATAAAAAGATTTAGAATTTAACTTCTATTTCTTTTACGTTTTCTTTGACTGTTCAAATCTTCCAATATTCTTTCATTAATATAATTGCCTTTATTTAGTTTTGAATATGAAAGATCATCAACACTCTCTGAGTATTTTCTTTTTGGATGTTTTTCACGTAATCTTTGAACGTACAATGAAATAATCTTAGACAGGTAAGTGTCTTTTGTAAATCTTCCATCAATCGTTATACTTTCAATACCCATATTTTTTAGTTCATCAATTTCATCAATTAAACATAGCATATCATTGTTAAAGAAATGACTTTGATTGTTGTAGTCAAAGTAAATTTTATATTTTGCTTTATTTTCTTTATCTTCTAAAACAACATATTCCTCACTTTCAATATCCAAATCAAATCCTTCATTAAGATTTGAGAAATTATCTTTGGATACCATTATCTCCTGATTGCCTTGAACAATCAATTCAAGTTGTGTATTATATTTTTTAGATTTCTTTACCAATTCTCTGATTTCGTCACGTGAGAGTTCACTGGATATTGTTGTTGATTTGAAACGGTTTTTGGATAACATTGCAACACTGTATTCGTTCCAAATATTTAGGTTATGTGAGCCATAAATGTTGTTTTCAGGGAATGTTCTTGTAAGTGAAGGTGAGTCACCCATAATTGAAATGTGAATATTGTCCTTTTTTAGATTGTCATTTATATTTGCAATTTTCTTTAAATCTTCATCAGATGTGAATGCGGATAGTACGAATACCAGCTCTTTATCTGAAGCAATGTAATAAGCTTCTCTTAGTAATTGTTCTATGTTACTGAAATAGTCTTCCTTATTGTTGTACAGGTATGATGGATCAAAGTAAATTCTGTCGATTGGATTTCTATTTGCAATAGTCAGTAAATCTAAGTTATCTACATATACATTAAGTCCTACGTAATCTGATTTTTTAACTTTGATTTGTTTATTTTTAATTTCCTTTGCATAATTTTTAATGTTTTTTCTAATACTACCCGCTTCGTTAGGGTTAGGAACATAATACTCTAAGAGTTTATCAGATGCAATATCCAATATTTTTCTTCTGATGTTGTTAAGTTTACCGATAGGCATAAAAACATTATCAGGTAAATTAGTGACTTTAACCTTATCAACAATAAAAGGAGTGTTTCCACTTTTTTGCATCTGATTAACAATAGTTTCTTCATCAAGAGGATTATTGATGGCATCATCAAATTTACGTTCTGATTTATAACCAAAACTAATAACGTCATCATTGATTTTAAAACTAACATTGACAGTCATGCTGCGTTTTTTGTTTGGTGTAATATCCATTGATAATGGAATATGAGGTTTAATAATTTCTTTTTGGAACTGTTTTTGTCTATCATGTAAACTCTTGGAATAACTAATGTAAACTTCAGAACCAACTCTAATATCACGAGTAGTCTGAATATGAATATACTTCTCATTTTGTTCAACAATTTTATCTAAATAAATACCTCGAATATGATTATTATGTTTAAATCCAATACCGTCACCTTTTTCAAGAACAGGATGATTTTCGTTATCAAATTTTATAACAACATCTTCACCTTCTATGGATATGATTTTACCAAGATATAATCCCTGATGGAATGAACTTTTTCTACCCATAACTTCTCCGGGAGTATCATTTAATATGTAACCATTGGTATAGTACCTGTTAAAAATCAAATCAAGATCTTCTTCTAACTGATGAACAACACTTGAATTGTCTTCATCATTCATATGGTCAATCATTGTTCTATAAGCGTTAACAACGGTTGCAACATAATCCTCCGATTTCAATCTGCCTTCAATTTTCAATGAAATAACGCCAGCATCTGAAATGGCTTTAACATTCTTATATGTGGCTAAATCATGAGTTGAAATTAAACAACCATTGCTAATGCTATGATTATGATATTTTAGTTTATACATGGATCTGCATGGTTGAGCACAGGCACCCCTGTTTGCACTACGTCCGGATATAAAAGAAGACATATAACAGTCTCCTGAGATACAGTAACACAGTGAACCATGTCCAAACACTTCCAAATCCATCGGAATGTTATCTTCTTTTAATCTTTCAGAAATATTTCTTATCTCGTCTATACTCATTTCACGAGGCAATATAACTCTCTTAATTCCTTCATCATAAGCCCATAAAACACTATTATAGTCACGTAAAGTCATCTGAGTAGAGGAATGAACTTCCATCTCAGGAATAAACTTATTAATTAGATAAATTAATCCAATATCCTGTACAATGACAGCATCAACACCGATTCTATATAAATATTGGACATATTTGAGAACTTCCAATATTTCATCGCTATTAAAGAGAGTATTTACTGTAACATGAACTGAAGCACCATTTAAATGAGCATAGGCTACAGCCTGTTCAATTTCTTCTGAAGTGAAATTTTGAGCAAAAGCTCTTGCACCATAACGTTGTCCAGCTATATACACAGCATCTGCTCCGGCATTTATAGCAACTACCAGAATATCATAAGAACCTGCTGGTGCTAATAATTCTGTTAAAACCATTTTTAAACTCCTGAGAAAAATTTTTTATAAAATCAGTTAATTATTATTTATTAATCTTTAAATACAAATATTTTAGTAATTAGAATTATTGAAAAAATTATGAAATATGTGATGTGTTAACCATGATAATTACTCAGTTAAATGAAATATCCCCTAATCTGAATATGATAATAGGTATTATACTGGCTATTGTAATTCCATTAATGTTTATCAAATTAATTAAGATGGCCACATATAAAGTTTTGGATGAAGACACATTGTCTTCAAGATCTATGGACACTTTATCCAAAATTGTTAGAAATTTTGTTTTTGTAATAATCTTCCTAGCAATATTGGAAGTACTGGGAATAGATTTACATTCCTTAATACTTAGTGTTGGACTAGTGAGTTTGGCAGTAACATTGGCAGCAAAGGACACCTTATCTAATGTAATTTCAGGAATAATCATTTTGATTGAAAAAAGATTTGTCATAGGTGATATGATTGAAATTGATGGTCATAAAGGTCAGGTTAAGAAGATAGGATTTAAATCAGTAGAATTGTATTATAAAAAGACATATATGGTAATTCCAAATGTATTATTCACTACAAAACCATTTATAAATCATACAAGAAACGGTTATTATGCAATATTCTTTGATGTCAGAATGCTAAATAAATATAATCTGGATGAGAAAATATCTCAATTGGAGAATGTATTGGACAATTCCGATTTAATATTGAAAGAACCGAAATATCTGATAAAAATTAAAAACATTACTACAAATGGTGTAGACATAACAGTTAAGGCTTATATTGATAATCCGTTAGATGATACAAAAGTTACGGCAGAATTAATTAAAAAGATAAAAAGAGAAATTGTTTTGGAGGATATGTATTAAAATTTTAATGTAGATTATTCGGAGAGTAGTTCTGCAGTAAATAATTTTATTCCAAGTTCTCCGGAAATCAAATCCTTAGTGGATTGTCCAAATTCTATAAATTCAGTGGTTTGCATATGCTTTTGTAATGCTTCTTTAGATTCCCATTGTTCCACAAAAAATAAAAATCCATCTTCAACATTCTTAAATAAGTTATAACTGATGTTTCCTTCATGTTCCCGTGATGCCTTAAGTAACACATCGGCTTTTTCAATTATTTCTTCTGTTTTTCCTTCTTTTGGTTCTATTGTCGCGTTTACTATAATCATATTAACATCTCCATATGTTATTATCTAAAAAGGGAGTTATATATAATTTATTGAAAAAATTAAAAGTATATGTTAATATACTTTTAATAATTGTTTGTGGAAAGTGTTAATGAATTTGGATTATAGATGTTGTTTCCGTAATAGGATACTGTTATATCTAATATATTGTTCAAATCTGAAATGTTATATTCAAATACATTTAAATCATTAATATCTATTTTACTGGAAACACTTTTTCCATTGATTTTAAAAACCACATAACCAGAACTTGGTTTAATATTGCTACTAGCACCTTTAATTACTGGTATGATTCTTAATGTATTGTCACTAATTTCATAACTAAAAGATATTGATGTATCTTCATTTAATAAATTAACTTTTGTTGAGTTTTTATGATTAAAATACTTATTGTTTCCGGTATAGACCAGCAGTATCTCGTATTCGTCTTTTTGATATTTTTTATCAATAAACAAATCATTTATTGAAATTGTTCCGTTAGTAATTTTCACTGATCTTACACTTCGTCCATTTATTTTTACAATCATCGAACCGTTGGTAACAAGATTGTTATTGGAATCATATATTGTTGATGAGAGGTTAACGTAATTATTTGAAATATTGTAATTAATAATACTGCTGTAAGTATCTAATTTGGATACTGATATTTTACTTTTATTTGAAAATTCACTTTCCAGCTCATCATCGTCACATATGATTGCTATATTGTATGTTTTAGCGGTAATATTGTCATTTAATTTATAATTCAAAATTGTCAACGTTTTATTTTCAAATTTAGTTTGGATATCATTAATTTCCTTATACTGGAATTTAAATTTAATATCACTGATTGAATCTTTATTGTAATTATTGATTGTTGCCGTAATGTTAATTGTATCTCCAATGTATGAAACCAGATTATTTAAAGTTATTGATGGATTTATAAATTCAATATTTTCTTCAAATATTGTGTAATTATTTTTATTAACATCATAAATGTTGAAATTTAAGTTTAAATCTTCATACAATTTAGGTGTAGCATTTATTGAAATATTTTCTGACTCATTAATTCCTAAATTGGAAATTGTACATATACCTGAATTATCAATATGATTCGATGAATTTACTAATGTTAATTCATTAGGTATTAAATACTGTAGTTGGATACTGTTTACTGTTGTATTTCCAGTATTTTTTATCACCACATCATAACTGATTGTATCACCATAAACAAATTCTTCAGGTAAATTTTGTAGGTAAATGATGTATTCACCAGTGTTATCGGAAACATGAATTTCTCTGATTTGGTTATTGAAGTGATTTTCACCAAGATAAATTAGTTTCAAGGTGAGATTTGAATTTTCATTATACTCTGATGAAATATTAAAATCACCATCATTAATATCATTCATGGATAGTAAATTTTCATCTTGATAAAGATAGATTTTTCCAACATTTACTGTTGTGTTATAAATATCATCTGTTTTTATGCTTCCATTTATAGTTATATTGTCTTCAATATTTGAATAATCCAATTCGATATATGATTTTAGATTATTGTCTAAATAATCATTGTTTTCTACTTCAATGAAGTTATCTGATGTTTCCTTAAATAATTCTGAAAATGTATTATTATAGAATTTTGAGTTATATACAAATGCATGTCCTATTGAAGAGTTGATTCCATAACCATCATCCAATGAAGTGTTGTTTTCGAAGAGTGTATCGTTGAAGATTAGTTGTGAATTTTCATTTTTATTATTGATTATGGATGAATTATTCACTTTGTTATTGGTGATATTTGATGAATTTATTGTCATTTTTTCATAATTTTCAATAACTGTTGTTGATAATTCATTGTCTGTAATGCTTACATTATTCAGATAACAGTCTTTTTGGTTATTTATGATGATTGGTGTTTGTTCATTTGTTAGTATACTGTTTTCTATTGTCAGATTACCTTTGATGTTTGTAATTGTAGCGTCATTGTTTACTATATTGTTTTTGAATACAGTATTATTGATAGTTATGTCGGTTTCGTCAATATTCATTATTGTTGAATCCCGTATTGCATAGTTGTTTTCAAAGATACATCCATCAATATTTACTATTGTGTCATTTACAAGTTCTGTTTTAGAGTAAATTGCACTACCTTTAATTCCACTGTTGTTTTGGAATATTGTGTCTTTCAAATATAGATTTCCGTTATTGAAAATTGTTGCATATCCATCTGTTCTCTCTTGAGAGGTATTGTTTTCAAAAAGTGAATCTTCTATTATTAACGTACCCATATTATAAATTATTCCCATTTCATGTTTTGAATTTGCGAAAGTTATGTTTTTTATGCTTAGGGTTACATTTACATTCACGTTAATCAGTTTTGTGTTCAGATTTTTTCCACTCAACGTTGAATCGTTTCCATTAATAGTAATAATTTTTTCAGTTGAATTTGCATATGAGGTATCAAATGGTGTATAAAGATTATATTTCCTCTTTTTAAGGTTTATTTCATGATATTTATCTTCGGATGTTTTGATAGTATCAAATGCGTTTCTTAATTCGGTATCTGATTTAATGTTGTAAACATTTACTTCGGGATTGCCTTGTGTTATTTGTCCTGTTTGTTCTTCATTTGTTGGGTTTGTATTTTCGTTGTTTTCTATGTCTGATGCATAGATTGTGTTAGATAGTATTAAAAAACTAAATAATATTATTAACAACATTGAAAGTTTATTTATTCTCATTATTCTGTTTTATAACTCCCATATAATTTATAAAATAAAAACGTAGTCATTATAAAGAATGACTATAACCTACTTTAATTGTTATATTATTTATAGTTATTTTTATAATAAAATATAAATTGGAAAATCAGAAAAGAGGCAATAAGTTGCAATGTCTAAAAAAATAGTTGGGATAAATGATATTTTATTTGTATATCCGATAAAGAAAATTTTAAAGAAATAAATGGATAAAATGGAATATTCCGTTTTGTACAAAAAAGTAAATTGGATATCCTATTAAACCATGAATCATTTAACAAGAACACCTAATCTCCTAAAGAATAAAGTTAAATATTAAAGAATTCTTTAGTATTTTTAGTTACTATCTTTCCTAATTCATCAGCATCCATATTCATTTCTTTAGCTATACGTTTTAGAATATGTGGTAAATATTTTGGATCATTTCTATTTTTCTTTGGTTTGGGATGTAAGTCTCGTGGTAGTAAAAACGGGCCATCCGTTTCAATCATTAACTTTTCGGGAGGTATAATTTTAATTGCTTTTAATAACTCTTCATTTCTGCGTTCATCACAAATCCAACCAGTAACACCAATATAACAACCTAAATCCAAGTAATCTTCCGCTTCATATTTGGTTCCTGTAAAACAATGCACTACTGATTTGCCGGCAATTTTATCATGCTTTCGCATAATCTTTGCAAAATCATCATAGGATTCCCTGTCATGTAAAAATAAGGGCATGTTAAGTTCTTCAGCTAACTCTATTTGTTTTTCAAACCATTTACGTTGAACCGGTTGAGGTGAATAATTCCTATTATAATCCAATCCACATTCACCTATTGCAACCACACAATCGTTTTTTGCTAAATTCCTTAAGGTTTCAATGGTATTCTCATCACAAGTTTTTGCATCATGAGGATGAACTCCACAGGTAGCATATACCATATCATCATGTTTACTGGCAAAATCAACGGCATTTTTACTGGAATTAATACTGCTACCAGTAATAATTGCTTTTGAAACACCTACTTTCTGAGCTTCCTTCATAATGTTTATTCTATCTTTGGCATACGATTTATGCATTAAATTAAGTCCAATATCTATTAATTCCATAATATACTCCTCTTCTAATATTTAATAATGTGTAATTTATTATATGACGTTATTCATCAATGTTTGTCCTAAAGGAATTGTTAAATTAGCTTCAATGTATGCGGCTATAATCAGCAATACAATTATAATCACTAACATAATCAGCACATCAAATAACATTTTATATCCTATTTCCACGTGTTTAGCAAATATTTCACCTTTATTGTCACAATTTAATTTTATTCCACTAAAAATAGTAAGAATTGATTCACTTACTCTAAAACCCGCTGCTCCTGCAATGATTATTGCTGTTAATTCAAAGATTCCATGTGGAAGGGTGTATGATAGGAAATAACCTAAATCCATTGTACATGCGGTTACACCTACAACTAATGCATTAAATATTAACGAATATGTTGTAGCTGTACTTAAAAGGAAACCTCCATATATCATATTTAATGCTACAGAGAAATTATTTATAAATAACGGAACAGTTTCTAATTTAACAGTACCGTTTTGAACACCTTCACTCATTCCTTGTATTGTTGGTAACACTAATGATTGAAATACTGTTGGATAAAAATATCCTAAGAGTAGGAATATTACAAACAGTACAAATGAAAGAAACAAATGATATTTGACTCGTAATATGTGTTTTTTAAAGATTGTTTTTGAGCTAAAATCATCTGAAAATCTAAAATCATTTTTATTGAAGTATATTTTTTCAATGCTTTTTGTAATTAGATTACTTATTAATGCAATAACAAAGAAGAATGCATAAGTAGGATTTATCATGTATAAAATACAACTTAGTACAACATATATTACATATGAAATTTTAGAATAACCTTGTATAGAACATTCAGTTAGAATCAATGTAAATAAAATTGCCAATGGCAATTCCAAATCAATTATTTCAATCAATGCAACATTGGATGCAAATGCACAGTATGAATACAATAGTATGGTTAATACAGTAGTTGCTAAATAGAATAGGATGTGTGAATCTTTTTTAATTGAATAATTGATAGTATCCTCCTTTTTATCTATTTTTTCGGTAATATGTTGATTTGAAAGAACAATAATGGGATGTTTCTCGTTTAGTGTTGTTTCTTGAGAATTATTTTCTGTTTCGTTATTCATAATGCTAACCTCCCACAAATTTAAATAATATTACTAACTTAAGTTAAACATAATTAAATGT
>MVAA01000125.1 GCA_003266105.1 Methanosphaera sp. rholeuAM6
GTACTGACGATGGTTATAACACATACAAAAAACATTGTGATGCCTACGATGATTATAAATCAAAAGGATGGGATCCGGAATTAGTATTCAAAGAACCAGCCATAAGTTCATCTGTTGATTTTTTCAACACTTCTTTTTATGGTCTTTAAAAGAATAATAGGCAGGTTTAGTTCAAAAAAAAACTCAAAATATCATAGATTTAAAACATTACACGACATAGGAGAATAATTAAAAATGAAATACTCAATATCAAGAGAAGAATTTGAAAAAAAGGTACGTGAAAGATTCATAGACCTTCCATCAAGCCAATACAATCGAGAAGACAAAAAGGAAATATTGGATGAGTTTTTAAATGGAGAAGGCTCAAACTTTATGGATATGGCATATAGTAGTAGTGGTGCAATCTATTCACAGAATCAGAACCGAGAAAGTGTATCCGAAGAACAATTGTTGGAAACTTTCATACTCTATCCGGTTAGGAATTTGGAAATGCTTTTACTTTAGGCGATAATAAAATGTGTAGTAAGAGTAAAGGAAATAAACAAGGGGAGGGAATTCTGGGATTATCCCATTTACCTTGAACAGACAAACACAAGAACGTTAGAAAAGTAGGAGATGATACAAATGAAAATTACATTAGTTGATGTGATAAAGAAATATGAAACAAATATTGATACAGATAGTCTTATTGAAACATTTAAAAATATGGTACTGTTTTCCGATGAAAAAGGAACCCGTTCTCTTGGATCAAAACATTATAATATAACATTGGATGATATACCTGAACTAGAATTAAGAGTAAGTGAAATAGAGGGAAAAATTTTAGAAACATACAAATATGTGTTTAAAAACCATATATTAGACATATTTTGGTCACCATATGAAAAAAAAAATGAATGTTCAATTTGATATGCCTGTCGATTCCATTGCAAGACCGGGATGTACATATTTATTCACTGAAGATGGTGAGGAATTTTGTTTTTAATTTTTGTCTTTTGTTCAAAAAAATTCAAGAAAACAAAAGCAGTTTGACTATATTAAATTCTATAAATTTATAATAAAAGAAAGTGATTATTATGGTTACTCTTAAAGAAACTCTTGAAAAACTAAATTTAAATATAGAATTACCTGAAGTACAATATGAATATCCTGTGTTGGCTGATTATGAATCATATAAATATAAAACAATAAATAATGAAAAATGTGTTGAATTAAAAGGTTATGGGTATATGGAAATACCAATGGTGTGTATTATTCACTTAGAAAAGAAAAAAATAATGGAATATGGTGCGTATGATGATGAACTAAATTTGGCTCGTTCTATGGATGAAGAGGGTGTTATGCCTTTTCATTGAATTAAATGTTTATATTGTCAAATGCTTGTTCAACATCCTCTTCTGTTTTTGCATTCCACAGTTTGTTACGTTCAAAAAAAAAACTCAAGAAAACAAAAGCAGTTTGACATAACATGAAAAATATAATCTTATTTAAAAAGGTGATACTATGGTTTTATTACATGACTTCTTGGAAACTAATCACATCAATATTCCATCTTGGATGTCAAATGAAATGAAAAACATTGAATTGATTAGAAGGGGATTATGAAATGATTGTTGACAATACATACAAACATAAAAATCAAAAGGATAATCAAAAAGAAGATATTTTAATCAATGGACACTTCAAAAACAACAGATTGTATAGGATAATATTAACTCCAGTTCATAGAATATATGAAGAACCGTTAGTTGTATTGCAATTTGAATCAACAATTGGTTTCGGGGGAAGACCTCATCTGACCCAGTGGGATATAAAAGGAGAACGAAAAAAGATTATAAATTGATTTATTGTTTGAGTTCATAAAAAATTCAAGAAAACAAAAGAGTTTGACATATATAGTATAAAGTATACTACAAATATAAATGGAATTGATAGAAA
>MVAA01000073.1 GCA_003266105.1 Methanosphaera sp. rholeuAM6
CATACACAACAACCACGAAATTCAACGTCGTATAAAAAAAAAGTTAGTATTTAATATTTAAGTGAAAAACAAAGGTTTCATATTATTATGAAAATTCTTTTTTTTCACAAACATTATTTTTTTTTGTTAATTTCTGAATTAATTATTTCATTTTTTTCAAGTTTTTTTATTAATTTTATCATATGTTGTGCATTTAAGTATGTATTTTTCTGTTGTCATGATAATTTGTTGTGTTATCTTATTTCCAGTCCTATTCTTTGGTATTATCGGTATCTTAGAGCATACTTGTTGTACGCGATAGTGGTTCTATACTAAGCATATCTTTTTTATACTTTTGGATTCAGAGTAGATGTTCATAGTTTATCTTTTCAGTGAATTCATTAATAAAAAGTATTATTTCATTGTTATCATTTTACCTGTTAGATATCTCTCTTTAATTAGATAATTGTTTTAGACTCTTTAAGTAGACTATTTTTGTCTCTATCTTTTTTATGTAATAATTGTTTTCTGGTTTTTGTCATTCTGAGTAGCCATGGTGATCGTAATCTTCTATTTTTTTCCATTTTACCAAACTTGTTTTTCAGTATTTGGAATAATCTTAGTATATTGTACTGTTCTTTAACTGTTTGTCATCAACATATTATAATGTCTTCCATTTATTATAGAACTTTACTCAGATAGAATGAATAAAAACCAATATCAAAGTAAATTGAGTATAAACTTAAAATATCATAATAGGTTCGTATTCTGTTACATCATGCATCTCATGTCAATCAAAAAGAAATGAATATCTTATTTAAAAAACATATATATAAATCAATTGTTGTTTTTGAGGTTTTAAAGTTGAAGGTTATTCAAACTCCTGTACGTTTTTATCCCTTTATTGGTGGGGTTGAAAAGTATGTGTATTATATTTCTAAGGAATTGGTTAAATATAATGACTGTGATGTTAAAGTTATCTGTGCAAACGAACCTAAATCCATAGAATATGAAGTATACAATGATATAAGCATTCAAAGGCTAGGTTATATTGGAAAACTTGCTAATACAAACGTCACACCATCTCTTCCTAAAGTTCTTTACTGTGAAGACTTTGATATTATTCATACACACGTACCTACACCTTGGAGTAGTGACTGGAGTAATATTATTTCAAGAATTAAAAATAAACCATTGGTTGTTACATATCATAATGATATTATTGGAACGGGAATTGCCAATACCATTGCAAATATTTATAATTCCACGACACTAAAATTACTCTTGAATAAGGCGGATAAGATTATTATAACGCAGGATGATTATATCAACTCTCCTCATTTACAAAATTATAGGGATAAGATAACAACAATACCTAATGGTGTGGATACTGGTATTTTTAAACCGTCAAATCATAGAAACAGTAATCAAATATTCTTTTTAAGTGTACTTGACAGATTCCATAAGTATAAGGGATTGGATTATTTGCTTGACGCACTTGTTAATGTCAAGGAGGTTATTCCTGATGTTAAACTAGTTGTTGGTGGAAAGGGAGAATTACTGGATTTTTATAAATCCAAAAGTGCCGAACTGGGAATAGAGGATAATGTTGAATTTAAAGGATTTTTAACCGATGAAGAAGTAATAAAATGCTACCATGAATCTGAACTGTTTATTTTACCATCAATCTCCTCATTACAGGAAGGCTTTGGGATTGTTGTTTTAGAGGCATTGTCCTGTGAAACTCCAGTAATAAGCACCACCATTGTTGGTGTTTCTGATGATGTTACAAAAACTGATAGTGGAATTATCATACCTCCCAAAGATACAGGAATGCTTGAAGAATCAATTATAAGAATTCTTTCGGATAAGAATTTAATATCGATGATGGGAAAGAATGGTAGGAAGTTAGTTAAAGAAAAATATGAGTGGAAAAGGATTTCAGAAGATATTCATTCATTATATGAGGAATTGTTATGAAAATATGCTTAATCAGCAATCTTTATCCTCCAAATGTTCTTGGTGGTGCTGAAATTGTTGTTGAAACAATGGCTTTAGCTATGGTTGAAAAGGGTCATGAAGTCATTATCATCACAACCAGTCCTGATGATGAAGAACATGTTATAAACAGGGACAATACTGTTATTTATCAACTTAACACCACTAAACTTTATCCTACCTATAGGCAGACAGAGGCTCAAGGTATTAAAAAACCGTTCTGGCATATTATGGATTTATGGAACAAGAACACATTACATGCCATTAAGAATATTCTTGTCAATGAATCAGTTGATGTTATTCATGTTAACAATTATAAGGGATTGTCATTATCTTGTTTTAAAGCTGGTAAAGAACTGAATATTCCTGTTATTTATGAATCCCATGACTTTTCACTAATTTGTCCTAGAGCCAATCTTATCAGAGGAAACAATACTTTATGTGAGAATAGAAATATTATATGTAACATGTACGTTAATAAGCAGAGAAAACTTTTGAACGACAATGTTGATCTGGTTATATCACCGTCACAATTTATGATTGATAAGTTCAGGGAAAATGATTTCTTCAACAATACTGAATGCGTGAAAATACCTTTAGGTGTGAATATTCATTCAAACAAAACCGTTAAAAACTATGATACAATCGATATAACATATATCGGTACTCTTGGTAAGCATAAGGGTGTGGATACTCTTATAAATGCCTTTAAATCCATCCAAAACAGTGATATCAGATTACATGTTATTGGTAAAGGTTATGATGAAGAAGAATTTAAAGAACTGGCTAAGGATGATGAACGAATAACATTTCACGGATTTGTTGACAACAAGGACATTATCAAATGTTATGAAATGACAAATGTCCTGGTAATACCTTCCATCTGTTATGACAATTCACCATTAGTTGTGTATGAAAGCTTCAGTACCGGAACTCCTGTTATTGGCAGCCGTATTGGTGGTATACCGGAATTGATTAGTGAAAATTATAATGGTTTGCTGTTTGATGCAGGTGACTGTGAAGGTTTAAAAGAGAAACTTGTAAAAGTAATAAGTGATAAAGAATTATTAAAAAAATTAGAAAAAAATGCATTTAATAGTTTATCCCATGATTCTATGAATGTGATGGTAGAACGCATACTCGAAGAATATAATAAAGTTTTGTAAAGTGAATTGAAAATGGAGTTTAGAAACATTTTTACATTAAATGATTGGAAATTCAAGGAATTTGCCACTGCAATACTGTTAATTCAGGTATTGATGTGGGTTGTCGGATTCTTTTCCTATAATCAAATGCATATTCCAATATTTAATGATATTATAACATTATTATACCTGGCATTGGTTCCCGGAGTGCTTATTCTAAGGATTCTTAAATTGCATAAGCTGGGAAACACTTTTACAACATTGCTAAGTGTTGGTCTAAGCATACTTTCCGTTTTACTCATAGGATTGTTCATGAATCAGGTTTACCCATGTTTTGGTGTAAACAGGCCATTAGAAACCATTCCATTGCTCATAACGTTCACGGTATACAATATGCTTCTTTTGGCTGTTGCTTATAAAAGGGATAATGAATACTATCATTACAGTAGCTCCAAGTTAAGCGTTAAGCTGTTGACATCAAATCAGTTCCTATGTTTATGCATATTGCCTTTAATTGCAATTATAGGAGCATACACTTTACAGTATTATGGAAGGAATGAAATTCAGATACTGTTACTGTTACTGATATGTGCATTGGTTCTTGCTATGGCTTGGGGATATCTTAAACAGGAATACTATCATATTGCAATATTCAGCATTGCCATTTCAATCCTTTATTACAGTGTGCTAATTTCCAATCATATTTGGGGTTATGACATATTCTTTGAATACCAATTTGCCACATATGTAATCAAGAACGGTATCTGGGATTATACCTGGCCTCATGCATATAATGCCATGTTAAGTGTGGTAATGTATGCTCCAATATACAATAAACTCTCCGGCATGACTCTGACATGGATTTTCAAGTTCATTTATCCGTTTCTGTTTTCATTAATTAGTATTGGATTGTACAAGATATTTAACAAGCATACCGGTGGAAAGATTGCATTTTTAGCTGCATTCTTCTTCATTGCATATAACGGGTTCTCCTATGGTTGGATGGTGCAGATGGCAAGACAGCAAATTGCTGAAATATTCCTTGTACTCTTGGTTTGGCTGATGATTGACAGAAGAATCCCTCAAACTAAAAGAAAGATATTGTATCTTCTATTTGGTGTAGGGCTAATATTATCACATTACAGTGTCACTTACCTGTTTATGTTCATGCTTCTTGCAACAATCGTTACGTTATCATTAGTTTCCAGTCGTTTTGGAAATATTCTTAACACCATACTTATTACCTTTGGTGCCCAACGCAAATATTTCGGCAAATACTTTAAAGTTAAGGATCAGACAATCAGTCTTCCCCTGTCACTGTTCTTCATAGGATTTATAGTGGTGTACTATTCCTTAACGGCAGACAGTAAACCTATTGCTTCACTCTTTGATGCTCTTAGAATTGTAACCAAGAATGTCAACAAGATGATAACCGGCGGTTCAGTAAATCCAATGATTATTCTTGCGGGACTGGGACTGTTACTGATAATTGCCGTGGTTGGTTATAAAGTATTTAGGAAAATATCTGATGACAAGGATGTTGTTGACATTAAAACATATCCGTTTATCAGAGATCAGGTGTTAAAGATTAAACAGATGAGTTTACGTCGTAAACAGGCAATTATTGTTGGTGTAACACTGTTTGAATTCCTTTATATCTGGTGGCCTTTCAGGTACATGGATATTGTAAGTATTAATGCTCAGAGAGTTATTCTTTTCTCGGTATTCTTTATTCTTGTTGGCTTTGTAATGAATATCATTCAACCAAAATATTTGCATTTTACAAGAGAATACAATGCATTTGCCCTGTTCAATCTAGTAATACTTGCATGTGGACTGTATATTCCTGCATTTAGAGGTCAGCTTAGTTTACAAAGAATCTATGAGGTTACATTTGTAGTGTTAGCTCCATTTTGTATCATTGGACTGTATTATATTAGTAATTCAGCAATAGGATTGATTAAAAATATTGAATTAAGAAAACGTATAGGAATTACCATGAAAGTTATTGGAATATTCCTTGTTATATTCTTTATACTTAATACTGGCCTGATAGATTATGAGGTAGGTCAAAGTTCAACCCTTCCAATTGACAATACTATTGATGCACCAATATTCAGTCAGGGAGAATATGCCAGTGTGGCATGGTTTAAGAATTATTATGACAATAATGAGAACAATACCCTGTTTTCAGATGCATTCAGTAACATACTGCTTTATTGGCTTAATGATATGCATACAACGAATCCGAAGAATATGTCGGACATGGAGCCGCGAAGTTATATGTTTTTAAGGTCAAACAATATAGCGCATACCTCTTTCCTTTACGGAAACGGATTATATATCCCTATAGATGAACCAATAAGCAAATCAAGTAAAATATATGATAATGGAGATTCACAAATCTACAGAAGAATGACACATTCATGGTGAAACTAATGAAAATATTATTTACTCATAACACGGCAATGTGGTACAGATTACCATTTTTCAGGAAAGTGTCAGAAATGCATGATTTGGATTTGATTTTCACCCACATTAACGTGTTACAGGATGTTTATGACAGTGATGTTGAAGGCAACATCATAGGTTTGGAGGACGTCAATTACAGTATTCTTCCGAATAGCCATGGTTTTGCAAAAGGTTTATTTAGTAAGGCCAGAAATCATTATGATGTGACTATTGGGGGTAGCTGGGACACTCCACAGGAATTCATAGAAACACTGGTATTATACTGTATTACCAAAATAAAGGATGAACCATTTATCATATGGCGTGAAGACTGGGATTGGGATAAAAAAAACAGTATTAAGGAAAAACTATTACATATTGTAATCAAGTATCTTTGTAATCATTCCAATGCAATACTGGTTCCCGGTACATTGCATAAGGAATACTTCCATAATAAGTTAGAAGTACCAACGGATAAGATATTTATCATGCCCAATGTCAGCAATATCAGTGGAAACTGTGATATATCAAAAAAAGAACATCATGCTAAGAAAATACTGTATGTTGGCCGTCTGATAGAACGTAAGGGGATAAATTATTTACTTGAAGCCTATAAAGATTTGAAAATTGAAAATACTGAGTTGATAATTGTTGGTTCCGGTAGTGAAGAAGACAAACTAAAAAAATATGTTAAAGACAATAATCTTGAAAATGTCACATTCACTGGAAAAATAAACAATGAAGAACTTGAAGAGTATTATAATCAAAGCAATATTGTGGTTGTACCCTCCATCAATAAAGGTATGGGCGATCCTTGGGTATTTGTATTGAATGAAGCAATGTATTATTACAATCCTATCGTAGCCACTACTGCTGTTGGTGCGGCTCCGGACATGATTAAGGGAAATGGATTTATTGTTGAAGAAAAAAACAGTCAGGCTTTAAAGGAAGCTGTTGAAAAGATATTAAACGATGAAAAATTAGAAAAAGAAATGGGTTTAAAATCCAAGGACATTATTACAAACGAGTTTCAATATTCTAATATGATTAATGCGTTTAATGATTGTTTAAAAAAAGTAATTAAGAAGGTATGATTAGCTAATATATGAAATTAGCTTTTTAACTATTGTATTTACGTCACTTGAATAGACGTAATCATACCCATGATTTTTCAAGTAATTATCCGGTTTAGATAATCCTTTAAAGCTACTGCTACTATAGTTATCATCATGTGCTCTTTCTAAGAATGACAATCCTGTTATATCCTTACTGGTGGCAGGATGATACGCTAAAAACATTAGCCTGTTTTCTTTTTGTCTCATGAAACTTCTGGTACACATATCCTTTATTACACCTGCATCAGCACCACCAAACAGTGCCAATTCAACAGCATTATCCGGATATCTGCCTTGTCTAATGTAATTATGTGTATTTGAACCATAACCTGCTATGACAACAGTATAACCTTTTTTCTCCAGTGCAGTTTTAATGCTTTTCATGAACGTACGGTCTTTTTCTTCACTCAATATTCTGTCACTTGTGATGTAAATTATTCTTTTTTTGGGATTGCTTGGATGTATGGATGCCCAATTATATACTTTACATGTTGATGGAAGATATTTTGCCGTTGACACATCAAGCACTTTGGAATAGGAATATACAATGTTATAATAACCCAGATTACCCAGTACAGTTGACGAGTATTTTGGTGGTCTGTTATTATTGTTCATGAACGTTAATGTTCTTTTTCCAACATCCAGAATCTGACTTATATTCAGAACTCCTTTGGTCATAGTGTCTGTCTGTGTAGTTAATGCATCATAGCGTTTATATGGTACTTTTGTTGATGACTTTCCCTTTTTAACATTATCAGCTGCTTGAATCATTAATGCCAGAAAATCGGATAATCCAATTCTGGATTTGCTGACATGTACCGTTGAAACATTGTTGTTTGCTTCCAATTGAGTCCTTACATTAACTGCGGCAGCTTTTATCTGATCATAAGTGAAAGAACTTTCAGCTTTAATCGTCAGATTATTACTTGAACTGCTTGAAGTGTAATATGAAGTAGCCTTATATTTTACTGTTATTTTATAAGTACCCCTCGCCAACTTATAAGTACTGTAATTTAAAGAAGCAGAACCTTTTGATACCGCTACAGTTCCTACGGTTTTATCATTTACCTTAAATATTACCGAACCAGAATTTATATTATTCGAAGTAACGCTGTCAATAAGTGTTGCTTTAAGTATAACTGACGTTGAATAGCCAGATACTTTACTTACAGTTATTTTTGCAACCCTAGGAGTTACTTTCAAGACACTGTTGGAAGAAACTGATGATTTATAGTACGTGTTTCCACCATATGTTGCTGAAAGAGTATAATTTTTATATACAGTATTTGCATAGTATTTGTAAACTGCCTTTCCTTCAGAAACGTTAGCATATCCTACAGTGTTTCCGTTTACTTTAAAGACGACCTTACCACTATTGGCTTTAACGCCATTGTTTTTATTAGTAACCAAAGCGGTTAATGTAACGTATCCTTTGGATTTTACTGTTGCATTTTTAACCACAATCTTACTTGTAGCTTTAGTCACGGTTAAAGTAGAATTTTTGGAACTGCTTAATAATTGTGATGTTTCACCATATTTTGCAGTGATAACGTATTTTTTCGGAGATAACGAACTAGTATCATAAGTATAACTAGCTTCTCCGTTTGTTACTGTAGAATAACCCACAGTATTACTGTTTATTTTAAAAACCACTTTACCCCCAGTAACGGCACTTCCAGTTTTTGAATTAGTTACTTTAGCATTTAACTTAACTGAAGCACCCTTTTCTGCTGTCAAAGAGCTTACTGAGATTTTAGAAGCAGTTTTTGTTTGGCTTGTACTAGTTTTTGTAACATTGTCGTTAGCCTTTTTAGTAATTAATTCTGTATTTTGTGCAATGTCTTTAGCTATTGTAGTATCGGATGAATCTACATCAGCAGTATCTGTATCGTTTGCTGCAGATACTAATGACATTGTTATGAATATTACAGATATTAACACTAACAAATATTTTTTCTTAATGTTAACAACTCCCGTTTTACATTGATATTTTCAATGGAGTATTGATTACTTATAAACTTTATACTATTTAAAAGTTGTTAATTTGAAATGTTTAAAAAAAGGAAGAAGATTTATTATAATTTGTTAATTATGGCTTTAACATAGAGTTTTGTTATTTGGTATAAATATCTTGGCAAATAAAGGTAATAATTTGATTTGTGTTTTTTAATAAATTGAAGGTTTGTTTTTACATGATTATATTCCGTTTTGAAAGTGGAATTCTTGTGTCTTGACATTCCCACCTTATGCCATATGATTGAATCAGTTACAGTTACCACTTTGAAACCCTTTTGTTTAATGGATATTGCCAAATCAATATCTTCACATCCAAAGAAAAATTCTGTGGATAAGTATGATTCAGGCATTGCCTCTGTTTTTATTAATGCTCCTGCTCCTGATACCCAGTCACATTCTATAATATCCTGTGTTAAATCGTAGTCTGGTTCTTCCATTATGCTGTGATGTCCGGGAAAATGATTCAAGTCAACTACACTTCCTATACACCATATTGTGTCATGACTACCTTCATAATCATAATAATAGAATTTTGGTCCGATTAATCCTATTTTTTCATCAGTCAATGCTACATCTATCATCTTATTTAGAAATTCCGGATCCACTATTGTATCATTGTTTAACAGTAATATGTAATCTGGTTTATCTTGCTTTATTGTGTAGTCTATTGCTATATTGTTTCCCTTTGCAAAACCGTAGTTTTCCCTGTTTTTTATGAGTAATAGTTTTTTTTGTTCTGGTGTGGAAGTATTGTCAATATTCTCTGGATATTCCCCTTCTTTGACTATGTTCAATTTTATTGGTTTGTTGTTTAGGTATTTGGTGTATTCTGTTTCTACCCTTATATTTCCCTGTGCATATGCCTTTATCTTCTCAATAGAATCATTTGTTGAATTGTTGTCTGCCACTATCACATTATAGTTTGGATAATTTATGTTGTATAATGATTCTAGTGCTTCTAATGTATCTTCATAGCCATTCCAGTTTAACAGTACTATTGATACTAACGGTTTTGTCATGTTATCACTCATTTTCTTCCAGTATCCTGTAAATGTGTTGCAATAAACGTTCACCTGCTTTTTCCAACGTCCATATTGATTCTATATATTTTACTCCGGTTGATGATAATCTATCCCATAGCTCTTCGTCTTCCATGAGTTTCATTATTGCATTTGCAAAGTCTTCCTCGTTTCTTTGAGTGAGTAATCCTGTTTTATTATGCAGTATTGATTCTCTTAAGCCTCCCTCTTTTACTCCAACCACTGGTGTTCCACAAGCCATTGCTTCTAACGGCACATATCCAAATGGTTCAAGATATGGTGCATAAACTACAAGTTTAGCCTTGTTATATAGGTTTATTAGTTCTTCATCAGATATTTGTGTTAATATATCCAAATCCACTTCCTTTTCTTCGGCCAGTGTTTTTAAATATTCTATCCATAGTTCATCACTGCTGTTTCCTACTATTACCAGTTCCGGTCGGATTTCCTTAGGTATGTGGGATATTGATCTTATCAGGAAGTCATATCCTTTTGGAGGTATGCATGTACCCACGGACAGTACGTAATTGTCTCTTTTTAAATTTAAGGGTGTGAACATGTTGTTGTCGACCCCAATGTATGATACAAAGGCGTTTTTACCATATTGTCTTAGTATGTTTTCCCGTGTGAAGTATGAGTTTGTCAGTAAGTTTGTTGAGTACTCTGCAAACTCTATGTCTCTTTCATAGTCATTTGTTTCTACCCGGTTTACGTAGTATTTTGCAAATGGCTTTATTAATGGATGATTGAATATTCCTGCTTTGGTTTTTTGTTCGTTAACTTTCTTTAGTATTTTTTCTTTTCTTATTGGCTGGGCACAGTAATATATTGACGGTTTCTTAAGATATTTGAATATTGCCGGGGTCATTGTGTACTGATCCTGTTCACAGTATACTATATCGTATCCTGAGTTGTTTAAATCCTCTGCAATCTTTTGTTCTGTTTTGATTACATTATCTACAGATACCTGTTTTATTATTGCCGGAACATAGCTGAATACTGAGTATATCTTTTCTCTTATGAAGCTTGGTTTTACATCGTATTTTACCACACTTGTTGCTACGTTTTCAAGTGGTAAATATTCTTCGTTTGCTGTTTCTGGTATGAATACATCCACTATGTGTCCCTGTTGTGTCAGATACTGTATGTATGTGTATAGTGAACGTTTTGCTCCACCTGATGGTAAATTATGAAATACTGCTATTTTTAATTGTTTTTTACTCACTTTTCTACCCTCTTTTTGATGTTTTTTTATTATAGGTTTTTACCTTTAGTAATCCGTCCTTTAATCCTTTTAGTAGAGTTTTTGAATATTCTTTGTTTTGATTAATATTTGTAAAGGATTCTTTGAGAACATATAATGCTATATAAATAATGAATTTATAATACGTTAAACCTGTAGTGTACTTCTTCATGTATAGAATTCTGTTACGTGTATGATAGTATATGCGTGATAATGATTTTATTGAAGCTCCTTCTTTATGATATATACATCCAACATCTGAAATTCTTAATTTATAACCAAGATTGCGTGCACAGGTGGACCAGTCAACATCTTCCCAGTACATGAAATAATCTTCACTTAACACTCCCACCATTCGAAGAACCTCACAAGACATTAAAATACAGGAACCTGTTAAAAAATCAAACTCGTCTGTGATACCGTTGGTTGTTATAGCCATGCATTCCCCATGAACCATATCGATACTTCCACCACCAACAGTCTGCATTCTATTTTTATCATGATAATAATAATGATTTGCTCCTACAAAACCTGTATCATCAGATTCATTAAACTTAGTTACCAAACCCGTTAACAAATCCGATGTAACAATGGTATCATTATTTAACAACATTACATATCCTGTAGGGACATTGTCTTTAATATAATTTAAAGCAACATTGTTTCCACCAGCAAATCCACTGTTATTTTCATTTAATATGAATACAATATTAGAATCATTGGTTTTAGTGAAATTTGACAAATTTTCATTTTGAATCAAATCGATAGAATAAAACGAATCATTATTAAGATAATTTAAAATAGCGTTGACAGATTCCCTTTGAGAACCATTATCAACAAGATAAACATCAAAAGATGGATAATCCAAAGACTTTAATGAATCCAAACATTCAATGGTATCTTCTTCACCATTCCAATTTAATAAGACAATATTTACTTTATCTTTAATAATAAAACCCCATTATTCTTCAATTTTCACATCATCAATCATTAATTCTTTTTTATCATCAGATTCCTTTGCATAATTTAAATACTCATCAACCAACTTACTTGAATCTTCCTTAATATCATCCAAAAAAGAAGAGTCCAACAGTTTATTTATAGCAAAACCTACTGCAACGCCACCGACAAACACCGTAGCATATTTAGCTATTGTGATTTTCTGAGAATTGTCTAACTCATACCAAATATTTTCCAACATAATATTACCTCTTAAATACTTCTATGTATATAGTTATACATAATTATTATTAACTAATAAAAATCAGTGATTACTATGACATCATATGAAAAGTTTCATTACAGATTTGAAGACCTTAAAGAAAATCATGGAATAAATACTGCAGAAATCATATTACACAATGATGATGAAATGACTATAGAATATAGTGGAAAACATGGCTTTAACACTGAAGGATTTGACTATCCATTATTTAACAAGAAAGCCAAGGACGAAACCACCAGTTGGTTTTTATACAGAATAGAAGAAATTATTGAAACTGATTTTGACTTGTTGGAAGATCTTAAAATGCCAATACAACTGGATGAAAAACAGTTAACTCATAAAATTAAAAATCAAATAGAAATATACTGTTATAAAGAATAAGGAGTTATAATTAAATTGAAAAGGTTTAACTGCATATTTCCGGGATTATACAATTACATTCTTACAAAGGATGTTGGAATGATTCCATACAAATTGTCAGGTAGTTATGACAGTATCCTCACAACATATCCCAATGAGGAATTCGCTTACATGGACAATATTCTTAAAAGTAAGAACTTTAAATTAAACTATCTGGAAAATTCCGGAAATGAAAAAAAGGATGTTATAAGATACATTAAAAAGAATGCTGGAAATATTGATATTCTACAGTTATATCATCTTAGATACAGTCAATTACCATATTACATCCTAAGTTATAAATTACATAACCGTAATGGTAAAATATACTTGAAATTAGATGCTAACAACGAATTTGTTGATTTTCTTGTTAAAAGACAGGGTATTCTCCCAACTCTCAGAAGATTGTATGTTAAACTATTATTTAAATTCGTTAATCTGGTAAGTATAGAAACCAATAGAAACTATGAAACATTACTTAAAAGCAAACTAATTACTGAGGATAAACTGTTATACCTACCTAACGGTATAGTGGAAACAAATACGGACATAACACGCAAAGAACATTACATATTATACGTAGGATACATTGAAAAACTCAACAAATCAATAGACATGCTGATAGAAGCCGCGAATAACATTGAGATGAAAGACTGGAAACTGGTCTTGGTCGGTGATGTGCAGGAGGATATGAAGGAATTCATCGATGAAATACTTGAAAACAATAGCCAATTAAAGGAAAAAGTAATATTCAAGGGATACATCAGTGACAAAGAAGAACTGTCAAATATCTATGCACAATCAAGCATATACTGCTGTACTTCAATAAAAGAAAGCTTTGGGATATCCACACTGGAAGCGGCATATCATGGAAACTATATAATTTCAACCAATGTTGGCGGATCCCCCGACATAATACACAAAACGGGATATGGACAGTTAATAACTCATGACATAGAAGAATTAGAACAGACGCTCCAGTCAACAATAGATAACTGGGATAATATTAAAGAAAATCCTGAAAATATACAAAAAAAAGTTTACGATGAATTCAATTGGGATAATCTTTGCAATAAAATAAAAGAAAAAATAGGTGATTAAAAAACTTCCTAAAAACTTATTTTTTGAACTTGATGATGCTTGTTGAGAAATATTTCTTATTGTTTACAAAACCATGCACGATATTCTCATCTTCCATTGTACAGTTCTGTACAGAAACTATTTCCTTTTCTCTAGGATCCTGATTTATACAATCTTCCAATAAATCAAGGTGACGTGAAGTCTTCATTGCAACAACAGTATCCACGTATGGTAAGATTTTTGATAATCTGTCATCAATTTGTGGAACAACAACAAGAATATCATCCTGTTCTGTTAACTGTATGCCTGCTGTAGTACTGCATGCTGTCATAGCTGCAATTCCCGGTACTAAAACGACTTCAACACCCTTTTTCTGTAACCTTTTAGATACGTAGGAGAAAGTACTGAATATTGTAGGATCTCCCAAAGTAACAAATACCGCATCCAATCCTTGTGATAATTTTTCAAATAATTGATTTGCAGCTTCATCCCATGATTTGTCCAGAGTCTCTGAATCCTCGGTCATAGGGAATAACGGTTGTAATATTTCAGGTGCTTCATCCCTTTCATCAATTATTCCCTGAACAATTTTCAATGCCACGCTAGCTCTTCCTTTCTTGGATTGTGGTGCAAATATTATATCTGTATCTTTAATAATACGGGCAGCTTTAATGGTGACTAATTCCGGATCACCAGGACCTACTCCGATTCCATATAATTTACCTATTGCCATGCTATTCCTCTTAATCAGTTGTTAAAAAAATGAAAAATACTTAAAAAGATTAAAGTAAAATTAAATTTTCCCAATCTATAATGTCTACTACTTATTCTATAAAGGATTAAATATAAACATTTTTGAAAAACTCCTAAAAAGAACCATATAAGAAATTAACTATAATAGAAAAAGTTGAAAAACTATGAAAAACAAAACATTATAACATGAATTCAATATTTTGTCCAGACTGTGGAATGATAAAAACCAAATGTATATGTTCTAAAAGTGAAGAAGAACATTCCTCTTTAATAGAAAGACCAACTGTTGAAGAAAAAGAAGAATTGCAAAGACAACATCCGGATATTGATGATGAAATCATAGAAAACTTCCCCTTTAAACAGGCAAGACATAACCAGTTGGAACTTATCACGGAAATCCTGAACGCTCTTGAATCCGATAAAAGATATGTTATATTGGAAGCAGGAACAGGAACTGGTAAATCAGCAATTGCAGCAACGCTGGGACAAATCCTACAACCTTCATACATACTAACCATGACAAAACAGCTGCAAAGACAATACGCTGATGAATTCGGATATGCACAAGTAAAGGGAAGAAACAACTTCACCTGCCTTGATAGTGGAGGATTAAACACGTGCGACCAGGGAACATGCCAAACCATCAGATCATTTGATGATTTCACCTGTCCTTTTGGCATAAAGATAGAAAAAAACACACAGAAAAACATGGAAGAAAATGATGGAGAATCATATTATAACACTCCCTTCACATTCAAATCATCAGAAAAATGTCCTTATTGGAATCAGAAGGCTATAGCCATACAAGAACCTGTGACTTTACTGAATTATGACTACGCGTATCTTGAACTGAACTATGTCCAACATTTCCAGAAACGTAACCTGATGATTCTGGATGAAGCTCATAACATTGAAGATAAAATAATGCATAAGCTGGAATTGAACATCTACAACAAACAGCTTCAAAAAGATCTTAATCAGACAATACCAAAGGGTATGATGGGATATACAGATATAAAGGATTGGGTTGCATTCCTTGAAGCAATATTTGATTCCTACAATGAAATAAACACTAAGGAATATGCGAAAAATAAGGCTGATAGGATAGAACATACAAAGAGAAAAATAAAGGAAATAACGGCAAACATCAAAAATGATCCTCAAAACTGGATTATATCAACAGAAGAAGGAATGGTATCGTTCAAGCCATTGAAAGTTAATAATTATGCAGAGAAAACATTGTTCCAATATGCCGATAAAATACTGTTCATGAGTGCGACAATACTGGATAAAGACCTTTTCTGTAAATGGTTAGGTCTGACTCCCGAAGATGTATACTACATTAAAAGTGACAGTCCATTTAAAAAAGAATTAAGACCTATTCATATGAATCTTGTTGGTCCAATGTCTAAAAGAGCATTATGGCATACGGCACCTAAAACAATACCAGTACTACGAGAAATACTTGATAAACATAAGAACGAAAAGGGACTGATACATACAAACAGTTACAAATGTCAGCAATACATTACAGACCATATTAAAGATCAACGTATCCTGTCACATACCTCAAAAAACAGGGAAGAAGTACTTGCCAAGTTTGAAAAATCCAAGAATCCCTATGTACTTGTAAGTCCTTCAATGAGTGAAGGAGTGGATCTTCCATATGAAAAGTGTGAATTCCAGGTAATATACAAGGTACCCTATCCTTATCTTGGAGACAAACAGATTAATGAAAGAAAGAATATGGATCCGCAATGGTATGGATATAAAACCGTTATGACATTGATGCAGGCTTATGGTCGTGGAATGAGAGCGGAAAATGACCATTGTGATACGTACATTATTGATAAGAATATTCAAACGTTACTGAGAAACAAGATGTATAGAAAATTGGTTCCAAAATTCTTCAGAGAAGCTATAACTAGCTAATAACCTCCCCATATTCCTATTTTTAAATAATGCTTACGTAAAATTAGCTGATTGTTAAATGGAGTTTAAAAAAATAATTATTAAGAAGAATTGTTTTAAGGCAGTATTTCATCCAATACTGACACTACTTTATCCAACTCTTCTTTTGTGATTATTAAAGGTGGTACAAATCTTACAACTGTACCGTTGGCTACGTTTATTAGAACACCTTTATCCTGTGCTTTTGCTACTAAATCACCACATTCATAGTTTAATTCCAGTCCTACCATTAAACCATGTCCCCGAACGTCCACTATGCAATCATGATTATCTTTAAGTGATTCTACTTTTTCCATGAAATATAAACCGTTTTCATGGGATTTGTTTACCAGATCTTCCTCTTCAAATATATCCAGTACAGTGTTGGCTGCACAGCATACAAATGGCGTTCCACCAAATGTTGTTGCATGACTTCCCGGATGGAATGCATCTGCTATTTCCTTGTTTGCAAGAACTGCTCCCATTGGCAGTCCACCTGCTATTGCTTTTGCACAGGTTGTTATGTCCGGTACTGTGCCTGTCAGTTCTGATGCAAACATCTTACCGGTTCGTCCAAATCCTGTTTGTACTTCATCGAATATTAAAAGTATGCCTTTTTCATCACATAGTTTTCTTAGGTTTGGGAGGTAATCGTCATCAGGTACTCTTACTCCACTTTCCCCTTGAATTGGCTCTACCAGGATTGCTGCAGTATCTTCAGTTATTGCTTCTTTCATTTGTTCCATGTTGTTGTATTCCACATGTTTGAAACCTGCTGGTAATGGTTCAAATCCTTTCTGATATTTTGGTTGTCCTGTTGCCGTTATGGTAGCTAATGTTCTTCCGTGGAATGAGTTGAGTGTTGCAATTATTTCGCCTTTTCCTGTGTATTTTCTTGCGAGTTTTATTGCTCCTTCATTTGCTCCTGCTCCACTGTTTGCAAAGAATACCTTATCGTGCGGTGATGCTTTCACTAGTCTTTTTGCTAGTGTTGCCTGTTCTTCTGTGTAGTAAAGGTTGGATACGTGTATAAGTTTATCCAATTGTTTTGTTAAGTTTTCAGTCATTTTTTTGTGTGTATGACCTATGCTGTTTACTGCTATTCCTGCTACACAGTCAATGTATTCTTTTCCATCTTTATCATAGACTATACTACCGTGGGCATGGTCTATAACTAAATCATATCGACCATATGTGTTCATTACATACGTGTCTATTGCATTCTTTGTATCTTCATTATTCAACATATATACCTCCTTTTTCATTTTTAAAAAATAAAAAATGTCATAATTTTAAACATTACACTATTAATTATGTTTTCTATAAGATTTAAGACTTACCATGAATAAATCTATATAGTGAAGATTAAGGTGGAAAATAAAATGTCTCTGGATTTGATGGACGTATTTAGAAAAGATTATCAAATGGGTTATTTTCATAGAAACAAGAAAATATTCACACTATCAATTATAATATTCCTTATATTTGCATTTGTTGGCTATGTAGCTTATGATAGTGTTGACGATTATAATTTAGATGAAGAATATGAGAAAGAAATTGACGGCAATATTGTTAGTGAAGATGAAGATGATTTTGGTTTGATTGTTGATGATGAGGTAGAGTCTGCCTTATTTGAGGATTATAATATCGGCGGATTTATAGAACTATTCATTCATAATTTTTCAATTGATATATCATGCATCATTGGTGGTTTATTCTTATCAATACCTACGTTATTCACCACTTTCATTAATGGAGCAATGTTCGGAGCAATCTTTACTGAAAATCCTATTTTAATCCTGTTTGGCGTTTTACCTCATGGTATTTTTGAGATTCCATCCAGTTTATTTGCATTGGCCGGAGGTTTTATGTTAACAAGTGCGGAGTTAAAGTTGGTTAAAGGTTTGTTAAGCAGTAAATGTACTGTTAGAGATAAATTCCAGGAATCCGTTCCATTAATTAAGGATGCCATAATAAGTGCAGGCATAGTCTTTATACTACTGTTTATTGCCGCGTTCATTGAGACATTTATTACACCTGTACTGATGTATCTGGTGATTTAGAACTGGAGATTAAAGTCCAAATTAAGTATAATTATTTGAAACAACAAAGTAATATGTAGGTGAAAACAGATGAAAAAAGCCGTTATAAAAACAAAGAAAGGTGACATTACATTAGAATTATTCCCTAATGAAGCACCAGGAACAGTAGAAAACTTTGAAAAACTAGCAAATGAAGGATTTTATGATGGTCTAACATTCCACAGAGTTATTCCTGATTTTGTAATACAAGGTGGATGTCCTAAAGGTAATGGTACCGGTGGACCTGGTTACACAATCAAATGTGNNACCCACATAAACACGGTACAGGTGCATTATCAATGGCTCATGCCGGTAAAGATACTGGTGGAAGTCAATTTTTCATAACACATTCCCCACAACCACATCTTGATGGTGTTCACACCGTATTCGGTAAAGTTATTGATGGTATGGATGTTGTCTATGATATTAGACAAGGCGATGTTATGGAAACAATAGAAATCATCAATGAATAAATAAAATATAATAATAATGAAAAACATATAAATATTTAGAATTTTAAAATATTCATTCCTCCCCTCCCAAATACATTTCTAATTATTTTAACGATTTTTTTACTTCCTGGGTTTTAATTTTTCTGTTAAACCACTTAATCGTGCGTAATTAAATAGGTATAACTGTATATAACCTGCATATTCACCAAAGTGTTCCTGTGCAAAGCTCATGATCTTTTTATTTGATGCTTTTTCTCCCTTAAAGTAGAGATATGTTGTTATACGATTTATCCATACATCCACAGGGTATGCTTCATGTTTATTGTAACCATACAACAGTATGCAGTCAGCTACTTTGGGTCCTACCCCTTCCAATTGCGATATTTTATTGAATGCCTGATAATAGGAAAGCTTATCAATTGTTTTATGATAATCGTTTTCCGATAGGATTACTTCGGTGCTGTTTATCATATAGGTACTTCTGTATCCCACTCCAAAAGCTTTAAGACCCTCACAGGTATCTGGTAAGTCAACAAACACTTCCTCTTTCGGGAACAAATGATACTTTTTACCATTGACTTTTACTTCTTCACCATACGCTATTCTAATATCACTTATTGACTTTGTCCACCTTTTAATGGAATTGTTAGCCGAGCAGATTGATGAAATAATGCATTCATATGGAAATTGTGCTTTAAATAATCTTAAACCCTTGTTGAATTTGTAAACATCTTTCAATTCATGGTTATTGTCAAGATAGTCATAAACTTCCGTTATATCATAATTCAAATCAAAGATATGGAACAATTTATCTCTAATTATGTCACAATCGACATCTTCATCAGAATAGTAGTTTACTGAAACATCCTCATTTAATCCTTCCTGTGACACTTCAACCAATACGTTAACATCATCCAGCTTTAAGACTTCATAGTACTTGCTGTTGTCATAAATCCATGGAGGTTGACTTGTTTGTCCAGAATTCATAGTTAAACTTAAATCAAAATCACCGAAGTACTCATTGTTTTCTATAGTAAAATGTCCAGATATCATGAAAATCATCTAAAAAATAGTTTTATAGGGGGGATTATACTAATTCAGAGTATGTTATTTCTTTCCTGTTTATCCAGTTAATACCATCTTTGGTGATAAGGACAACATCTATCGGTCCACCAACACCCTGAATGTCTCCAACATCCATACTTATTCCATCCGCATATTTTTGAATTAATGACGTTGATTTAATCAGAAAAACCGCTAAATCCACAGCATCCTGTAATGTGATTAAACTCCACTGTATATAATATTCCAGTCCTCTTATTTGAGTTCTTAAGTTTTCAAGAGATTTTTTGTTCATTGAATTTATCATAGGTACCTTAAATAACTTTGAGTCATAACCCAATATTAAACGTGAAACAACGTCCCCCTGTCCAACCCACGTACAACCATATTCGGCATTTTTTCTTTTTAATATCATGTCTCCCGGAGAATTTATTTCATATGTCTCACAAGTTCCATCAGAGTTATATCCACTTACAATAAGGTTAACCGGTTCAATATTAAGATGTCCTTCCTTAATTCGACCGGAGGGCTGTTTGATTTTAAAAGTTATGGAATCATTTTTCCTGTCCAGTGATAATATTTTTTCACCGTTTCGTTGTGCATCAAACTCGAGTTGTTGGGCGGATATATCCAATTGTTTCTCCCATGGATACTGTTTGTTTATATATTCATGCAATCTTTCAGAGATTTCCTCCACAGTTAAGTTATTAAGATTGTTTTCCTTTTTAAATTCTTCAATATACTCTGATACATTTTTTCTTATACCTGTATCATCTGCAAAGAAAGCCAAACCTGCTGTTCCAACTATTACATTGTCATTTAGTGTAAAAAGTTTATTAGCTGTGTTTGTGGATATTCTGGTGAATTGTTTGATGTTTCTTTCGGATTGTCTGCTGTCCGATGCCATTACTATTCCTTCTGGCGTTACTATGTTTATTATTAGGGTCATTGTCTTGTAAGCTCCGTTATTTTATATTCTTGTAGGAATATTGTTTTCCTTCAGATACTCTTTTACTTGTGGAATTGGATACTCATCAAAGTGGAAAATACTGGCAGCTAATGCCGCATCTGCTTCTCCCTTAGTGAATGCTTCAAGTATGTGTTCCGGGTTTCCAACACCACCTGAAGCTATAACCGGTATGGATACGTTACGGCTTATAGCTTTTGTCAAATCCAAGTCATATCCTATTTTTGTTCCATCCCTATCCATACTGGTTAAAAGTATTTCTCCTGCTCCTCTTTCTTCACATTCTATTGCCCATTTGATTGCATCAATTCCCGTGAATTCACGTCCTCCATAGATGCTGCAGTCAAACCAACAGTACCCCTTGTCCGTTTCTACATAAATGTGTTCGTCTGATTCATCGGGATTTTCAACATATCTCCTTTTTGCATCTATGCCTATAACACATGCCTGGCTACCCACATGTTCTGATGCCCTGTTGATTAGTGACGGATCGTGAATGGCTGCAGTATTGGTGGAACATTTGTCTGCTCCCGCCTTCAGCATGTTAACGTAATCTTCCACTTCACGTATTCCTCCACCAACACATATCGGGCAGAATACGTTTTCAACGGTTTTCTTTATAACATCCGCCATTGTTGAACGACGTTCATGTGAAGCGGTAATATCCAGAAATACTATTTCATCTGCTTTTTGTTCATAATACTTTGTTGCCAGCTCTACCGGATTTCCTGCATAACGTATCTGTTTAAATTCTACTCCTTTAACAACACGTCCTTCAGGTACTTGTAAATCACAGTCTAGACATGGAATTATTCTTTTTGATAACATAATTTTCTCACTCAAGATAAGGATGGAATTTGGGAAGGCTTGGGAAAATTGAATTATTCTTATTCTTTTAACATCATGTACAATATCGCTTTCTGTGCGTGCAACCTATTTTCGGCCTGATCCCATATGGCTGACTGGGAAGATGTCATGACATCACCGGTTATTTCCTGTCCTCTTATTGCTGGTAAACAATGCATGACTATGGCATCGTCATTAGCTTCAGATAACAGTTGAGAATTGATCTGATATTCATTGAAAACTCTTTGTCTTTCTTCTGCTTCTTCTTCATCACCCATACTTACCCAAACATCGGTATAAAGAATATCGGCATTTTCAACAGCCTTATGAACATCGTGTTCAATGTTGATATCAGAACCTGTCTGTTTTGCTTCCTCCTGTGCTAAAGCAAATATTTCTTCATCCGGTTCATATCCCATAGGACATGCCACTGTCATATTCATACCAGTATATGCTGCTCCCAAGAGTAAGGAGTTGCATACATTGTTTCCATCACCGATAAAGACAAATTTCCTGTTGAAATCTCCAAAATATTCTTTAATTGTGAGTAAGTCTGCGAATGTTTGACATGGATGTTCTTTATCTGTTAAACCATTAATTATTGGGATATCTGCATGTTTAATTAGTTCTGCAACTGTTTCATGACTTTTTGCCCTTATCATGATACAGTCAAGAAATCTTGAAAGAACTCTTGCCGTGTCTGATATTGGTTCTCCCCTACCTATCTGTAAATCATTACTGGATAAGTATAATGGGGTACCTCCAAGTTGATGCATGCCCACTTCAAAAGATACTCTTGTACGTGTCGACGATTTTTCAAAAATCATTCCAAGAAACTTATCTTTTAATGGTTTTTCTTTTATTTCCCCTGATTTAAGCTTTAATGCAATATCCAATATTTCCTGGATTTCTTCTTTTGCATCAGCCATTGATAATAAATATTCCATGTTATCCTTCCCTAAACATTTAATGAAATTTCAAATAATAAATAATATAATATTATATTCTTTATAATTAAAAAAGTATTAGTTTAAATATCAAATTATAAGAAAAGAAAATCATAAAATATTAAATTAAAAGGAAAAAATATTGAGAATTTCCCAATAATAATTAAAAATAAGATGTTAATTAGAAAAACCGTTGCATTTTTCTATTTTTTTATTTAAATCTCGGGCAAGTAACTTGTAATATAGGAAAAATCCGAACCAGAAGATTAAAGCAAAGATAATTGCTATTACAATCCATGTGATTATAGGTCCGATACCCAATGATAATGGCATCCATTGCAAGTAAACTGCTACTGCAAACAATACAGCCAATCCTATACCCATTTGAATGATTACCTGAAGTGGAAATGCAATGTTTTCATATTCATAGATTAATCCTGCAAATGAAAATGCCCAACCCACAATTATTGAACCTATGAATGCATTGACAACTTCAACACCTGTAAATATCACATTTTCCGGACCGTACATTAATGAACCTAAAGTCATTAATAATAAGACTATAAATGTGCCAACAAATGCGCCCATAGACATTTTTTTAATAATTTGATCTGTTTTCATTAAAATCACTATCCTATTATCGTAATTTGATTATAAATCTAGTGCCTGTTTAAAGTCAGACAAATATTTTCTTGAAATATTATCTTTTAAACCGTTTTTTAATTCGATAAACATCATTCCCTTCAATGAGGGAGCTACTCTTTGGATTTTTCTTAAATTCACTATTGTAGATTTTGAAATGCGAACAAAATCTGAATCTAAAGTGTCTTCTATTTTGTACAACGGCTTTCTGATTATGAACTCATTTTTCTCGTTGTATACTTTTGTTTGCTTTTCTTCTACTCTTATCATAAATATGTCTTCAAAATCCAATAGAACAATATCCTGTCCTTTTTTTACAGCCAAAATAGAATTATTTTCATCTTCATCTTCTATTTTATCGTTTTCAAGAAGAAACATTGCTTTTTGAATGTTATCCGTTAAAACATCAGTGTATATCTGAGCGTATGCCTCTTCACAATCCTTTGAAACAAATAATTGAACTTTCATAAGTCTCTCCTTCAGATTAAAAAATGTATTCCTATCTCATTTTTTCCATTTCGTTTTCAATCATTTTATCCCTGTACATATAATCAAATTTTTCAAATATTACGAAAACCTTTAAAAAATGGAACAGTATTCCTATTCCCCAAAATAAAGCTACCCATTGAACGCACCATTCGTTTGGTATCATAGTATAGTTTACTACAAAGAGTATTGAAATAACTACAACGTAACTTAACAGGTGTCTGTAGAATTTAATTTTTTCATCAACTTTTCTTTCTGCAATATCATATAATTTCTCTTCCATAATAATTATCTCCTTCAATCATTTTTTTCTTAATGAATTTTACTTCATCTTCGGATAATATTACTTAGTTTTTTAGTATATAAAGGGATAATTATCACTGTTGACAAGTTGCAGGAATTATGTGATAAGATGCAAAAAATAACTACTGAAAAGCAATTAGTAAAATAAGCAATACCAAAAAGGTTAATACGATATCTATTATTAAAAAAAAGGGGTTGTTGTTAGATTTAGGATCTAACTTCTTCCATGTGTTTAATTTTTTCATCAAGTAGTTTTTCTGTAGCAACATCACTTCTGTGGTATGTTTCTCCCTGTATGTATTGTATTGCTTCTTCACATGCTTTTTCTGCTTCTTCTATTGTGTCCCTTACTGCCAGTACTCCAAGTGCTCTTGATGACGTTAATCTTATATCGTCATTATCGTCCTGGTATACTGCTGCATAGTATACGTCAACATCCAAATCCTTTATTTTTTCTTCGTCCACTTCCAGTATGGTGTCTGCTGCTTTTGTATTAGGATATTTGTCTGGTACCACGTATTTACATACGGATGCCTTGTTTTTGAATTTTGTGTCTTCAAGTTTTCCGCATACTATCTGTTTTGATATTTTTGCAAAGTCATCATCTATCAATGCCAGTACGTTCATTGATTCCGGGTCTCCGAATCTTGCATTGTATTCTATTACTTTTGGTCCGTCTTTTGTAATCATGAATTGGCCGTATAATATTCCCTTGTATGGTTCTGCTTCTTTTGCTATGGCTTTTATTGTGTCTTTCATTATTTCTACTGATTCATCATATTCTTCCTGTGATAAAAATGGAAGTAAGTGGTTTGTATCAGAGTATGATCCCATTCCACCTGTTATTGGTCCTTTGTTTCCTTCAAATGCGTGTGGATGATCTTGTGCCGCCGGCATGGCTATTAAATGTTCTCCATCAACGAATGCCTGTATTGTGTATTCTTCTCCCACTAACAGTTCTTCTATTACTACTCCTTCAAATCCACCCATTTTCTGGTCGAAGATTTCCTTTACATATTCTTTTGCTTCTTCATTATCCTTTAGCTGGTCACCAACTATTTTAACTCCTTTTCCACCTGTTAATCCTATAGGTTTTACTACTACCGGTGCGTCAAATGAGTCAATAAATTCAAATGCTTCATCAAGATCATAAAATGTACCATATTTTATGGAACCGTCTATATTGTAGTCTTCAAATAATTTTCTCATGAATGCTTTGTTTGTTTCTATTTGAGCGGCTTGTTTTTTTGGACCAACAGAACATATTCCTTCCTTGCATAATTCATCAACAATTCCTTTTTCAAGAGGTGCTTCCGGACCAATAAATGCCATTTTTATATCGTTGTCTTTAGCGAATTTTATTATGCATGAAAAGTCGGATTCGTCTCCTACATGATATTTTTTAGATATTTCTGCTAAACCTGGGTTTTTTCTACCCATATATGTGTATACATCTGCTGTTTTATCTAATGCTTTTGCTATTGCGTGTTCACGTGCACCGCTACCTACTACTAAAAATTTCATATTTTTACACGTCCTATTTTAATGAAAAAATTCTTTTATTATTATATATTTATGTGAAATATTCTATTTACATTTTATTTTTACATTGAATGTATTACTTTTTTTATGTTTTAAAAGAATTTTGTAATACTAATATTAATTATTTATATTACAAATCATATAGATTTTCTTAATAAGTATTGTTATACTAGTAATACTTTTTTTCAATTATTTGTCTAATTTGTAATACTGGTGAGAAAATGAACATTGAAATTATGGAACTCAAAAAAGACTTAATCAACCAATACCACGTAGAGAACTTCCTTTTCAGAATGGTTAAGGAAAGCTATGGTTTAGATTACGTACCTGAATATCATTATGATATAAAGAATTTACAGAAATACTACTTAAAACCTCAAAAAAACAATTTTTACATAGCAATTGATAAAGATACTGATAAAATCATAGCAACCTCAGGAATAAGAGGATATGACCGAGAAGAAATAATTAAAGACAGAAAATATTCAATAGATGATACTGCAAGCATATACAGAGTATTTGTTGAAAAAGAATACAGACATCACAGAATTGCTTCAAGACTAATACAAAAAATAGAAGACTTCTGCAAAAGAAACTATTACTCACAAATATACCTCCATACACAAAAGGACAGTTATGGTGCACTACCGTTCTGGTTAAGTCAAGATTTTAAAATAATAGACGATACCCATGATGAAATGGGAACCATCCATATGGAAAAAGTAATTAACAGAGATTTAATGAATATTAGCTCCGTAAATGAGAATAAAAAACAAATTGGAACACTAATACTTAATTCCTTTTAGAGATTATACCATAATTTCATAATTAAATATATTTCCACCCCATAACTCAATTTTTTAATACTATTTCTTATTTCTAGAAATAAATTAAAACTTATTACAATTAAAAGCCAATCGGTGATTTTCTTGAAAATTGAAATATACGAATTAACAGAAAAGAATTTACAACAATATGAAATAGAAGATTTTCTATTCAAGATGATTAAAACATGCTACGGTTTAGATTACGTGCCTGAATTTCATAAAGATGTAAAAAACCTTAATGAATACTACATTCGTCCGAAAAAGAATACTTTCCTCTTTGCAATAGATTCCGACAATGACCAAATAGTAGGAACATGTGGAATACGTGGATATGACAAAAACTATAAAATAAAAGACAGAAAATACAACTGTGAAAATACTGCAAGCATATGGAGACTGTTGGTAGACCCAGAGTACAGACACAATGGAATAGCTACAAAAATGCTGGAAAAAATAGAAAACTTCTGCGAAGACAAGTACAAAGAAATATACCTTCACACACAAAAAGACAGTTATGGAGCACTGCCTTTCTGGTTAAACAGAGAATACAAGATTGTTGAAGAAGTCAACGACGAATACGGAACCATTCATCTGGAAAAAATATTATAATCAAAAAATAACTTAACCTCCAAACAATCACTTTTTTAGAGCATTATATATAAAAATAGTAAAAAAAGGTTATAAAGGGTTTAAAACCTTTAATCCGTTATATCTGATAAATAAACCATTTCATCAGAAATCCTGTTGATTAATCTTTTATCATGACTAACTAATAGTACACCAACATTATTCTCACGAGCAACAGTTAACAAACTTTCCCATATCTGTACCTGTGTAACTGCATCAAGCATTGTACTAATCTCATCAGCAATAATAAATTTTGTCTTAGGATTTAAAGCCCTTAATATGCTAAAACGTTGCAATTCCCCACCAGACAGTTCAGAAGGATATCGTTTAAACCATTCTTTTTTAATACCGAATTCATTTAGAATCTTTTCATCAGGCATCCATGATTCTTCCAGTACATCCTTCATTTTCCAACGAGGATTCATGACTTTTTCAGGATGCTGATAGATTAACTGGATAGGATTATAACCACCATTATGCTTTTGACCATTAACAGTTACTTCACCCTCATAATCAGTGATAAATCCAGTTAATATCTTACAAAGCGTACTTTTACCAGAACCACTATCTCCAAACAATCCGATTACCTGATTATTATTCATTTCAAAATTCAAATTTTGAAGAATTTTATGAGAACCATAACCAAAACTAACTTTTTCAGCTTTCATAACATCCATATTATTCACCATCCACCAAAGGATTAAAACATCTAATTACAGTTCCATTAACCTCACGAAGTTCAGGTAATTCATAATGACATTCTCTAACCTGATACGGACAGTTTTCATGATATGGACATCCTTTAGGAATATGCAGATAAGAAGGCTGATGACCTTCCGTAAGTTCAAATTCTGTTTCAGGAAGAGCCCTATAAAGAGATCTTGTATAAGGATGTAACAGTTTCTCACCTTCTCCTGAGAAATTTTTAGTATCGGTTACTTCTATTACATAACCAAGGTACAATATTGCTATTCTATCACTAGTTTCTATAGCCGTATGGATATCATGGGTAATCAATATCATTCCAATACCCTTTTCCTTAAGTTCAATAAGGTTATTGATTGTTTCTTCAACTGCCTGTTCATCAAGACCAGGAGTAGGTTCATCAGCAATAATTATCTCCGGATCATTCAATAAGGCTGTGGATATTAGAACTTTACGTGCCATTCCACCGGACAATTGGAATGGATACATATCATCAACATTTTCAGCTAATTTATATTGATTAAAAATTTCTCTTTGTTTTTTCATCAATTTCTGTTTTTCTTCCTCGTTATTGGTGTAACCTATGGCCTGATCTTTAACTTTCATCAGAGGATTTAAATTGTTGACGGACTGTGGAATAAAACTTATTACATTACCACGAAGTTGTTCTTTTAACTCATCATCCATTTCTTTTCCCTTATATCGTATGCTACCTGAGACCTTAGCATTTGTTGGCAATATGCCAAGAATTGCGTGTGCAAGTAGGCTTTTTCCTGAACCGCTAGAACCGAGAACCGCTAATATTTCATGATCATCAACATCCATTGTCAAATCTGATAATACCGTTAGTTCTCTCTGTTCAAGACCTTTGAAATATTGTGAGAAAGAAATTGATAACTTTTCTACTTCCAATAGTTTACTCATTCTTAACACCTACTCTTGTGCACTTTGTGGATCTAATAATTTATGCACATTTTCTCCTATTAAATCAAATAGCAATACTAGGAATAATAATGCTAATCCCGGATAGAATGCTAACCACCAGTATCCCATGCTTAAGTATTTCATTGATTCCGATAATATTATACCGATTGCCGGTTCATGAGCCGGTAAACCAAAACCTAAGAACGAAATACTTGCTTCGTGCATGATAGCGTGAGGGAACATTAAAATTACTCCTACAATGATTTGAGAAATAATTAATGGGAATATATGTTTCTTGGCTATCCACATTTTAGACTTTCCAAATTCAGTTGACAATTTAATGTATTCACTGGTATTAATCTTCTTGATTTCTGCTCTTAAAACCCTTGCCAGTGGTGTCCAGTGAGTTAAACCAACAGCCATAACTACACCATAATATCCCCCACCGAAAGCTAGAGAAACCAATATAATCAATAGTATATGTGGTATTGAACCGAATAAATCGATTACTGCTGTTACTGCTTCATCCACTATTGTGTTAACACTTGAAAATACACCTAACAATATTGCTATTATTGTACTTATTATTGAAGCAAATGCTCCTACTCCAATACTTATTCCAAGACCCAATAAGGTACGCATAAACATATCTCTACCCATCCAATCTGTTCCAAACCAATGTTCAAAGGATGGAGGTTGATTGATGTTGTAGAAGTTACTTGTCAATACAGCTGTATGGTCGATTAAATAATTACTCACAAATACTGAGAATAGTATTAAAAATGCTATACCAATGATTAAAAGAGTTTTAGTTCTTAAATTCAGATTTAAGAATTTCTTATGTTTTTCTTCAGTTTTTGTCAAAGCTCTCATTCTCCCTAATTCTTGGATCAACAAAGTAGTACATTACATCTGCCAACGTATTTCCAACAAATACGAATACTGCACTTACTAGAACTATTCCCAGCAGTAATGTAACGTCACTTTTTAGTCCTGCTGCTACAGCTGTTTGTCCTATTCCAGGATAAGAAAATACCTGTTCTACTAAAACTGCTCCACCAAATAATTCTGCGAAGTTTTGGAACTGAAGCGTTAAAGCAGGTAATAAAATATTTCTTAATGCCTGTCTTTCAATTAATGGCCATCCGGATTCTCCTCTTGCACGTGCAAATAGAATATAATCTGTGGATAAAACATTTACCAGTTCATTACGTGTATACATTGCAATAGGTGCAACTCCAACTAAACTTAATGTTAACGTTGGTAATACCAGTCTCGCAAGCCATTGCCATATCGTTGCATCAGTATTTAACGTCCCAATAGCTACACTCATACCTATCGGGAACCATCCCAGCTCTACCGAGAATATAATTAGTATCACCAATCCTATCCAGAAAGATGGAGCTGATTGTAAAACATAACAATAAACCTTGACGGCCTTATCAATCCAGCCACCTTTGTTTTTACCGGCAACAACTCCCAGTCCAAATCCTATAAGTCCACTTATTACCCATGATATTGCCATCAACACAAAAGATGCCATGAATCTTTCTATAATAACATCAACTACAGGTACACGATATATTAAAGAAGTACCTAAGTTACCTTGTAATAAGTTTACTAACCAACCCCATACTTTAGTAGTTAATGGTTGATTCACACCCCAATATTGTTCTAGAATCATTCTTTGTTCGGGACTAACTACCGCTTGTTTAAGGTAAGCGTTTACAGGATCAATAGGAGATAATTCAAGTAATATGAAACTAAAAATAGCTACTGCTAACATTAAAACGATAAAATGAATTGCTTTATTTCTAATAAATTTTTTTGTTCTATTATTCAAAAATAAAACCCTCCTATAAAAAAAAATAAAAATTAAAAGTGTAAAAAACTTTTAATTTATCTAACTTGTGGAATTAGTTGTTCGGGTCCAGTCAAGGATATTACAGTAGTAATCTTGACCTAATTTAGACAAGGTTCCCATGTCAATATCATCTTTGACGAAGTATCCGAAGTGGTTATCTGCTGCCCATAACCATGGTGCATCAGCATTAGGACCGAATCCTGCTCCGCTTCCCGTGTATGCTGCTTTACTCCAGTATTGATATGCATCTTCTAGCGTTCCTGCATTCATACCTTGATCAAGGATTGCATCTACTTCTGAACTGTTATAAGCATTAGGGTTTCTGTAATCTGAATCAAGTAATTCTTCAGGAGTTTTACTGTGGTATTGTTGATATACTGCACTGTATGGGTTGTCAGATGATTGTTGCATTACTACTGCCTGTGAATACATTTTTGTGTAAATTGTATCCCAGTCTGCAGATTGTAATACTACTTCAATACCTAAGTCTTTTGCTTGTTCTGAGATAATTGTTGCTAAGGATTGTCTGTCTTGTTTGTTTGGTGGATAGTATACTTCAAATGAAGCTCTTACTCCATCTTTTTCTCTTATTCCATCACCATCGGTATCTACCCATCCAGCTTCTTCCAGTATTTTTTTAGCTTCATCCGGTTGGTTATCAGTTACTTTTGCTTGTTCGTTAGCAAATGGTAATGAATCCACTCCAGTGTATTCTGGTTTACCGAATCCTTTATATACTGATTCAACGATTTCTTGACGGTTTATACCAATATTTAAAGCTTTTCTTATTGCTGGATCGCTGGTTACGTTGTTTCCAATAGGACTTCCAGCATCTGCAGTTGTTAATCCAGTGTCTGGTAAGTATGGTAAGGAGAATCCTTGTGCTCTAGGACTTTCGAATTCTACTAAATTGTATCCTTCCACTTCTTCACCATATGCAGAGATAGGTACTTCAGCAACGTCTATTTCACCAGATTTTACTAGCTGTAAGACGTTGTCTTCTTCAGGGAAGACCATGGTTATCTGTTTAAAGTATGGTTCTTTACCATAATACTCATCATTATATTCAAATATTGCCTGTTGTCCTTTGTCCCATTGTTTTAGTTTATATGGTCCTGAACCTACAGGGTTTGCACCATAGGTTTCGTTGTTATAATCTTTTTCCGGAACAATACCAACATATCTTAAATCATAAATGAATGTTGATTGTGGTTTTGCGAGTTTGAATTCTACTGTGGTGTCATCAACAGCTTTTGCTTCTTCAAGGTTTGTAAGGTCAAGTTCTCCATCACTTACCTTTGCTTCGTTGAATGTGAAAGCTACGTCGTTTGCTGTTAATTTGTCACCGTTTGTGAATTTAACATCGTCTCTAATTTTAACTGTCCATGTTAATCTATCTGAACTAATACTATAATCCGTTGCTAAATCATTTACAAAACTACCATTTTCATCTGAACCAAATAATGTACTTTGTACTAAAGGATTAAAGTTTAAATGCCCATTACCCCATCCGGTCAATGGATTAAATCCTGTTTCTGGCTCTCCTGTATGTCCAGGTACTGTTAATACGATGTGAGTTGGATCATCATCGGATGTGTTACCTAGCATTGAGGATGCTGCGATGATAGCTATGAGAATAACAACAACTGCTATTATAGCATACTTTATTTTGTTATCCATAGTTATTTTCTCCATAAACATGCTGATTAAGAACAATAGAAGTAATACTTTTTAATGGATTTTTCCTTTTAAAGTAATACATATCTTCTATATCTTAATACATAGGTTTAGGTTTATCTTAAATTGTATTTAAATATTACGAAAAATGATATGTGTATTACTTTTTAACGTGTTATTTAAATATGAGTAATACTTTTTAGGTAAAAAATAACAAAAAATTAATAAAAATAGTATAGAAAAAAACTTTTAAAAAAAAATAAAGAAGAAATGAAAGATTATAACTTATTGATTTCATTAAATAATAAAATATCATCAGCTATAACTTCAAGTAATTCCTTATCATGGCTAACTGCAAGGATACCTATTTTATTTTGCTTACAATAATCCAATAATGCATCCCATATCTGTACCTGCGTAACGGCATCAAGCATAGTACTAATTTCATCAGCAATAATGAATTTAGTTTTTGGATTCAATGCACGTAAAATACTGAAACGCTGCAATTCACCACCAGATAATTCATTAGGCCATCTTCCAAGCCAATTATCTTTTAAACCAAAAGTATCCATAAGTTCTTGAGGAGGATTCCAAGATTCAGAAAGAACTTTATGCATTTTCCATTTGGGATTCATTGTCTTTTCAGGATGTTGAAAAATCAATTGTATTGGATAAAAATCCTTCGTTTCAATTAAATTATTATCTAAAGTAACTGTTCCGGTATAATTTTTGATATAACCTGATATTACCTTACAAAGAGTACTTTTTCCACTACCACTATCACCCATTAAACCAATTACCTTATTATCCGGTATGGAAATTGAAAGATTTTTTAAAATTGGTTTATTCTTTTTATAAGCATAAGATATATTATTTGCATTAAGATACATCTAATTTACCTCCTTATCAAAGTTATGACAACGAATCATAATACCATTATGATCAATCAAATCGGGTTTATTATTCTGACAAATATCACTTCTGATAGGACAGTTTTCAAAGTAAGGACATCCATCAACCTCTTCTAATGGTTGAACTCCACTGGTTAACTTAAAACCATTTCTAGGTAATGCTTCAATCAATGACTTTGTGTATGGATGTAATAACTTATTTACATCATTGAAATTTTCAGCTTTATTAATTTCTATAACATATCCAGAATAGAATATTGCAATTCTATCAGCAGTTTTTAATGCAACATCAATTTCGTGAGTGATAAGTAAAACGCCTTTACCTTCTTGGGCCAATCTTTTTATATCATTAATTGTTTCATTTACACTTGCTTGATCAAGACCTGGTGTTGGTTCATCAGCAACTACCAATTCAGGATCGGACAATAATGCAGTAGATAATAAAACTTTTCGTGCCATACCTCCAGATAATTCAAAAGGATACATGTCACCTACTTCTTCAGCTAAACCATATTTTTCAAAGATTTCCTTTTGATGTTTAAGAGCTTTTTCTTTCTCTTCATCTTTAACATCCCCAATTGCCTGTTCACGGACCTTCATTAACGGATCAAGAAAATTAACTGACTGTGGTATAAGACAAATATGTTCGCCACGTAATTCCTCTTTCTTTTCTTGTGTCAACACTTCTCCCTTGAATGAGATAGTTCCATCACATTGACCATTTTCAGGCAGAATTCCTAAAATGGCGTGTGCTAATAAACTTTTTCCTGAACCACTGGATCCAAGTATTGCAACTACTTCTCCTTCTTTAACACTTAAACTTAAATCAGAGATTACTTTTAGTATATGTTGCTGTAATCCTTGGACATATTGAGTAAATGAAATTGAAACATTTTGTACTGTTAATAAATCATTTTCCATAATATTAACCTCTATTTATGTTTATTTTTGTGCTTTAGTTGGATCTAATAATTTTTCTACTTCTTCTCCAAGTATATCGAACAATAGGACAATTATTAATAACATCACACCTGGGAATACTGCTAACCACCATGCTCCAGTAGTTAGATAACTCATTGATTCAGAAAGTATAATACCAATAGCAGGTTCATGTGGTGATAAACCAAATCCTAGGAACGTGATACTTGCTTCGTGCATAATTGCGTGAGGGAATATAAGTAATGTACCAACAATTACTTGAGTGATTACCAATATTAAAATATGTTCTTTTGCTATCCAGAACTTATTTTTACCAAATTTTTCAGACAACTGAACATATTCTGAAGTTTGAATTTCTTTAATTTCCACTCTTAATACCCTTGCTAATGATGTCCAATGAGTACATGCTACACCAATAATAACACCCATAGCTCCCTTACCTAAACAAATTGAAATCATGATTAATAACAACAAGTGAGGTATTGAAGCGAAAAAATCTATTAACCAAGCAATTAATACATCACCATATTTATTTACACTTGAAATGAAAGCCATGATGATTGCAAGAATACTGGATAAAATTGATGCAACTGCTCCGATAAAAATACTTAATCCTAACCCTTTAATTGTTCTTGTTAACATATCTCTTCCTAACCAATCAGTACCAAATAGATGTTCAAAAGATGGCGGCTGATTGCGTAAAGTGAAATCTGTTAAAATATTTGCTGGGTCAATAGACAAACTTGAAGCATATACCAATACAAGAAGTAAAACTATTAACCCAATTAAGAGTATTGTTTTTTGTCTTAAATTCATGGAATTTAACGGATTCAATTTACTTAAACTACTCATTTTCATCACCTTTCATTCTAGGATCTACATATTTATATAATATATCAGCTATTGTATTTCCACAAAATACGAAAATAGTACTTATCAATACAATACCCAACAATAAAGGTACGTCTGAACGTAGACCTGCTGCTACTGTAGCCTGACCTATTCCCGGATATGAAAAGATTTGTTCTACTAAAACTGCTCCACCAAACAATTCACTGAATGACATGAACTGTAATGTAATTGCAGGTAATAAAACATTTCTAATTCCGTGTCTAATAATTATACTCCAATGATTTTCACCTCTAGCTCTTGCAAATATGAAATAATCACTGTTTAAAATATTTACAAGCCTATCTCTAGTATATAATGCTATAGATGCTATTCCAACTATACTTAATGTAAATGCCGGCAGTATTAAACGTATTAACCAGTCCCAGAAGGTTACATCAGAAGCCATTGTTCCTACAGGAACTGCCAAACCAACAGGGAACCATCCCAGATAAACCGAGAATATTAACATTATTATTAATCCTATCCAGAAGGATGGTGCACATTGCAATATATAACAATATGTTTTAATTGCCTTGTCTATCCAAGAACCTCGAGTTCCACCAGCAATTATTCCCAATCCAAATCCCACTACTCCAGATATTATCCATGAAGTAATCATTAAGACTAATGAAGCCGTGAATTTTTGAATTATCACATTTACTACAGGTATTCTGTATATTAAAGATATTCCAAGATTCAATTGTAATAAATCAGCTAACCATGAAACAACCTTTTCTCCTAAAGGCACATCCACCTGCCAATAAGCACTTAAAGCTGCGATTTGTTGAGCACTAGCACCCATTTCTGCGGCGTATGATTTAACAGGATTTATAGGAGAAATTTCTACCATTATAAAACTAACTGCAGCAACAGCAACTAACAATATGAATAATCTAACTGCTTTATAACCTAAAAATTTTGCAAGTTTTTGAGAGTTAATAATAATAACCATCTCCTTTAAAAAAAAATTCAAAATTAGTTAAAAAAAAAATAAAATAATAAAAAATTATTTTAGATTTTAAGATGCTGTAGCATTAGTGGATGTCCAATCGTAAACGTTACCCCAGATATCTCCACCGTGTGGGTAAATTGTATGGGTATCATCAGACATGTCAACAGAATCGCTTACGAACATTAAGTAATCGAGTGTTCCAATCCATACATATGGTACATCAGGAGCTGCTGCTGGTTCTACTTGTGACCAGGTTGCATATGATGATTCAAGATTTGGATTAGCCATAGCTGCACTAATTAATGCATCTACTGCAGTATTATTGTATGCTGCTGGATTACTGTATTCATTAGCTGCTACTTCAGAATCATAGAAGTTGTATAATTGATGTGGATCTGCTGAACCTCCACCCCATACAATAGGTTGGTTAAACTTGGTTGTATCCATTTCATCCCAGGTTTTTCCGTTAGGTGTTGCTTCAATACCAAATTCTTTAACTTGTTCTGAGAATTGAAGTGCTACTGCTTGTCTTGTTGAGTCACTTGATGAATAATCAATATCGAATGATGCGGTTTGACCATCTTTTTCAACTATTCCATCACCGTTAGTGTCTGTCCATCCTCCAGCTGCTAGGATTCTTTTTGCTTCTTCTACATTACCATCTTCAATTGTATAATCTGAAGACCATGGTAATAATTTACTGGTACCAACATATGATACATTACCTAATCCGTTGTATGCACCATCAACCATTGCTGAACGGTTAATACCAACATTGATTGCTTCTCTTATTGCAGGGTCAGCTGTTACATTGTTTCCAATTATTATACCGTCTTCGTTTGTAGTTTCAGTATTTACTGGTAATCCAATGTATCTTACATCTAATGATGGATAAATTACTTGATGCATTCCTTCAACTGTTTCGTTTGCATATGATAATGGAACTTCTACTATATCAACATCTCCTTTTTGAGCTGCTGCGAATGCTGCATCAGGTTCCATGAATAAATTAGTTATTTTTTCATAATATGGTTTTTTACCATAATAGTTTTCGTTTATTTCGAAAATTGCTTGTTGTCCTTTATCCCATTGTGCTAATTTGTATGGTCCAGAACCTACTGGGTTTTCACCGTAAGTTTCATTATTGTAACTGTCAGAAGGTACAATACCAACTGAAGCTAATCTGTGGACAAATGAAGAATCTACATCGCTTAATACGAATTTGACATGAGTATCGTCTACAGCTTCTGCTTTATCTAAAGCATCTAAATTGGTTACACCAGTTTCTTTTGCTGTGTTATATGTGAAAGCTACATCTTCAGCTGTTAATGGTGTATCATCTGTAAATTTAACTCCTTCTCTTAATTCTACATCAATTGTTTTTCCATCCCCGGATATTGTATAACCGGTTGCTAAATCGTTTACTAATGATCCATTTCCATCATGTTTAAATATGGTACTTTGAATAAGAGGTTCTGTTCCTGTAGCCCAACCAGTTAATGGGTCAAAACCAGCTTCCGGTTCCCCTCCGTGGTTGGATACAGCCATTGCAAGCTCATTTTCAGCTCTTACAGTGGATGTTCCACTCATTGCAAAGGCTGCAATAGCTATAATAGCTATTAAAGCAACGACTCCTCCAATTATATATTTCTTATCCATAATGTTACCTCTAAATATAATTTAAAGAATTAATATTAAAATTTGAAAATTAGGTAATACTAAACCCCTGTATAAACAAAGAAAAGTAATACTTTTTCCAATATAAATATTAATGTTTATTAGTTTAATATTTAACATATATAAATATTACTAATTATAATATTGGTATTACAAAATAAGTAAAAAAAATAAAAAAAGTAATAAAAAAAATAAAAAATTTTCAAAATATTAAATAACATCAGTTAAAGAACCAAATATGCTTCAATAATCGCTCCCACAACAACTAAAAACAAAACCCTCACCAATGTTAAAACCAAATCCTTAAATGGAACCTTTAATCTTGATAACACATCACCAATACTTTTTCTAGAAATAATACCTGATAAAAAACGTATTTCCATCTTAGTTACAAGAAATGCTCCGGTTAATGATAATATTAAAGCAATTACCTCAAATATGCCATAAGGTAAAACCTTAACAAATACATCCCAGAAAGACCCTGTTGCAAAAACATAACCTATCAACACCCCATTAAGTACAGTCAACAGTACTGACGGAATTGAAAAAATCATTCCAAAAGCAATGACATAAATGTCAGAACAGAAATTGTTAGTAAACAGACCCATAAAATTATCGCTTACTGGTGCATTTAAACTTGCAATACCTGTTACTTCTATCATGATACCATTAGCAATATCACTGTATCCACCATAGTTATAAAAACCTGACAAAAGCGACAAAATTACTATGGCTAACGAGAACAATAAAAAGACTTTATTACGTTTAAAATAATCCTTAAAATTTCCTTTATTAAAAATATCATTAAAAAATTTCTTCCACATTACTCACATCACATCCTATAATAATATATATACATCAACAAAATTTAACTCTTATTCTAATTTACTAAAAACCATCCAAAAACACTAAAAAATATAACTTAAAAGACTACATAAATTATATTATTATATATAAAATACAATGGTGTAAAAAATGAAAGGCAGCCAACTGTTAATTAATAAGCTCAAAGAAAATGGTGTAAAAACTATCTTCGGTTATCCCGGAGGAGTATTACTACCATTCTATGATGCACTATACGAATCAGACCTGGAACACATTCTGGTAAGACATGAACAAGCAGCAGCTCATGCTGCAGACGGATACGCAAGAGCATCAGGAAAAGTGGGAGTGTGCTTGGCAACAAGCGGACCTGGAGCTACCAACGTAACAACAGGTGTAGCAACAGCACACATGGACTCATCACCCATAGTAGTATTAACAGGCCAAGTACCTACTAAAGCTATAGGTACAGACATGTTTCAAGAAGTAGACACCATTGGTATAACAATGCCAATAAGTAAACACAACTACCAACCACGAAGCCCTGACAAAATAGTAGAATACATTGATAAAGCATTTTACATAGCTTCAACAGGAAGACCAGGACCCGTAGTAGTGGATTTGCCAAGAAATGCTTTGGAAGAAGATATAAACATAGAAGACTATGAAATAAACACTGAAATTCCCGGATACAAACCAACAAGAAAAGGAAACATCAAACAAATCAAAAAAGCCATAGAAGTAATAAATAATTCTCAAAAACCATTGATACTCGCAGGAGGAGGAGTAATTCTAGCAAATGCTTCAGAAGAACTTCTTAAATTTGCAACGTTGACCAACATACCAGTATGCACAACACTTATGGGAAAAGGATCAATATCAGAGGAACATCCACTTGGATTGGGCATGATTGGTATGCACGGAATTGAAACAACAAACATTGCACTAACGGAATGTGACTGTTTAATAGCAATAGGATGCAGATTCTCTGACCGCAGTACAAGTAATGGAGAACTATTCGCACCAAATGCAACAATAATACAAATTGATGTAGATCCGGCAGAAATAGGTAAAACAATAAACATTAACATCCCAATAGTTGGAGATGCAAAAGCAACACTGGAAGAATTCATAAACCAGGTTGAAAGCCCTGACACAACAAACTGGACCAGTCACATATCACAGATAATACAAGAAAACCAGCCAACCATATCCTATGACACTGTACCACTAAAACCACAACAATGCATAAAAGAAATAATGGAAGCAGTTACAGAAGACACAATCATAACTACAGATGTTGGACAGAACCAGATGTGGATGGCACACTACTACAAGACAAGAAAACCAAGAACCTTCATATCAAGCGGAGGACTAGGAACAATGGGATTCGGACTACCCGCAGCAATAGGAGCACAGTTTGCAAAACCAGATGAAAACGTTTTAAGCATTGTAGGTGACGGAGGATTCCAAATGGTACTGCAAGAACTGGCAACAATCAAGGAACACGATCTTCCAATAGTCACCTGCGTACTAAACAATGACTATCTGGGAATGGTAGCTCAACTACAGAGACTGTTCAACGACCATGTATATCAGACAAAATTCTATGATAATCCAGACTTTGTACAGCTAGCCAAAGCATACAAAATACGTGGAGAAGTAGTTGAAAAACCTGGAGAACTACGGGAAACAATACAGGAAGCATTAAAAACAAGGGAAGCAACAGTTATTGATATCAGAATTGATGCTAACGAACTGCTACCAATCGTTCCACCCGGAAGTGCACTTGACAAGATGAAAACAAGCTTTGATGATGTGGAGGATTTACAATGAACCAGACAAACAAACACACCATAAGCATACTGGTAGAAAACAGGACAGGAGTACTTCAAAGAATAGCAGGACTATTCACAAGAAGAGACTTCAACATAGACAACATCTCAGTCGGAAAAACAGCAGAACCGGGAATATCAAGAATAACAATTACAACCTACGGAAACAACAGGACACTGGAACAGATAATGAAACAACTGAACAAACTTATCGAAGTCCTTAAAGTACGAGAAATGAAACCAGAAACAACACTAAGAAGACAACTGGCACTACTAAAAATACATGCACCAACAGAACAGAACAAATCAGAAATAATACAGTACACCGACATATTCAGAGGACACATAATAGACGTTACACCAAAAACCATTACAATAGAAATCAGTGGAAAACCAGATAACATCAATGCTTTAATTGAGCTGTTACGCCCATATGGAATAAAAGAAATAGCAAAAACAGGAATAACAGCAATTACAAGAGGACAAAACACGTTGTAAGATGGATTAAAGAAAAAAAGCTTTATGAAATGAAAAGTTCCAATATTTTCTTCATCTCATCCAATTTTCATATTAAATTTATCTGCAACAACCTGTAACATTATCCTGTTTTCCCTACTAAGGTTTATTTCTTTGATTGTTTTTGGTGAATGTCTTTTAAAGTTAACATATGCTTGTGAAAATGATAATGATATGAATTGTATGTCTTCAAAGTTCAATGTTACTTCTTCATCCTCCTGATTATTAATTTTTTCAAACAATTCTTCCGCGACCCAAACACTATCTAATGATAGAGCAAAGTTTTTTCGTAAATCAATCATCTTTCTAATTCTCCTTTATATAGATATGGATTTGAAAATTCAAATTCTGCTAAATCCATGAATTGAGAAACTGAATTTTGCTTTAAACGTAATGTAATTAAAGTCCCATTTATTGCCTTTAAGTGACCATACTTATATTCATTTTTATCTTTGATATATAAATAACCATTTCTAGATGCTATTAATGCTTGTCCTTTGTTTTCTGTTATTAATTTATTGATTATCGTTCTAATGCCATTACCTCGTTCATTTAATAAATCATTAGAACCATTATTATGTCCTGTTGAATTTCTAGAAAGAGCTAATTCAATTGCATGACAATCATCCAGATAATCAACACCATGTTCTGTATAATTCCCAGGTATGCTTACTCCATTATCGAAAATACAAATATCCATTTCATTTAAATCAGGATATATTTGAGCATAGTTTATACCCAAATCAATAGGATGATTATTAAAAGCATGCTCATATATGTTGTTAGTTAATTCAGACACTATATAAGATTGAAACCACCACCCACCATAGTTATGATCCAAATTTTCTACAAACTTCTCATACGAATCTTCTTTAATACGAATTTTAGATGTTGTTGGTATTTTCATAAATTTTCTATAGTCTGCATTTATAAATGTAGTTAAAGAAGTATTTTCTTGTTTAAGAATCATTTCAATGTAATCGTGAGTTTTATCTGATGCTAAAATTTTCCTATTGTATTTTTTTGCATAATGAATTATTGGAATTAATGTAGTTGGAGCAAGAAAATCATATTTTGTTGTGTCAATTACATCAAATGTCATATGATTATTAAGTATGTCTGCCAATTTGAAATAATCTTTTTCCAAAGTATCCATTTATCTCTAACCTTTATATATTGATTAATTAATTATTATATTTGTTTTAGTATTTATTTTAAATTGTACATTACCTCTTTAACAAAAGTAAATGTACTCCCGTTTACTTATTAAAGTAAACAAATATTATCTTTGAAATACATATTATATTATGAATAAATATTTTAGAAAAATTATCAAGATTATCGAATTATAAATATGAACAAATGAGGGGAAAATATGAATGGAAGTGACGCACTATTAAATAAACTTAAGGAAAATGGTACGGATACTGTTTTCGGATACCCCGGAGGAGTATTGCTACCATTATATGATTCAATATACGATTCGGATATAAGACATATATTAGTAAGACACGAACAGGCTGCTGCACATGCAGCAGACGGATATGCAAGAGTATCAGGAAAAACAGGAGTTTGCATAGCAACAAGCGGACCCGGTGCAACAAACCTTGTTACAGGTATTGCTACTGCACAGATGGATTCAAGCCCTGTTGTAGCACTAACCGGACAAGTTGGAACACCAATCATTGGAACGGATGCATTTCAAGAAGTAGATACCATAAGTATAACAATGCCAATTACAAAGGCAAACTTCCAGCCAAGAAAATCAACTGATCTGCCGGAAATAATAGATGCCGCATATAACATTGCCGGAACCGGCAGAAAAGGGGTTGTTGTTGTAGACCTTCCAAAGGATGTTCTTGAAGCAGACGTAACAGAATCTGACATGAAAAAGGTACTTAAACTTGAAGGTTACAAGCCAACAACAAAAGCAAACATTAAACAAATAAAAAAAGCAATAAAAACAATTGAAGAAAGTGAAAAACCAGTTATACTTGCTGGTGGTGGAGTTATACTGTCTGATGCTTCAGAAGAATTGTTTGAATTTGCAAAACTGGCAAATATTGGTGTTGCTACAAGTTTAATGGGTAAAGGGTCAATACCTGAAGACCATGAATTGTCTCTTGGACTGCTGGGTATGCACGGACTGGAATCAACAAACCATGCAGTAACTGACAGTGACTGTCTTATAGCAATAGGCTGCAGATTCTCTGACCGTACTACCGGAAAAGTCTCAGAGTTTGCACCAAACGCCACAAAAATACATATTGACATAGATCCTGCAGAGATTGGTAAAAACGTTCCAATAGACATTCCAATAGTAGGAGATGCAAAAATCACGCTGAGAACACTGCTTGATGAATATAAGAAAGAAAGTGATAATTGGACACAGAAGGTCGTGGAAAAAAGAAAAGCCTATGTTCCAAAGATGAACTTCAACACTGTCCCGCTTAAGCCACAGGAATGTATAAAAGAGATAATGGATGCCATTACCGAAGACACTATTGTATCCACTGATGTAGGACAAAACCAGATGTGGATGGCACACTACTACAAGACAAGAAAACCAAGAACATTCATATCAAGCGGAGGGCTGGGAACAATGGGATTCGGACTACCCGCAGCAATAGGAGCACAAGTAGCAAAACCTGATGAAAACGTTCTGGCAATATGTGGAGATGGCGGATTCCAAATGGTTTCACAAGAGCTTGCAACAATCAAAGAATACGATCTTCCTGTAGTTACATGTGTTCTTAACAACAGGTATCTGGGAATGGTTTATCAATGGCAGGTATTGTACTATGAAAACAGAGTTTCACAGACGAAACTTGCACCTACACCTGACTTTGTAAAACTTGCAGAATCCTATGGAATATGTGGTGAAAGAGTTGAAAAACCTGGAGAACTACGGGAAACAATACAAAATGCATTAAAATCCAGGGAAGCAACTGTTATTGATATTGTTATAGATCCTAGTGAACTTTTACCAATGGTACCTCCGGGTGAGAAGATTACAAAAATTGTTGGAGAATACAAAGTTGAGGAATGATTAAGATGACAAAAAGAAACAAACACACCATTAGCATACTTGTAGAAAACAAAACAGGAGTACTGCAAAGAGTAGCAGGACTATTCACAAGAAGAGACTTCAACATAGACAACATCACAGTGGGAAAAACAGCTGAACCTGGAATATCAAGAATAACAATAACAACCTACGGAGACAACAGGACACTGGAACAGATTATAAAACAGTTAAACAAGCTCATAGAAATCATTAAAGTACGTGAAATGAAGCCGGAAACAACATTAAGAAGACAACTGGCACTACTAAAAATACATGCACCAACAGAACAGGACAAATCAGAAATAATACAGTACACCAACATATTCAGGGGACACATAATAGACGTTACACCAAAAACCATTACAATAGAAATCACCGGAAATCCTGATAAAATTAATGCATTGATGGATCTTTTAAGACCTTATGGAATTAAGGAAACGGCAAAAACAGGTATTACCGCTATAGGTAGAGGTCAAAAAACATTATAACCCCCTAAATTTATTTTTTTAAGCATTTTTAATCAAATATAAGACAGTTAAATAACAATTTTATATAACTTCTTACAAAAATATAAGTATATTATCTAGATAAAATAATTTATCATAAAGTGAATACCTCAACTTCTACAGGTTGAGGATGAAAAGAAACTTCAGCAAAAAGTATAAATTCACTTTCAAAAATCTAAAACAATTAGAACCTACGGGACGTGGGGGATAGCTTGGTATTTTAAGTTCCACAAAAACTTACAACCCAAGAATTTCCATCTTCAACAAGATGGAGAGGTTCAAAAAATATAGGAGTACTCGATAAAATGAAAGTATATTATGACGACGATGTAAATACAAATGTATTAGAAGGAAAAACTATCGCAGTTATAGGTTACGGTAGTCAAGGTAGAGGTCAATCCTTAAACATGCATGACAGTGGATTAAATGTTGTAATGGGATTACGTGAAGGTGGAAAATCCTGGAAACAAGCAGAAGCTGATGGTCTTACAGTAAAAACTATTGAAGAAGCTTCCAAAGAAGCAGACATTATCCACATATTAATACCTGATGAATTACAGAAAGATGTTTACGAAAATCAAATAAAACAAAACATTGAACCAGGAAACACCATTTCCTTCTCACACGGATATAACATACACTTTAAACGTATTAGAGTACCTGAAGATGTAAACGTTACAATGATTGCACCTAAAGGTCCAGGATCCAAAGTAAGACAAACATACGAAGAAGGATTCGGAATTCCGGGTTTAATCGCTGTTGAACAGGATGCTACAGGAGAAGCATTTGATATTGCAATAGAAATGGCAAAAGCTACCGGTCTAACAAGAGCAGGAGTTATTGAAACCACATACAGAGAAGAAACTGAAACTGACCTTTTCGGAGAACAGGCCGTACTTTGTGGTGGATTAACCGCACTTATTAAAGCAGGATTTGAAACTCTTGTAGAAGGAGGTTACCAACCGGAAATGGCATACTTCGAAACCTGTCACGAAATGAAACTCATCATTGATTTAATCTATGAAAAAGGATTTAAAAACATGTGGCAGGATGTAAGTAACACTGCTGAATTTGGTGGACTTACAAGAAGAGACAGAATCATTACAGATGAAGCAAAAGCAAACATGAAAGACATTCTCAGAGAAATTCAGGATGGATCATTTGCAACAGAATTTGCAGTAGAAGGTGCTAGTGCATATCCTAAACTCTACGCACAAAGAAGATTAGAAGGAGAACTTTTAATCGAAGAAGTAGGTAAAAACCTTAGAACTGCTTGTGGATTAGAAAAAGAGGAATAAGATTATTATAACCTACTAATCTTACTTTTTTTATATTTATTTTTAATTTTACCAACATAAACGTTATACTTTTTTAATTCGTTGGATTTACTATTGTTAATTTTTACACGTATAATACCTTTTTTTTGTTTTAGTATATAAAGAGTAATACTTTTTAATGAAAAAGTATTTAACATAGTACATACAATATAATAATTGTAGAAGTAATAATAAATTAATAAAACGTATGAATTATTTTAATCCCATAATAAAAACATGATTACAATATATATCATATAAAATAATCCTATAAATAAATATTTAAACTTAATCCATACGGATGTTAATTCTACATAATGAAATTCTACCAAGTTAAATAATTAAAAATCTCATTTAAAACCCATACTTATTGTGTTCAAATATAATATGTAATAATATTATTCAATATGGAAAATAGAGTTAAAGCAATTTAATTCTATTATACAATTTTTTTTTAATGCAAAATTTCCGGTTTTGCACATTATCCTATCATTTTCATGAAGATTTTGTTTATTTTAATCATCAAATTCCACATCTTTCTTCTGAATTGTATTAAAAAGTAATACTTTTTTATAAAAAAGTATTTAACATAGTACATACAATATAATAATTGTAGAAGTAATAAGAAACTAATAAAACGTGTGAATTATTTTATTCCTTCAAAAAAATAAAAACATTAGTATAAGATTTGATATTAATCCCTAAAAATTGAATATTAACACTTAAACATACGATAGTTATTATTTCTACAAAAGAATTAAATTCTACCAAGTTAAATGATTAAAAATCTCATTTGAAACCACTTATATTTAGTAATAACATATAATTAGTATCTACTATGGAAAATAGAGTTAAACCAATTTAATTCTATTATTAACACTTTTTTTGAAAAATAAAAAATTAAGTATAAGGGTGGAGATTAACTAATATAAATATTATCCACATAATTATTAGTATTTCCATTATCATCAGTGAATACTGCTTTTATTTCATGATTTCCCATGTAATCTTCCAATATCTTGAATATTATAACAGATAAGTCATCAGTTACTGTATCATTGAAAACTAACTTTCCATCAATATAGAACAATAACATTCCATTAGTAAAGTTTTCATTGAATATTCTATTCAATATTTCTAATGTTAAAAAATTAACGTTGAATACTTCATTATTTCCAAACATTACTTTAAATGTGTTTGAACTGTCCTTTTTCACATTTTCATTATTGTTAAACTTTGAAACTGACTTTTGTTCTATCTTTTTGACTGGATATGTATTAACATTACTTGAATCTGGATTAATAGTGTTGTTTATAGGATTAACTGATTCAACATCTTCTTCAACTATGGTTGTAACAGCAGTTACATTATTCTTTTCAACAGAACCTTCACCAGTTTCAACAATTAAATTTGCATCTTCAGAGTTTCTGGCTTCGGTATTGTTCGATTCATTTGTTTCATTAGTTACCGAAATTTCTTCATTGTTATCGATTACCTTATCGGAAACAGTAGGATTATCATTCATAACAACAGTTTCTTTTGGCATTATTGAAGTTATATTAGTAAGATAATCGTTGGATAGAACTTCGTAATGAATCAACTTATCTTCTTCATAAACGTTTTCATTCTCTTCCCCAACATCAGAATCATCAACATCAGA
>MVAA01000102.1 GCA_003266105.1 Methanosphaera sp. rholeuAM6
TAATTCTTTATTTATTTTAATTTTCTATGCCTTTAAGGCCCAGGAATGAAAATACTGCACCAATTACTACAAATATTACGGCAAGTGCACTGATAATGTTTGAACTTTGCAGCAACAAATCATAATATTGGACTTCAATAGCTACATTTCCCATGATAATAGCAAATACACTTGTTAAAATGCCTAGACTAACTGTCTGACCAATCAGTCTCATAGCAGATAATGATGCGGATGCCTTGGAAGTTTCTTCTTCAGATACGCTGGTAGTAATGAGAATAGTGTTTGGTGAAGAAAACAATCCATAACCAATACCATGCAGTATCATTGCAGCAAGTATGAGTTCAAGTGGTGTATCGTTATTTAAGGTACATAATAACAGGAATGCTATGGCCAGTATGATTAAACCGAAGCCTGTAAGAAATTCGCCCTTAATATTTTTCATTAACCGGCTGGATACTATGGACATAACAACCATAATGGCCGGTGTAATAATAAGGTATATGCCGGCTGTCTGGGAATCCATTCCCATAATGTATTGTAAATGATAGTTATATACGTATGTTATCATAAATGTGGCAAAATAGCTGAATAAACAGGCAAGGTTAGCTGTTGCAAATCTTATATTCTTAAATAACCTCATTTCAAATATAGGGTTCTTGTCTTTTAATTCCCATATACCAAAAGTAACCAGTAAAATTATACCCGTGATGCTTATTATTTGACCTGTTGATTCCAGAATTCTGGTAAATCCATAAATAAATAGGATAATACCAATACTGTAAAGGGTTGTTCCGGTTATATCAAATTTATATATGTTTTCATGTTTCCATTCTTCCCGTATTCGGTGAGTAAAGATGTAGTTTATCAATATAATGGGAAGAGTTGCAATAAACAGGCTTCTCCAACCGAAATTGTATATCAGACTTCCACCAAGTATTGGAGCTAATGCAATACCAATATAAACTGCCGCTACAGCAATACCAACAGCAGACTGTTTTTTATCATCAGGCATTCCTTCCACAATCATGGCTATTGATGCAACATTAAGAATTGCCGAACCAATACCNNAACGTTTTTCAATCCATATTTTTGACATAATTTTCCACAGGGAACACTAAATACGGCGATTGATAGCAGATATATTGTATCAACCCAGTTTTGTAAAATATTGTTCATTGCAAAAGCTTTTGCAATAGAGGGTAATGTAACTGGAGCAGCATTTAATAAGAAAGCAACAATGACCGTTGCAAGTGATCCTGCAGTAATTATGTATTTTTCTTGCGTTGAGTACAAAATCAAAACCCCATTAAATTTTTATTAAGAATTATGTGGAAATATTAAGTATTGTTGAAAAAAATCATTTTTAAACTTTTATATTCCTATCAAATTGTTTTATACTAGTTTTTTTTAATATAAGTTATATTAAAAGCTTTCTTCAGTCTAACTTGAAAAAACAGGGCTTTTTTAAAGTATTTTTTAGAGTTATTGTAAACTTTAAAATAAGGATTGAATTTATTTAAAAAGATAATATTATACTTTAATTGTTTTATATGAGTTTTAAAATATGTAAGATATTTATTTCATCTTTAATAATTGTTTTAGAATGAAAATAAGATTTTAAGTAAATTATTGCAAAAAAAATAAAAAAAGGTTGGGTGTTTAAGCATCGGAATATATTAAACCAATTGCTCTGTTACCAGCAAATAATAAGTATATTTCAAAGATTCCCGTTAGAATGGAACCGATTGCACTACTGTATTGGGTAATGAAAGAGATTATTAATAGTATAATAAAACTTACAACAGCAATTATTATAATTGTAGTTAGTAATTTTCCAATACCGACTCTACTAATATCTGCTATTGCCTGTCCAATTGAAAGGGCAGGTTCTAGTTCATCAGTTTCTGCTAATTTACATTCAGCCATTGTAGCGGCTAATGCAAATATGATAAATAATATTAAACCAATTAGGTATGTTAACCATGTTTGTAAGAATAATGATAATATCACTGTTAATATAAATGGAATTATGAAGTATACAACATGTACAACAAATAATTTAATACCATTTAATGCTTGTCTTTTAATATCTATTGAAGGAGCTTCATTTCCTCTTTTAATTCCTATTTTTACTATATCTAAAACATATCCTTCTATAACACAGAATATGAATACTGAGATAATTAATCCTATTAAGAATACGCCTATGGTAGTGAATGCATTAGTTTCGGAAGCTGCTACAAATGTAGATACGCCTGTAGTAACAAGTGCAAAAGCAGCTATTATACCTAGTATTACATATATTATAACTGATTGTATGTGTGTAACTGGATATATGAAAGAATCTTGAATAATTTCCATTACTTCCATTTTATTCACCTTAAATTTTTTATAATTATTTAGAAAAATAATTTGTAAATGATTAATTTTACAATATTATAGTTTCATATAAGAGAGTATGTGTTTAAAATTATTTAAATTTATGTGATAATATTAGTATAATCTAAAAATAATGGGGGAATTAAAGTTGATTTTAAGAGGAATAGTATCCCCTAAATTATAACACAACATATTGTTTTTAAAAAGAAAAATGAAATTTAAAAAACGTTTACAAAAAAAAGAAAGAATAAATGAGGTTTAGGAACAATTTGGTTCATGAATCACATATTACTTGTAAGATGGACAATGATTAGTTTATGATAGGATTACCATTATCAATTATGATGATTAGTTTATAAATAATAAATTTGAATTAAAAAAAAAATGATTGTATTAATTATTCCCTTATATTACTTAATCAGATAACTAGAATAGTTAAAAGATACAATATAATATAATATGATTGAAAAATACTTATATTCCGATTATTCGATAGATTTTAAAGAAAATTATTCTTCAACAAATGAATCATATTATCTGCTATTTAATGATAGGCGTGAATTATACTTAACAGAAGATAACAGTATTCCATTGGTTAAAAATGATTTTTTAACGAATTTCTCCGTGAATTTCAAATTATATATTGGTAAGTACAAAAATAAGGAACTGTTCTTAGTGAATGTTGATACAAGTGAAGATTATCATCCCTTACAGGACGTTTATGAAATGAATAAGGACGTCTATCAAATTGCCACAAGGGCAGTACTGGTGAATGACTGGTATCAGAATAATCAGTACTGTGGACGATGTGGTTCAAAAACAGAAATAAGGGAAGACAGCATGTCTTTCAAATGTCCTGATTGTCAGTTGACGTTCCATGGAAAAATACAACCGGCCGTAATAATTGCAATACATAAGGATGGAAAATTATTAATGGTAAGACATTCTTATAATACGAGGGTCAGATACGCTTTAATTGCCGGATTTGTCGAGATGGGTGAATCAATAGAAGAAACCGTACATAGGGAGGTTATGGAAGAAGTTGGAATAAAGGTTAAAAACTTAAAATATATGGGTAGTCAGCCATGGCCTTTCCCGAACTCGTTAATGTGCGCATACAAGGCAGAATATGATTCAGGTGAAATTAAAGTTGATGGAAATGAAATACTCAAAGCAAAATGGTTTACAAAGGATGAAATTGAATATACCGGCTCAGATATAAGCATATATTCATTATTGATAGATGATTTTAAAAGAAATAACTAATTCTCTTA
>MVAA01000068.1:0-11748 GCA_003266105.1 Methanosphaera sp. rholeuAM6
AATACAGAAAAAGATTTAATGAGAGTAAATTAAAATTGAATTTAAAAAATGGGGTTAAAAGAAGTAAAAAAAGAGATTATGAATTATTCTTCAGTATTAATAGGATTTTTTACCCAAATAATCTTATCTCCATCTCTAGCACGTTGACAATAGCCACGTTTTTCTAATGCTTTAAGAGTTTTTGCAAAACTTTCTTTTTCAAGATTTGAATAACCTAATCCGGTTAAGTAATCATATAATTCACTTGCACTAAGTGCATCCGGTAAAAGATGGTATATCTGTGATTGGAAACTTGTTAAACCAGGTAACGGTTTGGAAATCATTGCTGAGAAATAATCTTTAAATTTAGACATGTCCTCCAATTGAACATCCTTCTCATCAACAACTTCATGTAAACGTGAAATTTCCTGATCCAATTTTTCATTTTCATCTTTTATTAAATCAGCTTTTTGTAAATCGGCTTTTAATGAAGCAATTTGTTTTTCATAATCTGATTTTAAATCAGCTTTTTCAAGTTCTAAAGAACGTATACGTGGTTGTAAATCTTTAAGTTTATCCAATTCTTCATTTTTATCAGCCAATAACTTCTTATGATCATCAATATCCTTATTTTTTCTTTCAATGATATCTTTAAGTTCTTTTATTCTTGCAGTACTGCTTAAGACCATATCATTAGTTTCTTTTAATTCATTATCTTTATCTTCCAGTTTAGTGTTGATGTCATTCAATTCACTATTTTTCTGGGATAATTCTGTGGATAATGCATCAATTTCCTCTAACTTTTTATTGGTGTCAAATACATCTGTTTTAAGAGATTCAATGATATCCTCTTTTTCAGATATTTTGTAGTACAATTCTTCTATATCATCATCTTTAAGTTTAAGTTTGTTTTCAAGACGTTCAATCTGGGTATTTAATTCATCCAGTAACTCGTCCTGTTTGGTAATTGTGTCTTCCTTGGCTTTAATAAGTGACTCTGATTGATTATATTTCTCTGAACTGTCAACCATCTGATTTTTCATAATTCCCATATCATTATTTAATGCGTCAATACTGGCAGTTAATTCATCAATCTTATAATTTCTCTGGTTTAATAGGGAAGTTAATTTGGCAATTTCCTGATTTTTTTCTTGAATTGTATTTGAGTAATTTTCTTTTATTTTGAAAATTTCATCATCTTTTGCTTTAAGTTTATCATCAATTAATAAGGAATCCCTTGCCAGCTGATCCTTAAGTTGTTTGATTTCCTCTTGAGATACTTGAACATTGTTGCGTAACTCTTTTATTGTATCTGTTTTTGAAGCAGATTCATTTTCTCTGGTTTTTAACAACTTATTTAATTGGGATATTTCAATATCCTTTAATTCCAGCTTTTGAGGAAGAGCTGATATTTTATCGGATTTATCCTGAACTTCCTGTTTAAGTTTTGTAATTTGATTATCATTGAGCTTTTTAAGATTAAATGATTCTTCCTTAAGCTTTAGATAATTTGCATCTTTTTCCTTAATAACCAAATCCAAAGTTTCTTTTTCTTGTTCTAACTTATTGATTTGAATATTTTTGTTAGTTAAAGCCTTGTCAAGATATTCGTTCTCTGTTCTTAATTTTTCATTGCTGTTTGAAAAGTTAGTTATGCCTTCACTTAATTCTTCTATTTGTTTTGAAGTGGATTTGCGTAATTGATTAAAGTCCAGTTTAAGTTTATCATACTCTGCATCTTTTTCGTATAACAGTTTTTTAGTTTGTTTTAATTCCTCTTGTAAATCATCGGACGTATTTGATGCATTCAAATCAATTTCTACTCCATCAAGTTTAACTTTTAATGATGCGATTTCTTCATCTTTTGATGCCAACAATGATTCAAGTTCACTTATTTTATTTGCATTGGATTCTTTGCCAAGAGTTAATGAGTTTATTTCCAGGTTTTGTTCATTTGCTTTAGATTTAAGTTCATTTAATTCATCAAGAATTTCATTATTAGATTCTTCAAGAGTATTGAATTTGGTTTCTAATTTTTCGTATTCCTGTATTTTCTTATCATATTGTTGTTTCAATGATTCAACTGTAGCATCTTTTTCAACTAAATCCAATTCCAAGGCATCATATTCCTGGGTTTTATGAAGAAGATTATCTTTGATGGCTTTGAATTCTTCTTCAGCAATAGCGTTTTGATCTACTTCAAGAGATATTTTATCTAACTTGGCTGTTAAATTAACTATTTGTGTTTCCTTAGATGAAAGTATCTCTTCCTTATCTAAAAGTTGTTGTTTCAATGAATCGATTTCAGCATTTAGTTTAGAATTATCAGGTGCTTCTACGATTACATTGCTTTCGGTTGAGTTTTTTAATTTGGCGTTTTCTTCTTCTAACTCACTTATTTTATATTCGTTGACTTTATTTAAGTCCTGAACACGTTGCAATTCGGCCTGCACCTTAATTAATTCATTTGATTTTTCTGTGAAATCTTCAATTAATGAACCCATATTACCTGATGATGGAACTATCTCCACGTGAGCAGATTCCTTCAAATCCTTATTTTCTGTTTCTAATGATAATATTTTATCGTTCAGTTCTTTAATTTGTTTTTCAGCATCTTCAGATATGTTGTCGGCTGTTGAAGATTTTAGTTCTTCAATTGTTTTTTCCAATTCGGCTATTTTATTTTTTGAATCTTCTAATTCAGATTCCTTAACTTTCACTTCTTCAGGATTAATATTTCCAAAGTCTTCTAGTTTTGTAGTTAGGGATTGAATTTCCTCTTCATATTTTTTTATTTTCTGATCTCTTCCTGCAAGTTCTATGGTTAACTGGTTTTTCAATACTGGTATCTCTTTGAGTTCTTCAGTTTGCCTATCTATCACTGAGCGTAGCTGGTTGATTTCTGTAGTGGATGATGCACTTTTAAGTTCTTCATTTTGCTCTTTTAATTTGGTGATTTCTAACTTAAGTTCTTTTTCAGATTTTGAAGATGTATCCACTTCCATACTTTTAAGTTGGGATATTTCCTCTTTCTGATTTTCAACTGTTGTTGTCAGGTTACTTATCTGTTTTCTGTATTCGGATAATACTTCCTCATTATCTGATTCCTGTTGGGTATTCATTTTTGTAATTAGTTCACGGATTTCCAGTTCTTTCTCTTTAATTTCCGTGTCTTTTTCCTGTAGTTGAAGATCTTTCTCTTTAAGGGCTGTTTCTTTTTTATTTACATCTTCTGTTAATTCATTTATTCTCGCTGTTAAGTTACTATTTTGGTTCTCGTTTTGGATTAAAACGTTTTTAACAACTTCATTTGTTTTAATATCCCTGCTTTCTTCATTTAATTGTTCTTTAAGACTATTAATTTCTTTAAAACAAGATTTTACTAGTTCTCTCAACTCTTCTGATTCAACATCCTTTAAAAACGCCATTGTTATCACTATTTAATATATATCTAATTCAAACTTTTAAAGTTTTTCTTTAATTTCAATTAAAGTTCAAACTTTTTAAAATTAATGTAATGTTCCATAATACATGCTATACCTATACCCACTAAAAAACCTCCAAAAACATCGGATGGATAATGTACCCCAAGATACAATCGAGACAATGCAACAATCACCGGAATTGACATTAAATACCATTTATTATACTCCTTGGAAAGTACGTATGACATTGCAGTTGAAATGGTTGTATGACCTGAAGGAAATGAAGGGTCAGTACCTAAACTTAAAACAACTAAAGATGACAATTCTGTATATGGTCTTGGACGCATCACAACAAATTTAATTATTTGAGAAACAATTACCACAACAATCAATATGATAATCATCTTTTTTGAAACATCCTTCCCCTTTTCATTACCAAATAAGTATAATATACCTGCAATGATTATCCAAAAATAAATTACTCCAACATTTGTAACGAGCAATGCTAAATTATCCGATAAGAAACTATGATATGACAAGTTTACCAGTTCCAATATGAAAATATCCAGTGAATGCAACAGGGACAACATAACATCACCAAAAAGAAGGAAAAATAAGAAAGGGTAATTATAAGTATAATTTTGAGATTAACTGAGCATTCAATATTGAAGCTCCTGCAGCTCCACGGATAGTGTTATGTCCTACCAAAGTATATTTGAAACTGTTTTCAAACACGTCTTCCCTTACTCTGCCAACGGAAACACTCATACCATGTCCTGCATCCCTATCCATACGAGGTTGAGGTCTATCCTCTTCTTTTCTAACTATTACCGGTTGTTCTGGTGCAAAGGATAATTTTTCTTTTTGAGGAATTCCTCTGAAATCATTCATTGCCTTTTCAATGTCTTCCACGGCAATGTCATCCTCTTCAAATTCTATTGCAACGGATTCAGTGTGGCCATCAACAACTCCAACACGGTTACATGATGCACTTAACGGGAAATTGGCTTTTTCGACTAGTCCTCCATTTGCCTTACCAAGTAAGTGTAACGTTTCTGACTGCATTTTTTCTTCCTCTCCACCAATGTATGGTATAATATTATCCAATATTCCCATTGACGGTACACCATTATATCCTGCACCACTTACAGCCTGCATTGTAGTGACGGATACTCTTTTAAAGGTGTACTTGTCAAACAACGGTTTTAGTGTTAAGGTTAATGCTATTGTTGAACAGTTAGGATTTGTTACAATACAACCGTCCCATCCATTAATATCCTTCTGTGTTTCCATCATTTCAAGGTGTTCCGGATTTACTTCTGGGATTACCAGAGGAATGTTTTCCTTCATACGATTTACACTTGCATTTGATGCAACAATAAACTTTTCTGCAAATGCTGCTTCAACAGGTTCTGCAAGCCCTGCAGGTAAAGATGCGAAAACAAAATCCACATCGTCACAGACCTCTGCAGGATCCGTGTTAACAATTTTCATATCCCTTACTTCTTCAGGAATTGGTGTTGTCTGATGCCATGTCACAGCATCCTCATATCTTTTTCCTGCTGATTTTTCAGAAGCGGCCACATTTACTATGTTAAAATCAGGTATTTGTGACAACAACTGAATAAATCTTTGTCCTACCATCCCTGTAGCACCAAGTACACATACATTTCTTACCATATTTTTCATCCCCTATTATAAACCAAGCACATCGAACATGTCTGCAATTGGTTTTTCCTGTCTGTTCATATTATAATTTATTGCTCTTATCACACCATTGACAAATGCCTGTCTTGTTGAAGCTCTGTGAATAACTTCAATTCTTTCACCGTCACCACAGAACATGACTGTATGATCGCCGACTATGTCTCCTCCACGTACTGCGTGAATTCCTATTTCATCTTTCGGACGTTTTCCAACCATTCCTTCCCTGCCATAACATGCAGTGTCATCCAAACTTAATTCAAGATTTTCTGCAACTATTTCTGCTGCTCTTTTTGCCGTTCCGGATGGTGCATCCTGTTTGTTGTGGTGGTGTGCTTCTACAATTTCAATATCATATTCATGACCTAAAATCTTTGCCACCTGTCCAACTATTTCAAAGAACACGTTAACTCCCGTAGCCATGTTAGGTGATATTACTGCTTTAATATTGTTTTTCTTAATGGCATCGTGCATTATTTCAAGCTGATCATCCTTTATTCCAGTGGTACCTACTACAACATTAACTCCACATTCTGCACAGGTTTTAACTGTTTCCACTGCTGCTGATGCTATTGTAAAATCCACCAGTACGTCCGGTTTAACTTTTTCAAGTTCTGCTTTTAAATCCTGTGAACCGATGATTTTAACTCCCATAGTTCCTAATCCAATACGTTCACCTATGTCCTGACCTGCCAATGGTGAGTTGGGCATTTCAATTCCCATAACTACTTCCATGTTATCCTGTTCTGTAACGGTTTTTATGATTTTTGAACCCATATTACCTGCACAGCCAGTCACTGCAACTCTTATCATGTATTTCACCTTTATATTAATTCGTGTCTTTTCATTATTTCCTGTAAGACCACATCATTTTCTTCACTCATTTCTTTCAATGGCATTCTCAGTCCGCCAACATTTTTACCCATAAGATTTAATGCTCTTTTTGCCGGGGCAGGACTTGCCTCTATAAACATGACATCCATAAGATCAAACAAATCATTTGATAATGTTCTTGCCTTGTCATAATCCCCATTCAAAGCACTTCTTACCATGTCTGATGTTTTTGTAGGTGATACGTTTGCCACTACACTGATTAATCCGCGTGCTCCCTGTGCTATCATAGGTAATGTTAATGAGTCGTTTCCGGAGAGTACTGTGAAACTATCGGATAAATCCTGTTTTTCAAGTTCACTGAATACTGTGGCTAATTTGTTTAAATCAGGGTTTGCTTCCTTTATTGCAACTATATTGTCCAGTTTTGCTATGTTAATTATGGAATCTACAGATAAATCTATACCTGTTCTTGAAGGTACGTTGTATGCAATTATAGGTATGTCATTTGAATCGTTTAGTAATTTGAAATGATCATATAACCCGCATTGTTGTGGCTTATTATAATATGGGGTTATAACCAGTGCAGTATCTGCACCTGCATCTTCTGCATATTTTACTAGATTCATTGCCTCACTGGTTGCATTACTGCCTGCACCTGCAATTGTTAGTGCCCGACCATCCACCTGATCAACCATTATGTCAATCACTCTTTGATGTTCTTCATGTGTCATTGTTGCAGATTCACCTGTTGTACCTGCAGCCAGAATACCCTCAACACCACCTTCAATAAGAAAATCTATGAGGTTTCTGTATTCTTCTTCATTAATGTTTTTATCGTCGTCCAATGGTGTTACCATAGCGACATGTGTTCCATCTAAATTCATTGTAAAGTCTCCCTAATTAATTCATATGCTCTATCACCATCTTCCCAATCAACAAACACTACTACTGCTGTTTGGCTGGATGATAATTCAACTATGTTTATGTTGTTTTCATGTAATGGGTTTGTTATATTTGCTATGATGCCAGGCGTGTCAATAAAGTCATGACTGACTACGGAAATCATTGCAATTTTTTGTCCTAATGAAATAGAACTTAATCTGTCTCCTCCTATAACTAATTCATGCAATACTTCATGTGCCTTTAGAGAATCTTCTTCCTTGAAGAATAAGGTTATTGAACTTTCCCCCGTTGAAATGCCATAGATGCTAAGACCATTATCACATACCTTGTTTGTGATTTCAGCGATTATTCCCTGCTTATTCATCAGGTCTTCGCCTACTACTGCAATAACGGATAATTTCTCGTTTAATTTCATTATTGAAATAACTTCTTCTTCAGGATGTGAAGGACCTATTATGTCCGTACCATGTACTCTTAAGTCACCATATTCAAAACTGATTATTTTGGCTTTTATATCAGGATCCTTGTATCTTAATGCGTTCGGATGCAGTACCTGTGCCCCATAGTTTGCCAGGTCTATCATTTCTTCCACCGTAATTTTATCCAATTTTACGGCAGTGTCTATTTTTCTTGGGTCTGTTGACATTACTCCTTTAACATCCGTAACTATTACCACTTCTTCAGCACCTATACAATGTCCTATAAGGAATGCTGAAACATCACTGCCCCCTCTTCCCAGGGTGGTTACTGAACCTTCCAAATCTTTTCCCAAGAATCCGCAGATTACTGGTATAATTCCCTGATTTACCAGTTTTGTGATATGTTCCTGTACACGCTTTTTGGTTTCATGCCTGTCAATTTTAGCGTTAAGATAATCACTATCTGTTATTACAGGCCATTTTTCACTAAACGGATCAATGTACTCTGATTTAACACCTAATGATTCAATGGTTGCTGCCATTATACGAACACTTTGCATTTCTCCCATCGAGAGTATTCCTGCCAATTGTTTTGAAGTTACCGTATCTCCAATTGATTCTTTTACTAATTTGATTGATTCGTCAGTAGTTTTGTTTATTGCAGAAACAACCACTACTACTTTGTTTCCTTGCATGTATTCATTTACAACTGAATGGGCTGCTTTATGAATTCTTTCGCCGGTACCTACAGATGTACCTCCAAATTTCGCCACAACTATTCCCATAAGTTCACCTTTAATTGATATAATATTTAATTTATAGATTAACAATATAGTTATTCCTAATAATATATGTGATTTAGATAATAATAAAATTTATGGCAATATTATAGATTAAGTTTATGAAATAGTTACAATTGAACATGACCCAGTTGATATTTGAGATTATCATAATCAATTTTATTTTGCTTAGACAAGTTAAAAACCTACTCCCCAAAAAAAAATTGAACGGGAATAACTTGAATTCCATATTCAATCAACATTTTTTATTTTTTTTAAATGAATTTACAAAAAATTTGTAATTACAGTTAATTTTATTATCTTAAAAGTAGATATTAAATATCAATTAAATAGAAAATTGTATTTTATTTTCAGAGGATTATAACCTGTTGATAAATAATACAACACCATATTTAATAATGATTTATGCTAAAGTGAGAAGAAGATCAAAACTTCTGAAATAATTTAAGATGAAAAAAATGTGATACTATGCTGAATAATAAAAAATGTTTCTTATGTTTCATAATTTTAATAGTATTATTATCCGGTTTGACAGTTGTCAGTGCAACACAAAACAATACTGATGCAATGACAAACACAATCACAAGTGACACTCCCGTCACTACAGCCAGCGATAATACTGTTTTACATGACGCAAAAGAAGAAACTACGTATGACGAATATAACGAGGTTAACACAACAACTAAATCAGTGACAAAACAGGATACTACAAATACTGATACAAAAACATCAACAAACACAGTAGCAAACTATGATGAATTAATAAATGCAGTTAACTCTGCAAAGACATCAAATGATGCTAGTTATACAATAAGTTTACTGCCCGGCAACTATACAGCAACGGGGAATATGATCTGGGGTGATGCAACCGGCAGTACACGTAAGTTAATTATCAACGGTAATGGTATAACTCTTGACGGTCAGGAAATCTATCAGTTCATGAAAGTAAACACTGGTTACACATTAGAACTTGAACATATAGCTTTTACCAGATTTAATGCAACACATGGTGGTGTAATATACAATGGAGGTACTGTAAAAGTAACCGACACTAACTACACAAGTAATAATGGAAGATACTTCGGTGGTGCAATATACAATAGTGGAAGTATTACTGTAAACGCTTCCAGATTCATAAAAAATAATGGTACATTCTATGGAGGTGCCATATACAATCCGGGTAATTTGACTGTCATAAATTCTTACTTCGCCGATAATAATGAAAATTTCTTTGGTGGTGCTATATACAATTTAGGTAGAGCAAATATAACTACTTCATTGTTCTATAATAACACTGCAAGAAATGGAAGTGCAGTTTACAATACTAATGCCAGTACACTTACCATATCCAATTCCAACTTTACGTTTAACAAGGCAAGTAATTATGCTGCAGTATATAATAATGGTACTATTACTGTGGATAATTCCAACTTCATTAACAACACGGCAAAATCAAGTGGGGCAATATATGGTGAACGGGGTTCTGTTCAAGTAAGATATTCTAATTTTACAGGAAATAATCGTGAAAACTTCATTGTACAAAATCGTAAAATTCTATTAGTTGAAAATGACAATTATATCAGTCTAGCTACCGTTTCAGTATATCTTGATGATAGTGACACACCGGTATATAGCGGTTCATTAAGTGATTATGAAGTAGATAAAGGTCATAATATACGTATAGTGTTTAGTAGTCGTTGGAATACCATTACTAATGTAGGATATGATTTAGGAATGGTGGCTTGGGATAGTTATTCACATAGTTATGCTCAGCTTGTTGAAGCTGTTGAAGCAGCTAAAACATTTGAAGAGGATAGCTTAACGATAGGTTTATTACCTGGCGATTATAATGCAACTGCAAATATGACATGGGGCAATGCAACCGGGGGCGTTCGTAAACTGATAATAGAAGGTAATGGTATAACACTTGATGGTAATGATGAATATCAGTTCATGAAAGTATGTGAAAGTTATTCATTAGAATTGAATAATATTACATTAACCAAGTATGTAGCAGAAAATGGTGGAGTAATCTACAATGAAAAGGGAACTTTAATTATTACTGATAGTAAATTAAACAATAACATTGCTACAGAATATGGTGGGGCAATATATAATGATTATGGTGTTCAAGCAGTAATCATCAACACTGAATTAATTTACAATACTGCACAAAGAATTGGAGGAGCAATATGTAATGATCACACATTATTAACAATTGAAAGTAGTAGACTAAATAATAACTATGCAAAGGGTAATGGTGGTGCAATAGAGAATTCAGGTAATCTCACCATCATAAATTCTTTCTTTGAAGAAAATTCGGCTAAGTGTGGTGGTGCACTACTTGGTGGTCTTCAAAATATTTCTAATTCCAAATTTATTGAGAACTACGCAGATTGGGGTGGTGCAATATATAATACATATGATTGTTCCGTAAGTACATGTGAATTTATAGAGAACCACGCAACCATTCGGGGTGGTGTGATATATAACGAAAATAAAATTAATATTACCTATTCTAACTTCACAAGAAACAATGGAGGAAAATTTGGTTACATACTAGATACATTTCATGGTATTTATTATATGACAAATTCAATTTTCGCGGATAACACAGAAAAAAACTATGTCATAAGAAGAAATAATCATATTGAATTACTTCGAAGTGATTTTTATACTTCAGATAATGTTTCAATTTATCTTGATGATAATGAACCATGTGTATTCACGGGATTATTGGATGATTACACAATACCTGAAAGTTATAATAAGATTCGTTTAGTGCCCAATAGTAATAATTCCAGTAGTTATAATAACATGTTTGTCTTAAATGCAATCAAATATGATTCTACAGTACATAATTATGATGAACTTGTTGAGGCTGTCGAATATGCTAAAAGAGCAGATGATGATTATTATATTTATTTGGATACAGGAAATTATGATGCAACTGCCAATATGACCTTGGGTGAAACATTTGGTGTTATACGTAAATTGACTATTATAAATAATGGCGGAAATACTCTTAATGGTAAAAATCTTTATCAATTTATGACTGTAAAGGAAGGTTACACTTTAGAAATAAAAAATACTACTTTTCGTAATTTTAGAGCAATTAACGGAAGTGTATTTTACAATAATGGTGGTACTGTTATCCTAAATGGTACTAACTTATATAATAATTATGCAATTGATTCTGGTGGTGTAATTTACAATGATGGTGGAAATGTTAGTTTAATTGGTGGTTTTGGTTATAAAAATGTTGCTTATAATAGTGCTAGCAAATATGGTGGATTAATAGCTAATATAGGTGATGGAACTATAACCGTTTCGGATTATTTTATTCATCACAATAGTGCTGATAGTGGGGGTGTCATATTTAATAATTTAAATGGTATGGTGAGTATCAAGGATTGTTATTTGGAATGTAATGATGCAACTAATGGTGGTGTGATATTCACAAATGGTAGTCCAACAATAATTGATTATCAAGATTCTTATTATTTTGAATATCATAATGCTTTAATTAATATAACGGATTCTCATTTCATTGAGAATACTGCAAGTTATGGTGGTGCTATATACAATTTAGCCAGTAAAGTTGAAGTATTTTGTTCTGAATTTACTATCAATAGTGCAGATATTGATGGTGGTGCAATATATGTCTATGGAAAGACTAACCCC
>MVAA01000068.1:11796-12306 GCA_003266105.1 Methanosphaera sp. rholeuAM6
TGGTGGTGCAATATATACCAATGGTCATAATGATATAGTTTATTATGATTCAATTCTTGGACATGTATTTGGAATATTAAATAGTGCTTCAAATTTAAATATAAATAATTCTAATCTAATAGTTAATATCGCGCATAATGATGGTGGTGCAATTTATGATATTGGTGGTCATCTTCGAATAGATAGTTCTAAAATTGAGAGTAATTCTGCTGACAATGATGGTGGTGCAATATACTCTAAGAGTTATATTTTAATAAAACGTAAAGGTACTCTATATAAAGAAGTTTATAGTGGTGCCGATGTTAGATTAACGGATTCTACCTTTGTTAATAATTCTGCTGCTAATTGTGGTGGTGCAATAAGCAACGTTGACGGTAATATATATGCAAATGGTTCTAACTTTACAGGCAACACTGCTGGTAATTGTGGTGGTGTAATATACAATAATATCACTGCAACTATGAAGAGATATTCAATGGAATATGATATCAATGCGACGTTGTATTATCA
>MVAA01000068.1:12313-17766 GCA_003266105.1 Methanosphaera sp. rholeuAM6
GGTAATGTTAATGTAACTGATTCCATATTTGAGGGTAATTCTGCTAGTGATACTGGAGGTGCAATATACCATGACAATAGTTTATTAATTAAAGCATATAATGAAACTTCCCTTGAAAGAACATGTATATTCGCCGATAATCAGTTCTATGGTTTTAGTGTCGAATCGCCAGCAGCCGAACAAATCCAATCCATACCAAATCTTGGTCTTCATATAAAGAATTCCTCATTCATAAATAACAGTGCTAAACATTCAGGTGCAATATATAATAATCATGGTGGAAGTAGTGTAATTGATTCATACTTTAAGGATAATACTCCTGCAAACTTGGCCAGACATGATATTAGAATAGCATTAATTAACACTGACGGTTTCATGAACGTGTCCAACATTACTGTTATGGACTTCGGATCACCCGCATATATAGGACATTTAGATGAGTATCCTGCAGTACTTTACGGTAATGTGTATGTTACCATGGTAATTGATGGTGAAGATACAAATACTTTCAAAAATAATATGTTTGACATACCGATTTATTATGATTATTTTGTGTATAATTATACTGAACTTTATGAAGCTATTGAATATGCTAAAACAATGCCGGATGATATTATTATCTCTTTAGTTCCTGGTGATTATAATGCTACCTGTCCGTTGAACTGGTCAAATGCTAGGACAAACTCTCATAAGGTTAGTATAGAAGGAAATGGGTTAACTCTTGAAGGTTTGGATGATTATTATTTCATCACTGTGGGTTCAGGTCACACATTAATCATGAACAATATCACAATTTCTGGTCATTCTTATAGTCATGGTACTGTTATATACAATATGGGTAATGTCAGCATAACATCTTCCAATTTTGTGAATAATCATGTCTTTTATGATTCTGGAGGAGTAATAATTAACTTTGAAGGTGGAATAATTAATATTAGTGATTCCAGATTTGAAAATAATAGTGCACAATTGGGTGGTGGAGTGATAGATAGTCAAAATGGTTCTATTAATATAAACAATTGTGTTTTTATTCATAATTATGCAGATTATGGTGGAGTTATATTCAATGAAGGTGGTATGATATTTGTAACGGATTCCATCTTTGTGAAAAATTATGCAAATTCCAGTGGTGTAATATACAATCAACGGGGTCTGATGAGTGTTACAGGTTCCAATTTAACAGACAATTATGCAAAAGTGGAAGGTGGTGTACTATCCAACTATGGCCAGTTGACCATAAATGATTCAAACTTCCTAAACAATAGGATTACTTCAGGTGATGGATATGGTGGTGCAATTACCAATGGTGGTAATATTGTAATAAGTAATTCTAATTTCACAAACAACAGTGCGTATCGGGGTGGTGCAATATTCAATAACAATATGCTTAATGTTAGTGGTTCTAACTTTATAGCTAATAATGCAAGTGTTTCAAGTGCAATATACAATGGTAATTCTTTTTATTTTGATGGTATTGTAAACGCTTTTGATAATGTGTTTATTAATAATGGTCCATTCAACTTTGCTTTAGGAGTAAACAGCACATTACAACTTGAAAATGATGACAATTATATTCCGGGAAATGCTGTAGTAAACATTACTGTCAATGAAGATAGCCAGATTTGTGAAATGACCGATAGAGTAGTTACAGATTACTGTGCTCCTAAGGGAACATACAAAGCATATGCGGTTATCAATCCGAGTTCATCAGAGAATTTCAGAAACAATATGTATGCATTTGATATAGTAAATACGCTTAGCATTAGTGTTGATGAAATAATTAGTGATTATAGGAATATTAATGTTCCAGTAAACTTCAATACCAGCACAAAAGGTGGAAAAATCAATATTAGTATAAACGGTAGAAATGTGGGAGCAGGTAATGTTGATGCTGACTGTGACAGTTTCCTTGTAAACATTGACGTGAGGAATTATCCGGCAGGCATTTATACACTTGATATAACCTTTACTGATGATTTAACAGGTTACGAGACTGAAACTACAAGTGTTTTACAACTTCTTCCAACCATGGGAGTATTACAAGTAAATATTCTTAATTCAACCTTGGACAATGTGACATTAGAAATAAGTGTAACAGATATTACAGGAACGGTAAATAATAGTTATTCTGATGGTGAAATAATTATTGTGGATTCTGAAGGTTATATGGTTCTTCGTGGCCAGTTAACAGATGGTTCAAGCATTGTTAAATTGAAACGTTTGGATTACACATTGAATGACACGTCCTTAACAGTTTATTATGGTGGAGATGCGATGCTGGGAGCATGTAACGCTTCAACACAAAGCATCATATACTTACTAAGGGACACTGCAATAAGCATAATAAGCATGAATAATATCTATAAGAACACAGTAGTAAAAGTACAAGTAATCGACCCGGCAACAGGCAAATATGTGACAAGCGGTAGTGTTGAAGTAACGACCCCTGACGGAATCATAGCAAATGCCGTGATGAGCAGTGATGGAACATGCACAATACCTGTTGACTTGGATAATAAGGATTACACATTAACTGCAACTTATAAGGGAAATGATTACTACAATCCAAGTAGCACTACTGCAGATATTAGTATAACTGCTACGACAAGTATACAGGCAGATGTTATTTCAAATGTTGTCAACAAAACACAAATAAACATAACAGTATATGATAACATTACCAGCACTCCAATCAATGATGCAATGGTAGAAATTATAGTGGATGGTGAAAGTGCAATTAACCATGATACAAGCACAACATTCAATCCAACCCTTACAGTAGGAGAACATATAATTACTATTAACTATCCTGAAACACACACAACAAACAATTATCAGAACTCAACAAAAACAATACACATAACCATAGGCGAAGATCTTGAAGAAATCATAGAAAACCTGGAAGAAACAATAAACAACCAATCACAAACAATAACTGATCTAAACAAAAACATCACAGATTTACAGGAAATTATAGTTGAATTGGAATCCAACATAACAAGTCTGGAAAATAATATAGCTAATCTTACAACCGCATTAGATAACAACATGACTGCATTAAATGATGCACAATCAGAAATAGAGAGATTACAAAGAGAATTAGAAAACAATTCAACATTATACGAAGCCCTTGAGACAATAGAAGAATTAAACCAGACAATCAGAGAATTAAACAACAACATAACAAACCTGGAAAACACGATTGATACACTGAATGAATCACTAAACAGTAACATAACAGCACTACAGCAAGCACAAAACAATGTACACAACCTTACAGAACAAATCAACAATCAAACAAACACTATTGATGAACTGAACAACATGCTTGCCAATGCAAGCCAAGCCTATAATGAATTAAGCCAACAACTAAATGAAACAACAAACACACTAACCGAAACAATCAACAATCAGACACAACAAATAGAAAACCTGGAAAACATAATCAGCACACTGAACGAATCACTAACAGGAAACATAACAGCACTAGAAGAAGCACAAACAGAAATAGAAAGATTAAAAACAGAACTAGAAAACAACTCAACAGAACTAGAAAAAGCAANNAGAAAACATTGAAGAACTAAACCAAACAATCAAAGACTTAAACAACAACATAACAAACCTGGAAAACACAATAAACACAATAAACGAATCACTAACAGGCAACGTAACGGCACTACAGGAAGCACAGAACACAATAACACAACTAAACGACAACATAACGCAACTAAACAACAATATCATAAACCTGAACGGTCAAATAGATACTTTAACACAAGACCTGAACAACAACATAACAGCACTTGAAGAAGCACAGAACAATGCAAATAACCTTACACAACAGAACGTTATCCTTACGGAACAATTAGCTAATCAGACACAACAAATTGAAGAAATGGAAAACATAATCAGCACACTGAACGAATCACTAACAGGAAACATAACAGCACTAGAAGAAGCACAAACAGAAATAGAAAGATTAAAAACAGAACTAGAAAACAACTCAACAGAACTAGAAAAAGCAAAAGAAAACATAGAAGAACTAAACCAAACAATCAAAGACTTAAACAACAACATAACAAACCTGGAAAACACAATAAACACAATAAACGAATCACTAACAGGAAATATAACGGCACTACAGGAAGCACAAGACACTGTGAACAACCTTACAGAACAAATCAACAATCAAACAAATACTATTGATGAACTGAACAACATGCTTGCCAACGCCACACATACTAATGAACAGTTAGCCCAACAACTAAATGCCACTATCAATGAATTAGCACAACAAAACAATGTTCTTAACGAACAGCTAAGCAACCAGACACAACAAATAGAAAACCTGGAAAACACAATCAACACACTAAACAACTCACTAACAGGCAACATAACAGCACTAAACAATGCCCTAAATACCATCAACACGTTAAACAACAATATTTCACAGACAAACAATATCATTACAAATTTAAATGGTCAAATAGACACTTTAACCGAAGCTTTAAACAATAATATCAGTGCCCTAAACAATGCACAAAGCAACGTGAACAACCTTACAGAGCAAATCAATAACCTGACCGGCATTATAAATGAGTTGAATGATATGCTTGCCAATGCAACTCAAGCCAATAATGAATTAAGCCAACAGCTAAATGAAACAACAAACACACTAACCGAAACAATCAACAACCAAACACAACAAATAGAAAACCTGGAAAACACAACCAATACCCTGAACGAATCACTAACAGGAAACATAACAGCACTACAGGAAGCACAAAACACTATCGATAACATAACACACCAAAACAATATTCTTAAAGAGCAGCTAACCAACCAAACACAACANNCCAACTAGAAGACATTATCAAAAAACTAACAGCAACAGAAAAAACAACCATAACAATCACACCAATCAACAATACCAAATTCAAAGACGAAATAACAATCACAGGAACACTCACAACCACCAACGGCACCAAACTATCCAACCAAGCAGTAACCATAAAAATAAACGACGAAACAGTCAACGTTGCAACAAACAACGGAAAATTCAAATACATAACAACCACGAAAAACATTGGAAACAACAACATCACAGTAATCTACGAAGGCACAAACAAATACAACTCCTCAAGTGCCACCACAACATTCACAGTAGACAAAGCAGACTGCATAATCACACTAGACAACATAACAACAGTAAAATACGGAGAAAACATAATCATAACAGGAACATTCACAAACACTGCAGGCAACGCCATAGCAAACAGTAACGTCAGACTAGACATCAACGGAGTAACAACATACGTAAAAACAGACAAAAACGGAAACTTCAAACTAACAACAACAGCCAACAAAACAGGCGAAAACACACTAACAGCAAGCTACGGAGGAAGTGCATACTACAACCCATACAAAACAAACACAACATTCAACATAGAAAA
>MVAA01000031.1:0-29111 GCA_003266105.1 Methanosphaera sp. rholeuAM6
TTAAATGTTTTGAAATCATAATATTAATATCTTTAAGATTTTATAATACAAAAATGTTAAAAAATGGGATAAATATGAAGTTGATAATGTTGGGTACTGGAAATGCATCAGTTACTGAATGTTATAATAGTTGTTTTTTGTTAAGTCAAGACAATCAGTACATATTAGTGGATGGTGGTGGGGGAAGTAATATTTTTAATCAACTTAAAAAAGCCGGTGTTGACTGGAAAGATGTTAAGAATGTAATAGTTACTCATAAACATATGGATCATTTCATAGGAATATTATGGATTATCAGGATGGTTTGTCAGCATATTAACCGAAATGAATATACTGGAAATCTTTTTGTATATTCTCATGATGAAGTCATTTTTCTTATTAAGGATTTCATGAAAAAGTTTTTGGAAAAACGAGATTATGAACTGCTAGACAAAAGATTATTTCTGGTTACGGTTGAAAATGGTGCGTCTGAATTTATTATAGGTAAAAAAGTGACATTTTTTGATATTGAATCAATAAAAGCAAAACAGTATGGATTTCAAATAGAATATGATAATAATAAAACATTAGTGTGTTGTGGTGATGAACCATACAATAGTATTAATGAGAAATATGTTAAAAACAGTGATTGGTTAATACATGAAGCATTTTGTCTTAAATCTGAAGAAAAAATATTTAAACCATATGAAAAGAATCATTCAACAGTTACTCGTGCATGTCAAATAGCTCAGCAGTTAAATGTAAAAAATTTAGTATTGTATCATACTGAAGATAAAAATCTAGAAAAAAGAAAAGAATTATATTTATCTGAAGGTAAAAAGAGTTATTTAGGGAGATTACATGTTCCTAACGATTTAGAAATTATTTCTCTTTAATTGTTTCTTGATATGACAATTTCAATAGAGGAAACCTTTGTTTTACTTCCATCATCTCTATCAATTACTTCCGTAGAAATTTTTATGTTGTCATCGTTTGCATCAGTTATAAAACGGTTTGTAACAATCTCGGCAACATCAACGGCTTTGCTGATACTTTTTCCTCTTGCTTTAATTGTCATTTCATCTAAACCATTTAACATTCTAGAATTAATTATTAAAACATAGTTCATAGAAGGCTTTTTTCCAATATATATATAGTTTTCATCATCAGATTTGTTTTCTATTACTTCATATTGATTATTTTCTTCTATTTTATTATTATTTTGATTTATTATATCATTATCATTAATTATTAATCCTTGTTGTCTTAATTCCTGTGTAAATGATAAATTTCCACTCATTATTTAAAACCTCATCTTATTATACTATGGTTTATGTTTTTTATCAATAATTAATTTTTCGTTTAATCCTTTGCATTGATTTAGGAGGATAATAGTTATTTTTAGTAGCCATGTCTTTCAAGAACATGATACATTTTATATCTTGGAATTTTAAGAATTTCATGTGTATTTTGACGATTATACTCTTTTGAAAGCTCATTTAACACTAAAAATGTTCTACCTTCAGCAATCTTAATTAAAAATTTTATATCTTCATTATTAAGTATTTCATCGGGTTTAATTAACAGTTCATCAATTCTTTCGTTAAATTTGATTATTTCAACGGCAATTTTTCCATCATAACGCAGTTCATATTCTATACAATATGCTAATAAATTTTTATAATAACTTTGAATGAAGGTTAATTCATTAACAAAATCAAGGATATTTAATGTTAAGTTTTTAGTATTCATATGATTCCCTTAAATCTCATTTATAATATTATCTTTTTATTTTTTCATTAATTACGTTTTATGTCGCATTAAACACTTTTTTTGAAAATGAAAAATAATGATAAAATATTTAACTAATTATTGAAAAACTAATCTTATAAACTGATGATTGATTTTGGGTGATACTTTTGGTAAAGGATAAACATGTTATTGAAGCATTGGGTAAAACACAGATAATAATTGAAGATGGTAAAATAACCAGTATTGGAGAACCTGAAATAGACTATTGTCCTATTTTCGGTAAATATCATCACATTGAAAAGATATCCAAAGAGGATATTAGAAAGAATATTGAATATAGGATTGCAGATTTTGGTATGTGTACCAGGGATAGAATACTTAAAATGGATGACATGTTATCTGTAGGAATATCCGAAATATTACGCAGTAATGTTGAGTTGGGTAATATTGATTGTGTTGTTGGGGCATGTGAAGGTGCAGGAACAGTATTGATGACTGATTCTGATATAGTTCAGGGAGTTGGTGGACGAGTATCCGGTCTTGTCAGTACAACTTCTATTCCAGAAATTATTGAGGAGCTTGGTAAAGACAATGTATTAAATCCTGAAACTGCTGAATTAAATCAATTGAAAGGTTTGAAAATGGCAGTTGAGCGTGGTTATAAAAATATTGCCGTGACAATACTACCTGGATCTATGGTTCATGATTTAAGAAGTTTTTCAGTTTCTAATGATGTAAATGTTTACATTTTTGTTGCACATACAACAAATACTTCTAAAGATGAAGTTGAACAGTTATTTGAGGATGCTGATATTGTAACTGCTTGTGCTTCAAAGAATATTATTGAATATGCACAGCTTAAAAAACCTTATTATTATGGAACATCAGTACCGATATATGCAGTTTCTGAAGATGGTCGAAGGTTGTTAGATGCCCGTTTAAAACATGTCAATAAGCCTTTAAGTGTAAATGAGTATCCTCAGGATCTATCAAAAATGAGCAGACCTCTCAAGTAATTTTTATTCTTTTATAAAAATTGTTTGTATGTAATAACTTTTTTTTCTCATATTTTTTTTATCCTTTTTATAATTTAAAAATTGTTTAATTTATTTTCATCCATTAAATTATAATTCAATAATTGTTATAATATATTATATTTATTAAACAATATTCATAATGATAATTCGTGATAAATTATATATACTATATGAGAGATATATATAATTAATACTTTTAACTACTAAATATGGGGGAATACTATGACAATAAAAAACGTGACAGTAGCTGGTGGAGGAGTTCTTGGAAGTCAAATAGCGTTCCAAAGTGCATTTTGTGGATTTAATGTTATCATTTGGTTAAGAAGTGAAGGTTCAATAGAACGAGCTCAACCAAAAATAGATAGGTTAAAAGAAATATATATTAATACAATGGAAGCTATGAAAAATAATCCACAAGCATACTGCCGTGGATTTACGGATAAAACTGACTTATCTGATGCTGAAATTGATGATTTAAAGAACAAAGTAGAATCTGCATACAAAAATATAAAGTTAACAACAAGCTATGAAGAAGCAGCAAAGGATGCAGATTTAATAATAGAAGCCATTGCTGAAGATCCAGAACAAAAAATACCATTTTATCAGGAACTTTCAAAGCATATGCCAGAAAAAACAATACTAGTGACAAACTCTTCAACAATGCTTCCAAGCTCATTTGCTGAATATACAGGAAGACCTGCAAAGTATTTGGCATTACACTTTGCAAATGAAATATGGAAAAATAATACTGCGGAAGTAATGGGACACCCAGAAACTCAACAGGAATACTATGATGAAGTAGTAAAATTTGCAGAAAATATTAATATGGTTCCATTAAAACTTAAGAAGGAGCAACCAGGGTATATTTTAAATTCTATGCTGGTACCGTTTTTAAGTGCGGCAGAAGCATTGTATGCCAATGATGTGGCGGATCCGGAAACAATAGATAAAACATGGATGTTAGCTACAGGAGCACCAGCCGGTCCATTCAGAATACTTGATGTTGTAGGATTGACAACCGCATATAATATTGTTATCATGAATCCGGAAGCGAAAGATCCGACAACAACTCCGGGAAAAATAGCAGCAAAACTAAAAGAAAAAATTGATGAAGGAAAAACAGGAATAAATGCAGGAGAGGGTTTTTACAAATATAATTAAATTAATCTTAAAACTCTTTATATTTTTTTATTAACCTATCTCTATTTTTAAATTTAAATTCTATTTTCCTATTTGAACAAAATTTAATAATATGGGATATTATGGCAAAAAAAGTAAGACTAATGTTTGATGATGATTTTAAAGATAAAGAACGAGAGGTACTGGATAAATTAATTGATTTACAGAAAGCTTTAATTCATAAAGATTTGCACTGTTTAGATAAATTATTTGATGATTCATTTGTATTAATACGTGGTTCTGGTCGCGAAGAGACCAAATATGAGTTTTTAACAGATATTAAGGAAGATGTATTACATTACAGGGAATCAAAAATAGAAATTCCATCAATAAAAGTAACTGATGAAAAAGCATCAATTATAACAATTGTTGATCTTCGCACATGCTTATTGGGTGTTCAGAGTATTTGGAATTTAGATTCCAAATTTGTACTTAAAAAAATTGATGGTGAATGGTACTTTGTAAAATGGGATACATCCTACACACCAAAGGATCATAATTAATTCCTTTTATTTCCTTTTTTTTATTATTTTCAAGGTAAATCAAGATTTAACTTATGGAACAGCTCTTTTTCTTCTTTTTTTAGGATATTAATTTCCTTTTCTAGTTTTTCTATTTCATTAAGTGTTTCATGAATGTTTATTTTATCTTTTTCTTCGTAGGTATCAACATATCTTTTAACATTTAAATTATAATCATTTTCTTTTATTTCCGATATCGTTGTATTATGGGAATATTTTTCTATTTCTAAGCGATTTCTATAAGTAGAAACTATTTTGTCAATATTTTCATTTGTTAGAATATTTAAATTATTTTTCTTCAAATATTCTTTTGAAGCATCGATAATAATGATTTTTTCATCTTTTTTCCTGTTTTTTCTTAGAACTAATATGCATGCAGAAACATTTTTAGGAAAAGATTTTTCAGGTAATCCTATAACAGCATCAATATAATTTTTTTCTTCAATAAATGTTTTTCGTATTTCTTTTTCTGCTTTACTTCTGAATAATACTCCTTGAGGCATCACAACTGCCATAATTCCATCATCCTTTAAATGATAAATCATTGTTTCCAAAAATGCATAACTTGCTTTTGATTTTGGTGGTAACTTTTTATAAGTGTTAAAACGTTTATCATTCAATAATTTTTTATTGGACTCCCATTTTTTTAAGAATGGGGGATGTGATACTATTGCATCGATTGGAGGTAACTTTCTTTTGGTTGTAGTGGAATCTTCATTGTATATATTAATATTGTTTGGATGAATATCATGCATCATCAGATTTATTTTAGCTAATTTACAACTATTTTTTTTAATCTCTTGTCCAAAAAAATTTTCTATATCTCCCTCTTCATTTAACATTAATAATGTTGAACAGGAGCCACAAGTAGCATCGTAAACATTTTTTAATGTTTCATTAGCATAACATACGAGTTTGCTTAAAAGGATTGATATATTGCATGGTGTAAATGAATTGTTTAAGAAGAACTTCATTAATATATTTGCATCGTTTTTATCTAATGATAATTTATTAATATCTATCAATAATGAGTTGTAATTATCAATTGTTGATGAATCATAATTTAAAGGTATTTCCGTGAATAAATTTTCTGGTTTTTCATCCATAAATTGAATTTGTTTAAATGCATTGTTCAGTTCCTTTATTTTGTTTTTTTCTTTAATGATATTTTTATAAAGATTTTTTGGGTGAATAAAATAACCATAGTCATTTAAGCTATCATTTTTGATTTTATTACCGTAATATTCCATATTTTCTTCATAAAAAGCTTCTTCATAGTTTAAATCATATTTGAACAATTTTTTATTATTTTCTTTTTCTATCCTCTTGGATAGGTAGTAGTAGAATATGGCATTTAAGAGGTTGTTCTGATATTCTTCAAATTGCATATGTCCTTGCAATCTTTCTGATGAATTGATTATTATATCTTTTATATCCATTTTTTTATTCCCCAAATATTATTTCTTCAAGCAAATCTTCTTCTAATTCCAATTGCATGTATGTTAATCGTTTTTTCTTTTTGAAATTTGTAATTAATTTCTTATAAGTTTCTTCTTTTTCTTTTTGAATTTCTATAATGTTAAATTTTTTAATGTTGCTGATATTAATGACTTTAATGCTGCTTTCATCGTATGCTTGGTAGATTTGTTTTTTAATATATTCACTGTTTAAATAAAATGTTAATATTTCGGGTGAATATTTTTCATTTACTTTTATGATGGCATAGTTGGATGTAGTTGTTATGTTATCTTCATCAAATTCAATTATTCTTGAGGTGTAGGGTGGTGTTAATCTCATAATTATATCTCCTTTTTTCAGAAGATATTTATCATCTAGTTGTTTGTCGGTTTTAAGATTTTCCAGTTTGTTCATGTCTATTTGAAAATTATTTTCATGATTTAGAGTGATTAACTTATAGCTGTAGTTTTCTTCTTTATTTTTAAATGATGTATTTCTGATTCCACTATAAATTTTTGCTATTTTGTCAAATTTGATAATATTCATTCTATTTTCCTCAAGAATTTTATCTAATTAATTATTTGCTCTTTTTTAATAATAATTTTTTTTCTATTTCAATTAATTTTTTTTCATATTTTTATATGAAAAAATAAAATAATTTTTAATCAAATATTTTTATATGAAAAGTTTATATACTGGTTAAGCTCATAGTATTATATAGTGCAATAAATGTTCCCAATTTAATTAATTATGTGATTTAAGAAAAATTTAATTTGGTGAAATAATGAGTTGTGACGACGATAAAGAATGTTGTAAAGACAAACATAATCATAATCATGATGAAGAATGTTGTAAAGATAAAGGAGAACATGGTCATCATGATGAAGAATGTTGTAAAGGCAACGGTAAAAAAAATTGTAAAAAAGATCATGGCGATAACGAAAATTGTGAAAGAAAACAAAGATGTTGTCATGGTAAAAGAAGACAAGCAATGCGTTTAAAGTTAAATAACGCATATTTATAAAATATTTAACTAACTTAATTCAATATTATATATAAAAATAATTAATAGTTTAGGTACCCGTATCTAAACTAATTTTTATTTTAAACAAAGCAACTATTTTTAACAACTATTTTTCATTTTCTATAACATTATTAAATAAATAGGGTTAATACTCTGTTTTTTCAGTAAAAAAAGTGTAAAGAAATCACTTATAGTGATTAGTAATATTTGATTTTATTTTCGTCAATATCATCAATACAATGTGCTTCAGGCCTGTTATTCGTTAAACCTAATGATAATATTCCTACAATACGATAATTATCATTTAAGGAGAAAATATTTCTTATAACATCTTCTGATTTTTCTTCATCTGCAGAAAATCTCAGATGTGATTGACACCAGCAACTGCCAACATCCTGTTGTGTAGCCATTAAATCCATATATGCAAGTGCAATTGAAGAATCTTCAATCCATGTATCTGCCTTTTGACTATCGGCAACAACAACAATTGCAGCATTAGCTTTTTCTAGCATTGATGAACCGGATGCTTTGGATTTGGATAGTTTTTTCAATATTTCCTTATTTTTAACAAGATAGAATTCACATGGTTTTCTATTTCTACTTGTTGGTGCAAGCAATCCTGCCTGTAATATTTTTTCCAGTTTTTCTTCAGGTATATTTTCATCATTATATTCTCTAACACTTCTTCTTTTAAGCATAATGTTCAATAGTTCCATTTTTACTCATCCTTTTGATTGTTTAACAAATAAAGACTGTTTAATATATATATAGTTTCTAACTCATCAATTCTTATATATTTTCATTACCATTAACAATTGAAAAAGTTTTAAGGGGATTAATTTACTCCACCCTCTACTTCAAACTGCTTATATAATCCTTTATAATAACCATTTTCTATCGTTATTAGGTCTTTATGTGTTCCTTCTTCAATTATTTTTCCATTATCAAGTACCAGTATTTTATCCGCATTTTTAATGGTAGACAGTCGGTGTGCTATTATAAAGCTTGTTTTGTCTTCCATCAGTCTGTCCATTGCATCTTGTATAAGTTTTTCTGTACGTGTGTCGACACTGGATGTAGCTTCATCCAATATGAGTATTTTTTTGTCTGATAAGATTGTACGTGCTATGGTAAGTAATTGTTTTTGACCTGATGAGATGTTATCAGTATCTTCATTAAGTACAGTATCATATCCTTCAGGTAACTGTGTGATAAAGTTATGTGCATAAGCTATTTTTGAAGCATTTATTATATCAGCATCTGTTGCTTCCAAATTACCATATTTAATGTTTTCTTTTATTGTATCACTAAACAGCCACGTTTCCTGAAGTACCATTCCCATTATGGATCTTAAACTGTTTTTATTATATTCGTTAATGTTTACTCCATCAATACTTATTTTTCCATTATCTATATCATAGAATCTCATCAGCAATTTGATGATAGTTGATTTTCCTGCACCGGTATGACCAACAATGGCTATCTTTTCACCTTTTTTAACTTTAAAGGTTAAGTTTTTAATAATCTCAGTATCCTCATATGCAAATGAAACATTTTCAAATGTTATTTCATCATAAATGTCTTCTATTTTAAGTGTTGACTTGTCTTCTTCAACATCAATTTCCAGAAACTCAAATATTCGTTCTGTAGCTGCCAATGCTGTTTGTACAAGATTCATTACACGAGTTATCTGTTGTATTGGTTGAGTAAAGTTCTGAATATATTGGAAGAACGCAAGTATGTCCCCAACCATTATTGCATTTTCAAGAACTAATATTGCACCTATAACTGCTATGATCACATAGGATAAATTAGATATGAAATTCATTATCGGCCCCATAAGGCTTGAATAGAATTGTGATTTCCATTCATAATCATACCATTTATCATTGTCATTTTTGAAGCTTTCAAACGAATCATCTTCTTGATTGAATGTACGAATTATATCCTGTCCACCAAATGTTTCCTCTATTTGGGAATTTACCATTCCTTTGTATCTGAGTTGATCCTTATAGTATTTCTGTGAACGCTTCATAACAATGCTTATCACAATAAATGATATTGGTACTAGTATAATTGTTATCAGGGTTAACCAAATGTTTATACTCAACATCATTACAAATACACCGACAATTGTAATAATTGCAGTCATAAATTGCAGGAATGTTGAGGTTATACCGGTTTGAAGTGAATCCACATCATTTGTTATTCTTGATAAAATATCTCCCCGTTTATTCTTATCGAAATCTTTCATGGACAATTGATTAACCTTTTCAATTAGTCTTTTTCTAAGTTTATAACTGATTTCTGTTGATATTTGTGTTAAAAACCAACTTTGTAAATAGGTAAATATTGCACTGATAATATAAAGGATTGCTGCAATGATTAAAAGATTAAACAATATTTCAAAGTCAATACTTCCTGTTTTATTAATCATCTCATTTATTCCATTGTATATTACTGTAGTGGCTTGTCCAATTAGTAATGGTGCAATAACAGTAAATGATGTGCTTATAACAGCACAGATAAATGTTATAATTAGCTTAAGCTTATAATCTTTAAGTAATGATAACACTTGTCCTAGTGATTTTCTCATATCATTAGGTTTGGATACCATTCTTCTATCCGGCCTCATAATGAATCACCTATATTTTCTAATTGAGATGATAATATTTCTCGATAAATGGAACATCTACCTTTTAATTCATTATGAGAACCTTTATCAACTATTTCACCATCATTAAGCACGATAATTTCATCAGCATCCTTTATTGAACTGATACGTTGTGACACTATGAGTACAGATTTATTATTGGTTATCTCTTTTAGTTTGTCACGAAGTTTCCTTTCGGTTGTAACATCCAATGCTGAAAAACAGTCATCAAACAGGTAAAAGTCATGTTTGCCGATAATGGCTCTTGCTATGGATAATCTCTGTTTTTGTCCACCAGAGAAGTTTGAACCACCCTGAGATACTTCCATGTCAAGATTATCTACAAATTCTGATGCTTGTGCATCTTTAATGGCATTAAACATTTCTTCTTCTGTAGCATCTTTTTTACCTTTAAGTAAATTACTTCTTATGCTTCCACTAAATAGTATTGCTTTCTGTGGTGCTAATGCTAATTTTTTTCGTAAGTTATGTAAATTATACTTTTTAATATTTACATCATTTATCAATATTTCTCCACTGGTAACATCTTGTAGTCGCGGTATAAGATTAAGTATGGTGGTTTTACCACTACCCGTACCTCCAATGATTGCAGTAGTTTTTCCGGGATATAACTTAAAGTTAATATTACGTAATGTTTCTTTTTCGGCTCCAGGATAGGTGTATGAAACATTTTTAAATTCTAAAACATTTTCTGATGATTCTTGAGCATATTCTCCATCTATTATTGTTATTTCAGTTTCCAATACTTCTTCAACACGCTTTCCAGATACAAGGACTCTTGGCAACATTATTGTAAAGCCACCAATCATCATGAATGAGAATACCATCTGTGTGGAGTATTGTACAAATGCGATTATGTCCCCTGTAAGCAGTGTTCCCTGTAAAGCATCAAATGCTCCAAAGTATAATATTACTACAATCATTATATTCATTATTAAATTCATTGCTGGAATAAGAATTAGCATTGTCCTGTAAACATGCAGGTTGACTTCAAGGTATTCCCTGTTATACCTGTTAAATCTTTGTTCTTCATGTTCCTGTCTGACAAATGCTTTGATTACCGGTATTCCTATTAATATTTCACGTGAAACTCTGTTGATTTGATCAACTATTTCCTGTGTTTTCTTAAAGTACGGTAAAACATTCCAAATAACAGTAATTAACAGTAGGGCAACAGCCACAAATGCTACAAAGATTATCCATGAAAGGTTTGAACCAATTTCAAATACTTTAATAATACTTCCCACTGCCAATATTGGAGCAAAAAGCAGAGTTCTAAACATTATACCCATAACATTTTGAATTTGGTTTATGTCATTGGTTGAACGTGTAATAAGGGATGCTCTGGAAAACTGGTTTAATTCGTGATTTGAATATTTAAGAATTTTATGGAACAATTCTTCTCTTAAATCCCTTGCAAATGATGAAGAAACCTTACTTGAAACATATGATACTGCAATGGTAGCCAGTACGGATACTGCCACCATTAACATCATTTTTGTTCCAGTAGTGACTATTAAATTAAAATCTGTGTTTTGAATACCCAGATTCACAATATCTGCCGTGTATGAAGGTAAAGCTAAGTCACAGTAAACCTGAATAATTAAGAGTAACATTATTAAAAGCACAGGCTTTGTCTGCTTCTTAAAAGTGTTTAATATATTTTTCATCATTTTCCCCCAATTATCAGCTAAAATAATTAACAAATGGTTATTCATTTTAACAGATAGTTACGTGTAATTAAATTTTATTTCATTTTATAATTTGTTTTAAATTATTCTTTTCTAAGAGTTAATAATTCCATTAATTCTTTATCATTCATCTCAGTAATGAATTTTTCACCACTTCCAACAGTAATTTCGGCAAGTTCACGTTTATCATGAATCATATCATTAATTCGTTCCTCGAATGTACCTGTAGTAATGAATCGATAAACCATCACATTATCTGTCTGACCGATACGATAAGCCCTGTCGGTAGCCTGGTTTTCAACAGCAGGATTCCNNTCCACCATAAATCATAATGAATAACATTGGAAGCTGCTGTAAGGTTAAGACCGGTACCACCTGCCCTAAGTGATACTACAAAAATCTTATTCTGAGTATTGTTCTGGAATTTATCAACAAGTTCATCTCGTTTCTTACGTGAGAGGGAACCATGTAGGAACAGTACCTCTTCATTAAACTTCTCTTCGGCAAGGCGCTGAATAATTTCACCCATTTTCACGAATTGTGTGAATATTAACACTTTTTCATTGGATTCAAGAATATTTTCCAGTATATTCATCAGCACTTCCATTTTACCCGAATCACTAATATCAGCATACTTGGACTTGGTAAACTGTGAAGGATGATTACAGATCTGTTTAAGTGAATTGATTAACTTTAAAACAACACCCTTACGTTCAATACCATCCTTAGTTTCTAACTCTTCTTTTGCAAGGTTTAATGTTTCCTGATATAAGGAAACTTGTGTCTTGTTAAGATTACAGTAAATGTCATTAGTTATCTTATCAGGCAGGTCTTTAATAACATTCTTATCACTTTTAAGTCTTCGTAGGATGAAAGGTTCTGTGATTAATTTAAAGTTTTCAAGAACTTCCTGGTTACGTTCTTTCTCGATAGGTTGAATATAATTCTTTTTGAATCTTTTAAGACTGGTTAAATACCCTCTGTTAATAAAGTCGAATATACTCCAGTACTCTGACAACCTATTTTCTACAGGCGTACCTGATAAAGCTATTCTATGTCTGGCTTTAATGGATTTAACAGCCCTGCTTTGTTTAGTGTTAGGATTTTTGATATTTTGGGCTTCATCAATAACACTCAGGAACCATTTTTTCTTCTTGAATTTAGCTTCGTCACGTCTGATAACACCATATGATGTTAAATATATGTCATAATCCTCTTTAGGGAATCTCCTTTTTGCACCATGGTAAATAAATGATGTCAAATCAGGTGTAAAACGACTAATCTCTTTTTGCCAATTTGTCAAAAGACTTGTTGGAGCAATAACCAACACTTTCTCTTTTTCCAGTAAACCTTCATCCTTGAAGTGTTGTATGGTGGTAAGTACCTGTAATGTTTTACCAAGACCCATATCATCAGCTAAAATTGAACCGAATCCCGTTTTAATATTCTGTACAAGCCATGAAAAACCTGTTTTCTGATATTCTCTTAATTCAGCATCAACAAGTTCAGGAATCTCTGTTATGGTATTTTTCTTAATGGTATTAACTAAGTCATTCAACTGTTCATCAATAACTACTTCTGCATAATCCATTTCCTGACTAAGCAATGCTTTCATCAGTTCATGCTGGTTAAGTTTCTCAGGTAATTTATCAATCTGTTTAATTAATGTTTTTGTCTGATCTTCATCCAAAATCACGTATTCATTTGCAAGACGTACTAAACCTCTTGATTTTTCAGCAAGCTTTTTAAACTCGTTTACGTCATATTGGTTATCACCAACAGCAATCTTCCAATCAAACTGGGTTATGTCTTCAAATGTGATGTATCCCTTCTCGTTCTGGTTTCCACTAATGTTCAGTTGAAGTTTTGGCTCGAATATCTTTTGCAAATTCTTTGGAAGAATGATGTTAATACCGATTATCTCAAATAATGGTAATGTGTTGATAAAGAAGTTAGAAAATTCCTCTAAACCAAATTCAAGGTCATTAAGGTTAATGGTATCCCTGATTTCTGGAATGATTTCATTAATTAGATAAGTATCACTTAGAAGTTGTGATTTTAATTGTTCATTCTTTGTTTTCTTAATAACATCATAAATGTTTTCCATATCATCTTTTTGAGTACTTACCTGAATATCAACATCAAACAATCCATCATATTCATTAATAACCAGGTATAAATCATAATCTCTCGTGTTAATAATGAATTTGGATAACCATTGGTTAATAAGGTTTTCATATCCCTCTTCACCAACATCATCAAGTTTTTGACTTTCAAAGAAGAATAATCTGAAAATATTATCAGTATAACGTTTACGAATAGTTTGTGCAGTACCATAAGCTAGGTAATTATTAAAAAATCCCTTTACAATCAAACTTACACATGTTATTATCTGATCTTTTTTAGATAATTCCTGGCCATCAAAGGTAATTAAGTCATTTGGACATGAAACGATTAAATTATCAATAATCTGTGAAATGCTCTTATCAAAAAATGCCGGAATCCAGCGTATATGATAGTAATCATTGCTTTTAAACAGTTCTGGAATTAAGGCATGATTTTTAATTAAATCTACTGTAAACTGATGTAATGAACTAATAAACTGAATATTCTTATTGTATCGTTCTATTGGACTGTCTGATAGTTCCATCAGAAAAGCATATAACATTAGGGGGCTATGTGCTTTAACAAGTGCTGATTTTCCATCACATTGGATTTTTGATATATCATAGTTATTGTCTAAATCAATTGTGAAATGTTCCCACTGGTTAGGTTTACCCCACTTGTTGATGAAAACATTTTCAAACCATTCATCAGTATCCTCCTCTTTAGTATCCAATGAAAGTTCCTCGTAATTGGGTAGTATAATGTAATCATTGTAGTATGTTTCCATATTGCGTGAATATGATTCATTTTCTTTTTTAGCATAACGGGCCATTGATTTGACAACATCATTTAAGATCTTTTTAAAGTTATACTGGTAAAATACTGGGTAATCCTGTAACAGAACAAATATTGGATTTAACAAATCTGGAATAATGGAGTAATCAACAGTGGATACCTTATTCTCATCTATGTCATCAGTATTAGTAAATAAGTCTTCAATACTTTTAATGTCATCAGTTGTTTTCTTATAATCAAGTAATTTTAGTAAATCGCAACCCTGTAATTTAAACACTTGGAATGGGTCTTTATCAACTTCATGGGCAATCATATACACTAATCCGGCAATATGTTTGCAGATGTATGCATAATCGGGACAGTTACAATCTGGAGTAATATCCTCAACACTGGTGGGAAATACGTTAATGCCATTATCAAGTAATTCTTCATACAGTTCTGTAGGAAGTTGATGATTCAGAAGAGCTGAAAGAAGAGATGGCGAATTATTAATTGTTTCAATAATTTTCTCCTTTTCTTCTTCCGTAAATCTTTTAAATGAAATACTGGTTTCATAATGATGATAGGATTTTCCTTTAACCTTACTGGTTACGTTATTCTCATCTATTTCTATATCATATACTCTTCCAGTATTTGCATAACTTTTTCCACGTGGAATTCTATTAGTGAAATCCACTCCTTTAAGGGCATTTAACCAGTTTTCTCCCCACCAAGTACTACCAAATATCATATACATATATTTGAATTTAATTAGATATATGATTGATGAAACTCTAATTAATTTATTATATTTTATAATAAATTTGAACATATAAAGTAATAATTAAAGTGATTGTAAAAATAGTAAAATAAGATTATGTGGATAAAAATCCACTATTAAATAGAAAGGGTAATATGGAGTCTCTTTTAGCTATTTGCAGAAAAAATATCTGATTAAACATTAGTTAAATCTAATCAGATTATTTTTCCATTAGTTTCTCTATTCTTATTAGCTCAGTAAGACAGATACAGCCAAATCCTCCATTATATTTGCCAACATTCTCTTTCTTGTCCTTATTATCAATGCATGTGGCATCCAATGTTTCACATAATGTCGGAATATTATATTTGTTCCAGTTTAAATTTCTACTGGATGTGGACTGATATTCATCCTGTGTAACGATACATAAATCATTGTGATAAGCATAAGTAATTATGTAAGGATCTGCATCATCAGGATTTTCTAATGCAAAATTGTTAAAGTAATCAGGATGCTTACTTCTTAACATATTATACGTATCAGTAATATCATTGGTTATGCTTGGCTTAAATATTTCCTTATACTCTTTAGAGAAGAATTCATCATCCAATTCATTTTTAACTTTATCAATTGATATTGCAATACCATCATCCAAAAGCTTTAAAAAGTTTTCATAATGTATTGGAAAACAGTTTTTATCATACTGCTGACCACTCTGGAATCTAACAAAGATATTAGTATCAATTAAGTATTTGGCATTACTCATCTTCTACCACCACTATTTAATTTATCTATAACATATGGTATAACAGTGTGAGGTACACCTAATTCATTAGATAAGTCCAAATCAGTTATAAGTTCTTCATCATAAGCTTCAAGTAATAATTCAACATATAAATGTCCGTTCTGGTTAAGATTCTTTGAAGCCATTGTTTTATAACGCTGTTGAGGATTCGTTTTCCTCTTCTTAGGTTTATCCTTAACTAACACGGAATCATCAACTAATTCAGTAGTATCTTCCTCCACTTCTTTTTTCTCTTTGTTATAAACTCTTTTAATTAACTGTTCTTCCAGTTCATCATCAGACAATATGTTAAGGTTCCATAAACGATACAGGATAGTTTCCATATCTGCATTATAACGGGCAGAAACAATTCTGATAATGGAATTAACATTGCTGATTTTAATTTTTTCTATTTCTTTTTTAGGCAACAAGATCTCTGAAGCAATGGAATTACAGAACTGTTCCTCTTTCTCCCTATTGTAATCTCCACTAATACCATCTTTACCAATTAATAAATGGGCATACTCATTAAATAATGAAAATATTTTCTCCTTATCAGAATTACGATTGTTAATACCAATAATAGGTAATTGACTGTTATTGAATGCATATCCTTTTATTTCTTCAGGCTTAATATTATAAAACTTAAAAATTAAAATATTCAAAGACTCAAATTCTCTAATCCAATGATTAACAGTATAATTATTTAATTTAACAGCATTAACATCTAAAGAATCCTTAATAAGGGAAATAATTTCTTCTTTCTTCTGTTGTTCTTCTTGATAATATTTGAAAGACAAATCCTTATTCAGATTCTTGGCAATGTCCAATAACAGTAATCTTTTACGTTTAGCGTGTTTAATTTCTTTAAGAATATCAGGACTGGATAAAATACGTTTATCATTCATTGTACGATAATCTTTAATATACTGTTCAATCTTAGGGGGAGTTGTGTTGTTCAAGAACAGTAGGGGACTGACATCATAAAGTTTGGCTAACCTATTAAGATTTTTATATGTTAAAACACCGGTTGATTCCCATTCATTCAGAGTAGATTCCTTAATTTTTAATTTCTTACTTGCTGATTCAACAGTATAATTTAGAGATTTTCTTGACCAGATTATCCATTCTGGATTAACTTCTATACTTTGCACCATATTATTCTCACACACCCCTAAAATCCTTATAACGTTGAAATAAAAAGAAAAAAGGTATTAATTTATTATCGGGAAGGTTTTTCCAGATACATTCTCAAATAAAATATTTTGAATCATCTATTCGTTAATATTAAACTCAACTAAATCCCCATTTTCTTCAACAATTTTAGCAATAGCTTCTTCAGCAGCCGTTAATTTTTCATCACAAACTTTAACTAATTGCATAGCCTTATTAAATTCATCTATTGCATCATCCAATGGAATATCACCATTTTCTAATTTACTTACAATTTCCTCTAATTGTTCTAAACTTTCTTCAAAACTTAAATCATCCATTTAAATCACCTTAGCATTTATTGATCCATCATCAAATTCTATTTCTAATTCATCACCACTTTCCACATCTTTAGTGGAAGATATTATTTTATCATTCATTTTAGTTATTGTATATCCTCGTTTAAGTGTTAGAAGGGGATTTAACACTTCTAATTTTCCCAGATTTCTTATAAATTTATCCTTCTTATTCTTCGTAATTACATTCGGATTTTTTAATACTATAGAATTTTCTAATTTAGTCAACTTATTCTTATTCTCTGAGAGTATATTCTTTGAAGCACTATTAAATCTCTTACATATATGATCTAAATCCATCTTTTTAACATTATACATAGATTCAGGTTCTTTAAATATCCGTTTTCTGGATATTTCATTTAATTTATCCCTGTTTTTAGAAATTTCATTAGTAATAGTATAATTTATCCGATCATTGTACTGTTGGATTTTACTTTTTATTTCATTAATATCCGGAACCGATCTTTCAGCTGCAGCCGTAGGTGTGGCAGCTCTTAAATCTGCTACAAAATCCGATATGGTAAAATCAATTTCATGACCAACAGCACTAATCACTGGAATTTCACACTCATATATCTCCCGTGCAACTATTTCCTCATTAAAAGGCCATAAATCCTCAATACTTCCACCACCACGACCAACAATCAATGTGTCCAAATCATACTCCTGTGCATGCTTTATTTGAGATACGATATTATGCTTGGCTAAATCTCCCTGTACTAATGTTGGAAAAACAAGGATTTCACATATAGGATATCTTCTTTTTATTGTAATGATAATATCTTTTACAGCCGCTCCATTGGCAGCTGTTACAACACCAATTTTTTCAGGATATCTTGGTATCTTCTTTTTATGATCCTCCTCAAACAATCCTTCTTCTTTAAGTTTTTTCTTCAATTGCTCAAAAGCAATATATAAGTCACCAAAACCATCTTCTTTAATAGATCTAGCTTGTAACTGATATTGTCCTTTTGTTTCATAAACTTCAATTTTACCGTGTACAATTACTTTCATACCGTCTTTAGGTTCAAATTTTAAGTATTCCTTATAACTGCTCCACATTACGGCAGGTATCTGTGAATTTTCATCTTTTAATGTAAAATAGCTGTGTCCACTAGTAGGCCAAGTTTTAAAATTTGATATTTCACCCCTAACATAGATATCTGTTAATTTGTCATCAAGTTTCATTTTATTATTTATATATCTATTAATTTCTGTTACAGTGACTGAATTATCTTCCATATATTCACCTTGAAAATTAATATTTATAATTTCTCTTTTGTTTTTTATAGAATTTAATTGTAACTAATATTATTAGAAATGATAATGACTTGTTCTAATAAAGGTTGATAATATAATCTTAAAATGTTACTTATAAATTAAAGTATATAATGATAGGATTACGGCAAGAATAAACGAAATATAGAAATAAATTGTTAGAACATGATTCAAAAAAAAAACAAATATTGAATATTAAGAAGAAACTACAGTTCATCATTGACTGTAGTTCTAGAGGTTTAAGTGTGAATAATAATATTTCAATCGATATATTCATATAATAGAATCATATAATGTATTATAATTGATTGATGGAGGTTCTTTTATGGGTTATAATAAAGAAAAATTTAAATCATTATTATCTTATGTAAAGTTGATCTGAAAATAAAAAAATGTAGGAAAGACAGTTTTATGTAAATTATTATCTTTTACAGATTTTGATTATTATGAAATTTACGAAAAACCAATTACTAACGAAACTTATATTAAATTTGAACGTGGACCTTTCCTAAACATTTTCTGGATATTTTTAATGAAATGGTTAATACTAATGAACTTGAAGTTTAAAAAGAACCTTATCATAACAATTATATTCATAGATATTATTTAAAGAATGTTTCGGATTTATCTAATTTATCAACAGATGAATTATTTGTTATAACTACTGTTATAGATAAATTAAGTGATAAAAGTGCTAAAAAAATTAGTGAATATTCTCATGGAGATATGCCGTGGATTGTAGCTGAAGACCAAGAAGAATTAGATTATGAATTTGTATTTTATCGTGATGATGATTATTCCGTGAGAGTTAATGATTAAAACACCGAAAAACGTAGTGTCGTGATAAAAACTTGTTCTTCAACATAAATAAACTTCATTAACATATTAAAACAGATATAGAAAGACCAAAACAAGAAATAAATCATTAAACACAAATAAAAAGAACGAAAATTAAAAATCAAAAAAAACAACAAAACAGACTAACAAAAACGCTCAAATAATTATGTTAAATCCCCTTAAAATGGTAGTTAATTAACCAAAGTTTTTCATTATTTATTAAGAAAACTTTTCACTATGTACTAATTTTATGATAAACTATTTAAGTATATTATGACAAAGTATTAAATATCAAATTTTTTCAGGTGTTTAAATTGAATGAAAGTATTGGTAAACGTTTAAAAAAACTTAGATTAGATAATAATTATTCTCAAAATGAAGTTGCAAAATATTTGGGTATTAGTCAAAGTTTATTAGCTAAAATAGAATCAGATAAACGTAATATAAATTTGAATAGGTTATTAATGCTTTGTGATTTATATAATGTTGATGAAGAATATCTTTTATATGCTAAAGGGAGTTATGACAAAGACAACTTCTCTTTCAGAAAAGATACTTCTCGCGTTAACTTAGAAACTATTGCAAGTATGAATAAACTTGTTAAAAATATTAAACTTATGAATACAATAATTGAAGAGGATAAAAATGATAAAAAATGAATATTATTATGAAATGAATGAATTAGCTAATGAATGCAGAAGAGAATGGTTTATAAATGAAAATGTACCAATTGATATATTTAATGTTATAATGAATAAGTTTGATGATGTTACAATAGTATTTATGAATATGGAAAATATTAGTGGAGCATCAACAATTATAGGTAAATCTAAGTTAATATTTATTAACTCCAAAGAATCTTATGCAAGACAAAGATTCAACATAGCACATGAATTATATCATCTAAGATTTGATAATAGATCAGTTACATGTACCGGTGAAGAAAATAAAGAGAATGAAAATAAAGCAGATCAATTCGCGTCCTGTTTGTTACTTCCGCATGGTGCATTATGTCATTATGAAAAAATTAACCATTTAAAAAATAACTGGACTCTTGAGGATATTATAAATGCAGAGCAATTCTTTCAAATAAGTCATCAAGCATTCATATGGCGTTTAAGATTATTAGAAAAAATAACCTTTGAAGATTATAATAAGTTTAAAGTTAGTATAAAAAATAAGGCGTTAAATATGGGTTATGACACTAAATTATATCAACCGTATCATGAAACAAATTGTACTATGGGTTCTTATATTAATAAAGTTAATAAATTATTTGATAAAGATTTAATATCACCGGGATTAAGGGATGAATTATTATTAGATGCTTTTTACTATGATAAAGTTTGGTAATGGTGGTTTATTTGAATACTAAACCTATATTTTCAGATACCGATGTTTTAAGTTGTTTTCTAATGATAAAGCAAACAAAGTTATTGCAATTGTTGTATACTCAGATAATTATTCCAATTTACGTTTATAAAGAATTTGAAAAAGCACCCAATAAAGAATTAATTAAACAGATAAATAAATTAATAAGTGAAAAGTTTATCCTAGTTAAAGATATTAATACACCTGAAGAATATCTTAATTTTATAAATTTTAAAAAGGGTAATATAACAGGTAGACGAATAGGAAATGGGGAGGCAGCGGCTATTACATTAGCAGTAATGAATAATGGAATATTGGCAAGTAATAATACACGTGATGTGATAATATTAGTAAAAAAATTTAACATAGAGTGGATAAAAACTGGTGATATATTGTATGAAGCTGTAAATAGAAATATAATCAATAGTAATGATGCAGAAAAATATTGGAAAGAAATGATAGTTGTGGGAAGACATCTAGGTAAATATAAATCATTTAATGAATATGTTCAAGATAATTACTTATAGGGAATTTTCGACCAAACATAATAAATTATATAGTTTACTTTAATTTTTTTGTATTTTTTTGGTGGAAAATCATTTTCTTTCAACTTTCCATTTTTAAGTATGTTACATCTATATGTCATGGTTGATTTTTTATATTTTAGAGGTACTTCTTTTTGGTACTATCTTTTTTGTTTTCAATAGTTTAATTCTACTTCGTTATACAGTAGTATAACGAAATAAAAACTAGGGTTATGTTCATAGTAAGTGAACAAAAAGTGTTATTTAAGTGAACACTTTTTTGACAATTTACTAAATGATTCTCATGCAAATCCATAACTGAAAATATTATTCTTTTCATATAATAAAATAATAATAAGTATTACTTATATAATAAAAAGTAATACTTAAATACTATAAAAAACTAAGTAATGAATGTAGAATATAAAGTATTAATTTAATTTAAAACAAAAATTTAAAAAAAAGTTGGACTTATATTTTAGATTATTATATATTTATATGATTAATAAAAAATATACTATTAATGAACAATAATGGAGGTAGAAATATGAATGAAGATATACATTTAGATATTGAAAAATTTAAAGATGTTATACATTATGTGATATCAAAATGTGGTCATAAAGAAAATTTCACTAAAAATGTATTACATAAATTATTATATTTCAATGATTTTAATTTTTATGAATTATATGAAGTATCATTGACTGGTGAACATTATGTTCATAAATTTAGAGGTCCAGTACCAATAGATTTTGATGAAGCAATAACTCAATTAAAACAGGAAAATAGAATTGAGGAAAATAAAGAAATGGTAGTTACATTTCCTAAGTATACTTATCAATCATTAACAGAACCTCCATTAACTAATTTTACTCAAAAAGAAATAAACGTTATTGATGAGAATATACTAAAATTATCAGATATGTCTAGTGCAGAAATTAGTAATTATAGTCATGGAGATCGTCCATGGAGGATATCTGATGAAAATGAAGAATTAAATTATGAAGCAGTATTCTACAGAAAACCTGAATATTCTGTGAGGGATTACTCTGAAATATGTTAAAAAAGAATTCTTTCATTACCATCCTAAATTTATCAAAGAACGAAATAAGTTTATTAAAACACATAAATGTCCATCATTAAAAGAAGACTTAGATCTTCTGGAAGACATGATTCTTGATGATTTACAAGATGATTATAGACTATCCTCAGAATATCATAGAATTGTAGGATTAAAACATTACGTAACACAACCAGCTTTTTATATTTAAAGATTTTCGTTGTAAAGGTATAAAAAAAGGAAAAAAATCCGGTTTTAGGATAACTTTTGTATTATATTCCGAGCATATTTATTTTACAGAAATATATCATAAAAATCAAAAAGAAATTGAAGATAAAGATAGAATAAATGCTTTATTTAAACCATATTGAATGGTTAAATATTTTTTATTCCTTTTAAGGGGTTCGTCAAAACTATTTTTTCACTTGAAATGATTAAGTCAGTCATATTTTTAAATATTTTATTAAGTTATTTATTAGCATAAAAGTAATATGTGTAGTGTAGTACAAATAATTATTTCATGTATACCAATAAATTAATAATAAAATTTTCTAAAGAAAGAAATATTAAGAAAAGTACTATGAAAGGATATGTATCTGCTTTAAATAGTTATTCTCTCATTTTAGTGTTTTTATATATTTCTTTTGCTTCTTTAAACATTTCTATTTCTTTTGTAGGTTTTCTATTAATATATTCTAAGAAATCCTATAATTCTTCTTCGGTTTCTATGTCTGGCGTTGGTTCTATTGGTCTTGCTATTTCATCTGCTCCTGTTCTATTAATTAATGTAATTTCTTATTATCATATTTGTATGATTAATTATTTCTTTTAATTATTTACATTATTCATATAATTTATTTGAATATGGAAATGTTTAAATATACTCGTAATAAATATATTTTATTTGCTTAGAGGTAATTTAGTAGTATTTGTTAAATTTATTTATTGAAAATTTTAGAAGTGATAAAATGTTGATAAGTGAAGATAGCAAAGAATACAAATTATTTAATGAAAATAAAACGTATGATTTTGATGAGTTTACTTTTCATGGAAATCATATCAAGGGTGAATTGTTATTGACTCATGATGAGTATCATGGATCTTTGTTAATTACTCAATGTAATGGTATGGATACATTGCAGTTTGTGCAGGGTTTTCCGAAAATGTATTATTATGAGAATCAGGTACTTGACTCAAAAGGAGTTAAATTATATGAAAAACTAGATGGTACATGCATATGTTTATATAAGTTGTATGATGAAAATAATCAACTCATAGAATATGTACCAAAAACTAGGCAAAAGGCAATATTGGAAAAACATTTTCTTGAAATGTTTAATCTATGTGATATAGAACACATCACCAGTGTTGATGAGGATATTGAATCATTATACTTTGAAATGTACGGTATCCTAAATCATCATACCATAAAACATATAAAAACATACATTGATTTGGCTTTAATTGGAGCATACAATGGAAAAACATTCTTAAACGATGAAGAAATTAATGAAATATCCCAAAAAATACTTATCCAAAAACCACGACACATAGGTACTATAATTCCCAAAGAAAATACCTACAAACTTGAATTGAATGATAAATATTATGAAAAAACTCAGGAATTCAATAATAGGGAAGAAAATACTGTGGATGATATACTTGGAATCATTAAAGAGTACTTGGATGAAATAAACAAAATTAATGTTAATCAGAAGGGTTTCATAAAATATGAGGGAGTAGTTCTACGTAATGGTAGGGAATATATTAAATCTAAACCACAATCTTATTTTGAAGCCTCTGGTAGGAATGTTTTAGGAGTAAGTAAGCAGGAAGTAAAAAAAGAGATTCATAAAATTCTGGACGAGAAGAGTGATTTGATACTTGAAAAATATGACGAAAGAGTTATAATTGATGAAATAAATATTAATTTAGAAGAGGAATATGATAAAACAGATGTGTATAATCCAAGAGTTCAAAGGATGATTTTAAAACAGTTACACTTATTTGTTGAAACGTTGCCCAGTAAAAGTTTACAAAACACTGTGAATGATTTGGTTGAACAGAAGCCTGGATTAAAAATAGGAGAATATATGAAAATATTTGCCGATGAAAATCCGTTGTTAAAACATAAAAGTAGGCTGGTTTACAACATGATATTAAAGAAGATACAGTAAATGTCATGTAATATGTATAACGGTTTAAACCAAAACCTGTAGTTACATGAAGATGTTCTTTAAAAAAGTCTAAAAATGAAATAAGATAATTCTATAGCATTCTTTAAATCTTTTAAAAACCAATATAATAATGAATATTTGGTGAGTTTCTAATATGAAAAATATAGACTTTATTATTCGTAAAGATGGAGAAAATAAGGAAATTTCTAAAGATAATGATAATTCCATAAATATCCCCGAATTATTGGAAAAGGAATATAATTACTTATACAAATCATTAAAAGAAGATAAATTCAATTTACGAACGAATAAATGTGATCTTTTTAAAGAATTAGTATACAAAGAGAAAGTAGTAGGATTTGTTACATATAATATAATCAGTAAATGTCAGTATACTCTAACGAACATCTTCATATTAACAGGTTACAGAAGACACAGATTATTATACAAGGAATTAAAGCACCACTTAACAAAGGACATTAATTTAATCATTCTTGAACCATCAAGACATGTTGTGGAAGCATTAATCAGGTATCGTTGGGCAAAGAGAATAACTAAAAACTTAGTGGTCAGTGCTATAAATTTCAATATAAACTTATCAAGTGCAATTTCTAATAATGAGAAGAAAAGCAACAGTCTTGCTTTAACAAACATTTATGATTTGGATATATGTGCTACATTATCCTTTAAAATCTTTAATCGGGAAAAATATGAATTATATTACACACAAGTCGTAGAGGAAGATAAACGTTTTAACTGTGAAGAAAAAAGGGAAAAAATAGATCAATCATACTTTGATAATTGTGTAACTGAATTAATTGCAAGAGATTCTGAAATAGAAAGGTGGTTGTTCGTATTAAATAAACATTTACCTTCTAAACCTATAGATACTGAGGAAATAATAGGAAAACCAACACATTTTTCACAAACTTTACAGGAAAGTATTGATGATGGGATTATCACAACTAAAGAAGCTAAAATTATTCAAAACCAATTGTTTGTAGAATTAAGGATGGGAAAAGTAGAAAAAGAAGCATTGGAATTAAGATTGGATTACTTGATTAATAACTATCATGAAAAAACAGTAAAAAACAATGCTACCGAACATTTCTGTCCCTACTGTTATGAAGATGTGGATTACTTGGAAAACTACTGTATTAACTGTGGATACACGTTATACAGTTTATCTTCTTTGGATGAAGAAGATTTTGTTTATAAACAGTTACTTGAAGAAAAACAATCCTATAAACATTCATTAACAGGAAAAAGGGAATTGAAAAATTATCATGATGAAGAGTACTTAATTGGAGCTGCAATAGGTTTGGTAATTAGCAATCTTGATGATGGACTTTTTGGTGAAGATTTGTTTGATTTTGTAGCATCAAAGTATGGTATTATTCATATAGACTTGGAACAGATAATGATTGATAGAGGATACATTACTTATAAAATGAATCCTCAAAAATGGGAAAATGAAGCATATAATTTTAAAAATGTAGAATTAAAAGAAATTCTTAAACAGCACAACTGTAAAGTATCCGGAAATAAATATGATTTAATACAAAGAATTTCAAAAGAAGTTCCATTAGAGGATATTCCATCTGATATTCCATCATTAACAGAAAAGGGAATTAAGTATACTGATGAAAAAGCTGATTTGTTATTCCATAATGCAGCGTTGAATGATTATATTTACGATGAATTCAGGGAATTTATGGATGAAAACAGAGATAAGAAGTACAATTATGGTCCCGCAATAGATTTTCTTGATAAACATATTGATTATGCTAAAAAGACAAGAAATCATGATCAGCTAGTTGATTCATTAAGAGTAAAGGCATTTTTATTTAATGAAGTAGAATTATATGATGAACTATTAGAAACAGAACTGGAAATTTTCTTAATAAACTTGAATATGGTTTTTGTTGATTCACATTATTATCAATATTATAAGCCAGTTGATAAGAGTTCATGGTTTGTTTTAAATAAGATGCAGGAAATGTTCACGGATGAATCATTTGGTGATGCTTTTGATTTAGTATTTAAAAGTTTTGACGAAAATGATTTAAAAGTATCCCTTTATGATACAGTTGACTGTTTAAAGGATATACTAAAACATTATAATCTTAATGCAATCAATAGGAAAATAATGCATAAATATTATAGAATACTAAAATATAAAAAAATTGACGTTGGTATATTAGATATAAATGATAATACAAGAACAGCAACTCTTGATTCATTTTTTAATTAATATGGGGATAATCCAAGAAATATTTAACTTAAAGAATTGAATATTTCAGTAACAGGATTATCATCTTTTTCCGGAATGTCCTGATTATCCATAATTGTGTAAGTAATTATATAATTCTTGTTATTTTTTGTGAAAGTGTAAATACAAGCCGTAATATTGAATTTATGGAAATTTTGTTGATTTATTTCTATACCATCCGCATCATAATTGTCTTCATCAAGAAGTCTAAAACCAAGTTCTAAACGGTTTTGTCTGGCTTTTTCAATACTTACTACTTCTCCGCTATAAACAACAATAAACGTGGTATTATTTGATAGAACTACTGAATCACTATAAGTTTCATTAATAACATATCCTTCAGGTATTGTGAAAGTTGAATTTGCAAAACTAACAGTTTCAGCATCAATTGCTGTAATGCCAATGAGAGTTAACAGTATTAATGTTAGTATCATGATTGATTTAATTTTCATATTCATCTTCCCATATCCCTACTTATATTATTTTATGTATTTTAAATGTATTAATAATTATAAATTATTATAATAATAGTAATTTAATAAAACAACAATCCGTTGATTTAATCATGGAAATAATTACAAAAACAGCTATTTTTGAAAAAAAGCATATAAAATATTTTGCTGTCAAAAAAAAATAGATAAATGAAGATTAATTTAATGAATTAACAATTTCTGTTACAGGATTATCTTCATTTGATGGAATATCTTGTCCTTCAACCAGGTTGTATGAGATTATATAATCTTTGCCATTTTTGTTGAAAGTGTATACACAACTGTTAATTCCATCCTTATTGTAATTTTGTTGGTTGACTTCAATACCATTTACGTCATATGTTTCTTCACCGGATAAAGTGAAACCAGCATCTAAACGGCTTTGTCTAGCATCTTCAATACTTTTGGTGTCACCGGAGTATATTGCAATGGCTGTATTGTCATTACCTGTGAGAGTAACTGTGTTATCCGTAGTTTCATTTATTGAAAATCCATCAGGAACAGTAAATGTTGAATCGCCTACAGTTGCCTCTTCAGCATAAATGGCAGTTATACTAAACAGCGTTAAAGTCATTAACAAAACTAAGAAAATAGACTTAGTTTTCATAAACTTTTTTTCCTCCTTTATTGATAGTATTATCTTTATTGTAAGTCAATATAAATATTCCCATATCCTTTAAATTACATATCATAATTTAAAAATCATTATCTGTTATTTTTAAAGTTCTTATGGGATTTACAATAACTACCCCACATATCTTTTTAATAATCAGAAAATATTATTAATAATCTTTAATAAAGAATTATATGTGATTTTTATGGAATTGAAGAAATTTTTAGAAGATATGAACAATGGAAAAACGGTTGAAGCAAATTCGGAAGAATTGCTTTACTGTGGATACTTAACGCAGGAAGCTCTTAAAATTACCATGAAAATAAATAATGAATATCATACACAGGAGGAAATTCAGGAACTGTTTGCACAACTAACAGGACAACCCGTTAATAAAACACTTGAAGTAATACCACCATTTCATACAGATTGTGGTAAAAACATTCACTTGGGAGAAAATGTTTTCATCAATGCCGGATGTAAAATGCAGGATCAGGGCGGAATATACATAGGAGACAAAGTTTTAATCGGACATAACGTAGTATTTGCAACACTTAATCATGATGAAAATCCTGAAATCAGAGGAGCATTACATCCCAAACCAATAGTTGTCGGCGACAAAACATGGATTGGTTCAAATTCAACAATACTGTCTGGCGTAACAATTGGAAAAGGAGCAATAATAGCTGCAGGAGCAGTAGTTACTAAAGACGTGCCTGATAATACTGTGGTGGGAGGTGTACCGGCTAAGTTAATAAAGAAAATAGATATTGATAAACAGGAATAACCTTCCCCCCATAATTAATTTAATCTTATTTTAACATATATACTACTATGAAGAAATTATACATTTTTGACTTTGATGGAACACTCGTTAACACGTTCTATGATTCAGTAATATCATATAACCAGGCACTAAAGGAGCATAACCTGCCAGAATATGAATATGAATCATTAGACCAGATAGATTACACAGACTTTGTTGACAATATGACGGATAACATGACAGTACTTGAAACATACTCAAAAATCTATGAAAACAGTGAAAAAGAACATACGCTGCCTTATAATGGAATAACTACCGTATTGGAAGAATTAATAAATCAAAAAAAGGAACTGGCAATATGTTCAAACCGTAAACAGGAACAATTGATGGAATACACAGAGAAACTCTTTCCCGAAATAAACTTTTCACATATTATAGGTTACACTCCAAACGGTGCCTTTAAACCAAATCC
>MVAA01000031.1:29155-31019 GCA_003266105.1 Methanosphaera sp. rholeuAM6
CTGATAAATATCCATTAAAAATTATTAATAATGTAGAAGAATTATTAACCATATAAAGAATATTTTTTTCAGTCAATCTTAATCTCAGAGGAAAAAACTATGTTTAGAATGATGAGACGAAAAAAACAAGAACTACCACATGAAGAATGCATTCAATTATTACAACAACAAAAAAGAGGTTTCCTAGCAGTATTAGGTGATGAAAACTATCCATATGCAATACCATTAAATTATGTTTATTCAAACAATAAAATCTATTTTCACTCAGCACAAGAAGGACATATGATAGATTCAATAAAAAAACATGAAAAAGTCTCATTTACTTTAATAAACAATGGTACAAAAGTAAATGATGACTGGTATTATATTGTTAAAAGTGTTATCATTTTTGGAAAAATTAAAATCCTAGAAAATAATGAAGAAAAACATAAAATACTAACAAAATTAGGTAACAAGTATTTTCCATCAGAAGATTATACTAAAAATGAAATTAATAAAGCATTTACTCGTACACAAGTACTAGAATTACAAATAGAACATATATCTGGAAAAATAGTAACAGAAAAGTGATGATAATGATTTATGAAAAAGTAAACAATGATTGGGACGAATTCTTAGAAAAAGAACATGAAAGATTATATTATCAAAAATTAGATGTTTTTATAGAAAAAGAATATTCAGAAAAAACAATTTATCCCCCACAACAGGACATATTCAATGCATTCAAATATACTCCATTATCTGAGGTTAAAATAGTCTTATTAGGACAAGATCCATATCATGAACCAGGCCAAGCACATGGATTAGCTTTTTCAACACCAGAAGGAAATCCAATACCAAGATCATTATCTAATATTTTTAAAGAAATACGAGAAGAATATGGTTATGAAATACCAGATAATGGCTGTCTAGAAAAATGGGCAAAACAAGGAGTATTCCTCTTGAACACAGTATTAACCGTGGAAGAATCAAATGCAAATTCACATAATAAATGTGGATGGCAAACATTCACAGATAACGTTATCAAATATTTAAATAAACAAGATCAGCCTATAGTTTTCATGTTATGGGGAAAACAAGCAGAAAAAAAGAAAGAATTGTTAAATAATCCTAATCATCTGGTTCTAATAACATCACATCCTAGTCCTTTCTCTGCTAGACGAGGATTCTTTGGATGTAATCATTTTAAAAAAGCTAATGAATTCTTAAAAGAAAATAATATGAAAGAGATAAATTGGAAGTTATAATTTAAAATCTAATTCCAATGTAACAGGACAATGATCTGAACCATATACTTGGTCAAGAATTGTTGCAGATTTAATGTTCTCTTTCATTTCTTCATTCACGTAGAAATAATCTAATCTCCAACCGGCATTACGTTCTCTTGCCTTGGTTCTATAACTCCACCAGGTAAAATTATTTTCACCCTCATCGAATAAACGGAAAGTATCGATAAAACCTGCTTCTTCAAGCTTATCAAGCCATGCTCTTTCTTCGGGCAGATAACCAGATTTTCCTTCACAATTGGCAGGATTATAAACGTCAATAGGGTTATGTGCAATATTGTAATCACCAGTAATCACGACATTTTTTCCATTATTTTTTAAATCAACAACAATATCAAGCAATGCATCACAAAAGGCTATTTTATAATCAAGTCTTTTAGCTTCCATTCCACTATTAGGGAAATAAATATTAAACAGGATAAAATCGGGATATTCAACTTTTAAAACACGTCCTTCATTATCCAAATCCTCAATACCTAATCCTCGTGTAACATTCAACGGTTCTAACTTAGTATAGGTACCTACACCACTATAACCTTTCTTTTGAGCTTCATTAAAATGATTATCAAAACCTTCAA
>MVAA01000031.1:31113-31521 GCA_003266105.1 Methanosphaera sp. rholeuAM6
CATATGATTATTATTAATATATAATATGTTTTTCAAACAATTTATTATTTTTTCTTAGGCTTTTAAAAAGTTATTTCAACATATTTCTTAAGTAAATTTACAAATTTTAATATTTGATATGATTATTTCATTATAATTAATCACTTTAGAACTGTAATAAATAAATATTTAGAATAATATAACTATAATTAAATAGATTAGATTTGTCTAGTCTATTAATCATAATTATTTTATATAAAAATATATGGTGTTTTTTTAAATGAAAAAGATAGGAATTATAGTAGGAGTTTTAGTACTTGCTTTAGCTCTCGTAGCTGGAGTAAATGCAGAAGATTCTGCTAATGATGATACTACATTAGTTGTAGGTTTCGATGCAGAATTCCCTCCTTATGGATACAAAGCAGATAA
>MVAA01000031.1:31534-35217 GCA_003266105.1 Methanosphaera sp. rholeuAM6
GTATCTGGAACGGATTTACCATAAATGGTAGAGAAGACGATTACACATGGTCCAAACCATACATAGACAACAAACAAGTTATTGTTGTAAAATCTGATTCCGGAATCAACACTTTAGATGATTTAAAAGATAAACAAGTTGAAACCCAAAAAGATTCATCAGCATTAGCTGCTCTTGAAGGTGACAACAAAACAATTGCAGACAACTTCAAAGACTTAGTACAGATTGCAGATTACAACACTGCATTCAACGACTTAGAATCTGGAGCATGTGATGCAATTGCTATGGATATTGGAGTTGCAAAATACCAAGTAAACAAACATGGTGATGCATACAAAATCCTTGATCAAGAAATCTCATCAGAACAATATGGTGTAGGATTCAAAAAAGGTAACGATGACTTAAAAGACAAAGTACAAGCTACCTTAGATGAAATGCAAAAAGATGGAACCATAGCCAAAATAGCAGAAAACTATGCTGAATTTGGAGTTCCAGGTTCATTAATTACAGAAAATTAGATAAATATATAGGCGAATAATATATGATTTTAAGTACAGTTATATCACAACTAGCAGAAGGAATGATAACTTCTATAGAGATATTCTTACTTACTTTATTATTCTCTATTCCTTTAGGCTTACTTGTAGCCGCGGGAAGAATGAGTAGTTTTAGTCCTCTAAGATGGTTTACAAAAATTTATATTTCAATCATGAGAGGAACACCATTAATGCTACAGTTAATAGTAGTATTTTTTGGTCCATACTACATTTTTGGAATGACACTATCACCTGAATACAGGATGATAGCAGTTATTATAGCTTTTTCTATTAACTATGCTGCATACTTTGCAGAAATCTTTAGAGGCGGAATTGAATCAATTCCTAAAGGACAATACGAAGCAGCACAGGTACTTGGTTATACTAGAATAGAAACATTTTTTATAATAGTACTTCCTCAAGTAATCAAAATCGTATTACCTTCAATAACAAATGAAGTAATTACACTCGTAAAAGATACATCATTATCTTTCGTATTAGCAATACCTGAAATGTTCACGGTAGCAAAACAGATAGCTGCTGCTGACGCATCTATTATGGCATTGTTAGTGGCTGGTATGTTCTACTATGTATTTAACGTATTAGTTGCATTTATCATGGAATACTTCGAGAGAAGATTAGGTTATTATGACTAGAGTGATATCATGAGTTTATTAGAAATTAAAAATCTTAAAAAAAGTTTCGGAGATAACGAGGTTTTAAAAGATATTTCTCTTGATGTAAATAAAGGAGAAGTATTATGTGTAATTGGACCTTCAGGTTCAGGTAAATCAACACTATTAAGATGTATAACAGAATTGGAAACATATGATAGTGGCGAAATAAACTTTGATGGAACATTTGGATTAGTATTTCAGAATTTTAACTTATTTCCACATCACTCAGTTATGAAAAACATAACTAACGCACCATTAAAAGTTCAAAAAAGAAACAAAAAAGAAGTATATGATGAAGCCAGAGCTTTATTAAAGAAAATGGATTTGGCAGATAAAGAAAATGCTTATCCATGTGAGCTATCTGGTGGACAACAGCAGAGAGTTTCAATTGCTAGAGCATTAGCAATGAATCCGGATATTTTATTCTTTGATGAACCAACATCAGCATTGGATCCTGAATTAACTGGAGAAATATTGAAAGTTATAAAGGATTTGGCTGCTGAACACATGACAATGGTAATTGTTACACATGAAATGACTTTTGCTCGAAATGTTGCAGATACAATTATATTCATGGATGATGGATATATCATTGAAAATGGAACACCTGATGAAGTATTTTCATCAGATAATGAACGAATGAAATCCTTCTTGGGAAAATTCTATGATTAAGTATTAGTAACTAATTTTACACAAGAAACAATTCTTGTGACAAACCCTTTTTTTATTTTAATTTTCTTATAATTCATAACTATTATATCTTTTCAATGAAATAATACTGTATATGGAGTGTTATTTGTACATCAATATGGGGAAGAATTTTTCATGAAAAAAGTAAAAATTACAGTTATGCGAAAAGCACAATACGATGACCTGATAGCCGAATATGAAAATCCAATAGAACATGCCTGCGACATGGAAGAAGATACTGTATATATTGCAAATGGATGGCAAAGACCGGAAAACTTCTGTGAAAGTGCATGGGAAATAATATCTCCATTTGTCATGACATTAGCACATGGTGGAGAAAACCTATATGATGGCTGGATGAAAAATAAAAAGTCAGCTATGATATCCTGTAATGATGGTTTTAGACCTGTAAGTTTCTATATAGAAGCATTAGAAGAAGATGCAGAATAATCTTCTTATGACAATTAACTATTGGAGTTACATAAGTATTTAAGCATTGATATAAAGACTCTGTTTATTAACAGATTGATCATGGAATTGGATAGTATGGTATTGGAGACATCAAATATTTTTAAATTAGAAGAACTGGTGGAATACCAGGAAAAGTCCGTAGTAAGTAAGGAAATCATTAAAAAGGAAACAGGAACTGTAACAGTATTTGCTTTTGACAAAGATGAGGGATTGTCAGAACATACGGCACCATTTGATGCTATGGTACAGGTTCTTGACGGTACACTGGAATTAACGATAGATGGCAAGATTTACATTCTCAAAAAAGGAAACATGATTATAATGCCAGCAAATGTTCCACATGCATTGTATGCCAAAGAACGTTTTAAAATGCTGTTATCTATGATTAAATCCTAATAATCAAACATACTTAAATCATAACCTTCAAATAACAATTTTCTTTTTTTAAGCAAAATTATTTGTAATCTTTATTAAATATTCTTATTAAATATATAATTATGAATCAGACAAACAAATTAGTAAATAAGATTAAAGATTTGGAAATAGAATCTTCTAACAAAGATAAAAGTGATGATAACTCACAGACAACCATAAGTAATCTGACAGAAGATAATTTGGATGAATATCTTGCAAACGTGGAAACAGATGAACATTCAAAAGAATTGCTTCAAAAATATTTGGCTAAAAAGACCAACAATAAAAAACCCTGAGTAAATGTTGCTGATATTAATGGGGAAAAACAATGAATTATGATTTTGACACAATAACTGAAAGAAAAAATACAGGTTCCTTGAAGTGGGATTTATTTAATACCGAACTACCAATGTGGGTAGCCGATATGGATTTCCAGGTAGCACCTGAAATTATTCAGGCACTAGAAAAAAGAGTTCATCATGGAATATTCGGTTATGCGATTGTACCGGATGAATACTATCAGGCATATATTAACTGGTGGCAAAGAAGACATAATTTCAAGATGAAAAAAGATGAAATGTTATTCTTATTGGGTGTAATGCCTGCAATTTCATCGATGATACGTGAATTGACAAAAGAAAATGATGGAATTTTAATACAAACCCCTGTATATCATATATTCTTCAAGGTTATCCATGATAATAACAGGCAAGTAATAGAAAACGAACTAGTATATGATGGAAAAAAGTATTCTATAAACTTTGAAGATCTTGAGCAAAAACTCTCACAAAAGGATACTACTATGATGCTTCTATGCAATCCTCACAATCCGGTCGGCAGAATCTGGACAGAAGAGGAACTTCAAAGAATTGATGTTTTATCCTAAAATGAATAC
>MVAA01000042.1:0-303 GCA_003266105.1 Methanosphaera sp. rholeuAM6
TGTTACTGTAACATTTCCTTCAGTTATTACTTTATTGTTTTCTGTGTCAGTTACTCTTACACTTATCTGAGTATTTCCTTTAATGTTGCTTGTAATATCTACTGTTGTGCTTGTAGGTATTTTATTTACAACATAAGTTTTTGCATCACTAGTGTAGTTGTACATGTCACTTTCAAATGAAGCGTTTACACGAATGTTACCTGCGGTAGCATTATTTACTGTTAATCTGATTATACCAGCACGGTTTGTTGTTCTGGTTTCGTTGAAGATTACAGTTCCGTCCTCATTTACAATTGTAATGTT
>MVAA01000042.1:385-3921 GCA_003266105.1 Methanosphaera sp. rholeuAM6
TCAACTTTTTGGGTTGTTGTAATGTCAAGATCCAGGACTGTTGTGGTGCCTGTTATTTTCTCAGTGTATGTGTTTCCATCAACTGTTACTTCTAACGTTCCACTAGTTATTGGATGAGTTTCATTATCCGTTACGTTTACAGCTACCTGTACGTGTCCTACAGTATTGTTTATTATACTTACGGTTGTGTTTGTAGGTATTTTGTTTACTGTGAAGTTTGTACTGTTTGCTTGTCTGTTAATTAGGTCGTTACCAATAAATTCTACTTTAACTGTGAAGTTTCCTTCTTTGTATGATGTGTAGTTTATTGAGTAGTAACCGTCTTCAACAGTTACAAAGTCGTATCTTGTCTTATCTACAGTAATTGTTAATTCTTCTCCAACTATTGCAGTTCCGTTTTCATCCTTGAAGTTACCAGATATGTTATATACTGTTCCTACGGATGAGTTAATAGGATCTACATTTACACTTAAGGTTGTGTTATGTAGTTTTGCAGTTATATTGTTGAATAGCGTATTTGTTGCAGTGTTGTTACCTGTACTTGGTTCGAATGTGTCGTTACCAAGATATCTGACTGTGATTGCTACAAGTTTTCTGTACTCGGTTACCGGTACTGTAATTCTTGTAACTCCACTATCGTCAATGCTATACTTGAATGTTCCTTCAAGTATGTTTACGCTTATAAGTTCTCCACCACTAGTTATTGTTTCGTTATTAAGTGCGTCAACTACTCTAACGTCTATTTGTATGTTACCCATAGTATCATTTACAAGTGTTACGTTAGTGTATGTTGGACGTTTGTTAACTACGTAAGTGGTTGAAGCGTTAGTTGGGTTTACTGTTGCATTTCCACCGTAATAAGCAGTTACGTTAATAGTTCCTACTTTAATGGAAGTTCTATTGTATTCATAGAATCCGTTTGTTACTGGTACGTCTCCTATAAATTGTACTAATTCATTACCATACATTACTGTAATGTTGATTTTACCAGTAATATTGTTTCCCAGTCCGTCAACGAGTGTACCATTGTATGTAATGTTGTTAAATACATATACAGGACTTGGTCCTTCCTGGATTGTAAGTGTAGCATTCTGTTTATCTGCAGTGATGTTGTTGAACGTTTCGTTTTCATCACCGTATGATTCTTTTGTTACACCAATACTTTCGAGGTAAGTGTCGTTTCCGAGGTATTTGACTGTTACATCAACCTTATCAGTGGTGTCAATACCCACAAGTTTAATGTTGGTGGTACTGCCTGTGATATTGTGTGTTTCAGTTTTACCGTTTACGGTAACGTTTATTTTACCTGATTCTATGATGCTGTCATGGTATTTGTCAATTACTTGAACGCCAATTGTTACATTTCCAACAGTATTGTTAACTATTGATACAGTAGTGTTTGTAGGCAATTTGTCAACGTGGTATGTTGTATTTGCTGTGGCGTTGTTGTATTTGTCACTACCATTGTAGTAAGCATCTACCTTAACTTCTCCAGAGAAGTGTGTGATTCTTTCTATTGAATAATATCCATTAGCAAGAGTTGTGGTGTTTACTGTTTCAATACCGTCAAATGTTAGGTATATTACGGCTCCACCAATACCATTACCGCTGGCATTCAATAGTCTTCCTTGAACAACCATTATTGTTCCAACATATACGTTTGGACGTACGGTTTCAACACTGAGTGTAACATTTTGTTTTACTACATCAATGTGATCAAATAGTACTTTATCACTGTCTGTAGCATTGCTTGGGTTGTACTGATTATCACCAAGGTATGTTACGTTCACATAGATTGTTCCGTTTTTATCAACATCAATTTTTACAAGAGTCAATTCACCGACAATTTCTTCGGTTCTTGTTTGCTGTTGTTCAACGCTGATGTTGAATTTACCATGATTGACTGTTCTATTACGTTCATCAGTAACGTTTACACTTATTGTAACGTTTCCGGCTGTATTGTTAACAACTTCCACTACTGTTGTAGTGTTTAGTCTTAGTACTTCAAATGTTGTGTTAACACTCATTGTACCTACAATACCTGCTGCTGCAGTGAATGTTGCAACTGCTGTGAAATTACCCTGATATGTTGTTTCATAGTATACAACATAGTTTCCGTATTCATCGGTTCTTGCAGATAATCCTGTACCGTTTACGTTAACCGTGATTGGTCTGTCAACCATTACATTACCAAGACCGTCTTTAAGAGTACCGTTTATCATTACTATATCGCCAACTCTTGCATCACTAGCATTATTACTAATGGTCATTTGTGCTGTTTGAGCTGTTGTTGTAATATTTGTAATGTTACCTGTACTTGCTTCATAGGTGTAGTTTCCATCATACACTACTGTTACTGCTGTGTAACCTGCATATGTGGTTGTAAGGTTTATTCTGGTTGTCTGACCGGTTATGTTGGCATGTGTTACTTTACCGTTTACCGTAATTGTTAATGTACCGTTAGTGAGTATTTCACTAGGGTTACGTGTATCAATTACCTGAACGTCAATACTGGTTGCTCCTACCGTATCGTTAACTATGTTTACGATTGTTGTTGTAGGTCTTTGTTTGATTGTGTAAGTTTTTGTAATGCTTACAGGATTTACTGTTTCATTACCTTCCCAACTTACAGTCACAGTCATTTCACCAGTCATGTTGGTATGTCTTGGATAACTGTATTTGCCACTGCTAGGATATATTGGAGTTTCCTCTTTAATTGAATCCTGACCGTGAGTTACTGTAATGTTTACATTTACGCCTTTAATGTTATTGCCCATTCCATCGAATAATTCTCCACTGAATGTTACATCTTCAAGGATGTACTGTTCTAATGGGATTATGTCAAGGGTTATTGTAGCATTTTGTTTGTCTGCAGTAATGTTTGTAAATTCGTTTATTCCATCAGCATCGTATCCAGTACTTGGCAGGTAAGTGTTATTACCCAGGTATGTTACTGTTACGTTTGCTGTTGTTGTGTTTGTGATATTTACGAGTTTAATAGTGGTTACTGCTCCGGTGATGTTGTATAACGTTGTCTGATTATTTACTGTTACGTTTAATAATCCTTCACCGGTAGTTATTGGTAGTTCATGGTATTTGTCAACAACGTTCACGTCAATCGTTACATTGCCAACAGTATTGTTACGTATTGTAACTGTTGTGTTGGTTGGTAATCTACCAGCTGTGTAACGAGTATCGTCTGTTGCATTGTTGTATTTTTCACTACCGTTATAGTATGCTACCACTTCTACTTGTCCAGGAATGTGCACTAGTCTTGTTAGGTTGTAGTAACCGTCAGTGACTGTTGTCACATTTGTAGGTTCCAGTCCATTGAATGTTAATGTAATGGTTGCACCTACTATTCCGTCATGTGTAGCATTTCTTAGGTGACCCTGTATGTATACATAGGATCCTACTTCTATAACATCACGGACAACACCGACATCTAATGTTACGTTCTGTTTTACTGTTGTAATATTAGTGAATGGTTCAGGTTTGTTATCAATAATTTTTCCTGTTGTAGCATTACTTGGATT
>MVAA01000042.1:3935-11599 GCA_003266105.1 Methanosphaera sp. rholeuAM6
ATGTTGAATTTACCACTTGTGATAGGAGTATTATGAAGATTATCTGTTACATTTACACCAATTGTTACGTTACCAACAGTATTGTTAAGAATTGTAACAACAGTTGTTGTGTTAATTTTACTTACTGAGTAGTCGGCAGTTACTGTGATTGGATCTACAGTAGAGTTTCCTCTGTATGTGGCTGTTACTGTATATTCACCTTCACGTTCTGTAGGATGTTCAACACTGTATCCTCCTGTACTGTTTGTGAATATGTTAGTATATTCTGTTCCACCTACATCCAGGAATATTCTTACACCACTAATGTTATTTCCAAGACCATCTACCAATTGTCCTGATACGATAATTGTTTCCCCAACATATGTTGCGTTTGGATTTGCAACTACTGTGAGGTTAGCCTTTTGTGGAATTATTTCAATGATGTTTAACTCTTGTAGAGTATCACTGTCAATACCTCTACTTTCCCGGTAAACATCGTCTTCAACGAAGTAAACTTCTATATTGACATTACCTGTATTTTCAATATTAAGTGGAATGTGTGTTTTTGTTCCGTTTAATTTTGCAGGTTGCTGTTCATGACCGTTTATAACTATTCTTATTGTACCGTTTGTAAGTACTTTGTTGTTAATTATATCATTTACAACTACATCAATACTTACGTTTCCAACAGTATTGTTTACTATTTGTACTGTTGTATTGGTTGGCAATTTATTCACTGTGAAGCTTGTGTTACTGGTTGCGTTAGATCTGGTTGCTGTACCAGTGTAATTTGCAACAACATTGTAGACTCCACTAGCATTAGTTTTTAACAGTTCATCGAAACTATCAGTACTTACTGTGTAAATACCAGTATCATCAATACTTACTTCTTTTGTAACATTTCCTATTGTTAAATTAATCATTCCAGATAATGGATTGTTGTTTGCATCAGTCAAGTTAACCATTACAATAACTGTTTGATTAATGTATATAGGTGTTTTATCTACTGTTACATTGATTTTTGTAGAATCTTTAAGTACGTCTCCTTCATTGGTATCCATACTGCTTCTGTATGTTTCATTACCCTCATAAACTACTCTTATTATCTCATGTTGTTCAAATAAGAAATCATCACTTAATTTAACAATAATTCTTCCGAATTCATCAACTGTGAATTTGTCGGTGTCTTCATCCAAATTAATTTTAAATCTGTGTTGACAAGGAATGTCTTCATATTCATCACCGTTTTTAGCTACATGTCTAAATGTGATGTTTGATCCTGTTGTAATAGCAAATCCAGTTTCTGCATCGACTATTTTAACAGCGACTGTGAAGTTTCCATATGTTACGTTTAGAGGAGTTAAAACTGTTGTTGTAGGTATTTTGTCTATTGTATAATTTGTTGTAGCATTACATTCATTTACAGTGGAATTGCCATGATATGTGGCTGTTACATTAACTAATCCTGTAATATGACTGGTTCTGTCATAAACATATCTTCCATTAGTCACATCAATATCAGTTATTGTTTCCTGACCCTCTTCTCCAACAAATGTTAAGTCAATTTTACCTGTTATTGGATTGTTCATGCCATCATATAATGTACCACTGATTGTAACGTTTCTTCCAACATAAACTTCTTTAGGAACAGCATCTATTGTAATTGTAGCATATTGTTTAACTGTGTTTATGACAATTTCATCTAAATCATCACTGGTACGTCCAGTACTGTTAATATACTTGTTATCACCAAGGTAATCAACTTTCACGTGGAATGTTTTATCAGCTTCGGTGATGTTAAGATTTACAACTGTACTTTCTCCTTCAATGTCAACAGTGAAGGTTTTACCCGTTTCAACTATTGTCACATCGAACTGTCCGGTGGTAATAGGATTAGTTTCATTGTCATATACTGTTACGTTAATTGTTACATTACCCACTGTGTTGTTAAGTAAGCTTATGTTAGTTGTTGTAGGTATTTTACTTACGTTAAACTCTGTACTGTTACTTATCGGTTTTATTGTAGTGTTACCGTTGTAACTTGCTATAGCGGTAAATGTTCCATTACGGAATGATGTGTAATAAACTGTGTATCTACCATTAGCTGCAGTAGTATTTCTTAGAGTTGTACCGTTTACTGTTACAACAATTTCCCTTCCAACAATTTCATTACCAAATGCATCCGTCAATCTACCTCCGATTGTTACAACTTCACCCACACTGCTGTTTACAGGTGTTGCTTCAATTGTTAAGGTAGGTGTCTGAGATACTATTGTTAATTTATCAAATGATTCATCACTGCTTGGCTTATAAACATTGTTTTCTCTGTATCTTACATTGATATCAATGTTTGAACGAGGAGCAACGAAATCATTCAGTTTAATGATTGTTGAACCTGTACTGCTGACAATGAAATTATGTACTATACCGTTATATTCTATTTCAATAACAGAATCCGGTTCGATAAGTGTTCCGTTAAACATGTTAGTAACTTTTTCGTTATTGAACGTGTCGGTTACAGTTACGTTTAATGTTACATTACCAAATACATCACTTAACAAGTCAACATGAGTACTGGTTGGTAATTTTTCTACTGCGAAAGTTGTTGTATCTGTTGATCCGTTGATTTTATCATCGGAACTTGTAAATGTTGCCGTTACAAGTCTTTCAGGTGTAACCTGGTTAGTGGTGTAATTGTATTTGAATACACCGTTTGTAACGTTTACATATACTACACGATTACCGATTTCAAGTTTTACTAAATCGACACCATTCATTGCAGTACCGTTGTCAAGCACTAGCGTACCATTAATTGTTACGTTTTGACCTATGTATACAGGAGTGCTTTCCACATCTACAACCAATATTGTTTGATGTTGGGTAGGTGTGATGTTTGTAAATTCTTCTTCCGTATCATTTACAGTTGAAGCATTAATACCAATACTGCTATTGTATACACGGTTTGCCTGATATTCAACTTTTACTGTTATTTCACCCATTTCAGTAATTGATGTTAATGGAATAAGTGTTTGACCTGATCCATCAACAGCAACTGTGAACGGATTGTTATTGCCAACAGTAACTTTCAGCTCACCCTCTTTAACAATTTCACCAGTATTGTTAGTTACATTCACGCTTATACTTACATTGCCAACTGTATCGTTAACAACACTTACCAGTGTTTTTGTAGGGATAAGGTTTACTGTAAATTCAGTGTTAGCACTTACCGGGTCAATTGTCTGGTTTCCGAGGAATGTTGCTATTACCGGTTTAATACCGTGAGTGTATGTGATGTTTTCTAAGTGGAATTTACCATTAGTTACATCAACTGTGTAGTTTATGCCATCAATTGTTATGTTAACTATTTTTTGACCTGTAATGTTGTTACCCATTCCATCAATAAGAGTACCGTCTATATCAACAGTTTCTCCTACCAATACTGTTTTAGGCGTTGCATTTACAGTTATAGTTGCGGTCTGATTATTTACTGTGAGGCCTCCAAATGGTGTTCTTGCTTCATCATCCAATGTTGCATCACTTGCTAAGTAAATATCGTTTTCCATGTATTTTGCTGTTATTGTGTAATCGCCGGATTCTGTGATTGGTAGTTTAATTACGTCTTCCTGTCCGGTTACTTTTATATCAGCAATTTTTACACCATTGTGGTAGAATTCTACAGTACCATTGTCTACTACTGCACTGTCTCTTCCAGTTATGTTTGTTACAACACTTACTTTTACCGTTACATTTCCAACTGTATTGTTTAAAATGCTTATTGTGGTATTTGTAGGTATCTTATTTACTGTGAATGTTGTGCTGTTTTCAACTGTGTTTACTGTAGCGTTTCCATTACATACTACACTTACGTTGAACGTTCCGTTTCCTTTTAATATGCTTAAATCCTTATCATAGGTAAATGAGTATGATCCATCATTTTCTGTAGTTACCCTATTTGTGGTTCCATTTATTGTGATGTAAATGTCTTTTCCGTTAACCTGTCCTACCGGATTAATTAACTGTCCACTAATTATTACTTCATCTCCAATGTATGAAGTTACAGGGTTTACATTTACTGTTAGTATTGCATTCTGTTTTTCAATGTCAATATGCGTAAATGTTGTTAATGTATCATTGTCCTTACCTTGACTTGCAGCATATGCTTCGTTTTCTACGTAAATTGCCGTTACACTAATTTGGTCAGCAGTTTCATCAGTTACTAAATGATAGAATGTTGTGTCACCGGTAGTGTTAACTTGTATAAAGTGATGAGCTCCATCATATACAATATCCAGATATCCATAATGAACAATTTCATCATTTCTTGTATCGTTTACCAACATTTCAATCCATACGTTACCGGTAGTGTTGTTAACTACTTTTACGAATGTTTCTGTTGGTAATGTAATTATTGTGAAATTGGTACTTGCATTTTGTGGATTCCATGCCCCACTACCTTTATATTCTACACTTACATTATAGAATCCTTTTGTATAATTATAGTATTCGAATTCATAACCTGCAGTTGAGGTTGCAAGCAAATCAACATCACCATTTCTTGTTACAATGGTAGTGTTACCTACAGTTACATATACGTAACCGTTCTGACGTTTACCTGCACTGTTAAGTAAATCAATGTGTATAGTTACACTTTCATTGATATAAGTTGTTGATTGATTGACTGTAACTACTACTGTTAAGTTACCTTTTTCAGGCATTGCACCAGTAAAGTTGTTACTTACATCATATCTTTCATTACCATAGTATGAAACGAATGCGTATGGATCATCATTATCAATGAAGTATATAGGATCTACTGATAAGTAGTAATGTCCGTTTTCACCTAATGTCAATTCTGGGTAAGCATCAACATTTTCTAACGTATAATTTTTACGTGTAGCTTCGGTTCTGTTAATGATAACCTGGAATTTACCTTCATTTACAGTTGCACCATTTCTTCTATCCAAGAATGATATTTCATAAATTACGTTGTTTGATGAACTACCCTCAGCTAAATTGATGATTGTTCTAGTAGGTATTTTATTAATAGTATATTTACCTTTAGCACTACATCCACTGATATTGGCGTTTTCACTTCCAGCATAAGTAGCGGTTACGTTAATGTCACCCACTTTACTGGTCATTCTAGCATATTCATAGTGACCATCGCTAAATGTTCTAACGGTGTCTGTATATGTGAATGTTGAATTATCGTTGAACGTTAATGTTATCTCAGCATCTGCAATTGGATTGCCCATACCATCCAATAACACACCTGTTATACCAACTGCTCCACCTACATAACTAAGTGACGGTTCAGCTCTTACAGTTATGCGACTGTTCTGGGAAACAACAGTAAGATTAGTTAAAGTTTCATCTCCGATCTTAGCAGTACTTGGTTCATAAGTATCGTTTCCAAGATATTCAACAGTAAAATCAAAGTTACCGGCAGTTGTTATTTCATCTGTAAGCTTAATTTCAGTAGTTTCATCTTTAATGTCATAGGTTTTGGTAATTGTAGTTGTATCATTAATTACGATTGTTACTTGAAGTTTTCCTTCACCACTGGTTATAGGATGAGTTTCGTTGTCAACAACACTCACTTCTAATGTAACGTTTCCAACTGTATTGTTTTTAATACTTACACTTGTATTTGTAGGTATTTTGTTTGCTCTGAATATTGTGGAATTAGAACAGTCATAAACAGTTTGGTTTCCTATCCAGGATACTGTGGCAACAAAATCGCCCTCATGTATTGGATAGTAAGTTACACTATATGTTCCATCAGGTAGTGTTGTTGGATGGAATTGTTTTGTAGTTCCTTCAATAACAATGCTAATTTCCTTACCTGCAACAGTATTATTCATTCCATCATACAATGTACCGTTAATTACTAAAGGCTGACCTACTGATACTGGCGTATTTGCACTTATTGTTACCCTTGAATCTTGCATTCCTACAGTTACAGTTTGTTCTGCACTGCTTGGATTGTAAGTATAGTTTCCTAGATAATCAACAGTAATTGTGTATGCTTTAGCCAAGTCTACACTTATATTGAATAATGTGCTTGTACCATTCAGTTTTAGATTTTCAAAGGTTTCTCCACCACTTACAGTAATGGTAACGTTTCCTTCTTCTAAAGCTTCCTTGGTTTCATTATCTATTACTGTTACATTAAGTGTTACGTTACCCCAAGTACTGTTTGCTACAGTAAATGATGTTACGGTAGGTATTTTGTTAATTGTATACGTTGTTGTAGCAGTTAATGCATCAATTGTTTCATTTCCAGGATAATATGCAGTTACGGTTATTGTACCTGTTACATGAGTTGTACGTGTGTATTCATATTTACCGTCAGTTACATCCCAATTATCAACTCTTTCAGTAGCTGTACCATTGGAGAATGTTAAGTTAATTTTTCCAGTAATGTTGTTTCCTAAACCGTCCACAAGAGTACCGTTTATTAATACAGGTATTCCTATGTATCCGTAATCAGGATTTGCATATACTGTTAAATTAGCTGTCTGATTATTGGTAGTTATGTTAGTGAATGTTTGACCATCACTTGTATGACCCGTACTGTTTTCATATGTTTGGTTACCGTTATACACTACAGTCACTTTAATATCATCTTTAATACTGTTTATTGGAATGTTCACTACTGTTCCTTCAAATGGAACGTTAGATGTTGTAACATCGTCAACTGTTATGTTAAATGTACCCTGTGTGATAGGATTTCCGTCCTTATCGGTTACACTTACATTTATTGAAACATTGCCTTTTGTACTGTTATGAACTTTTACAGTAGTGTTTGTAGGCATTTTTAAGATATTATAGGTGGTGTTTGCTTCCGTGTATTCAAAGGTATCGTTTACATATGAAGCCGTTACATTGATTTTTCCTGTGAAATGACTTCCACGAGGATATTCATAGTAACCGTTATTTACATCTACCAGGACACTTCCATCACTGTCTCCATATTCATCATGGAATGTTAAGTAAATTTTTCCAGTGATTGGATTGTTCATTCCGTCATGTAATGTACCTGTAATGTAAACTGTGTTGAATACTATGGTTTCTACAGGCTGAGCATTTACAGTGATTATTGCATGCTGTTTTTCAGCTGCAAAATTGCTAATTTGGTCACTGCTGTTTAAGTACTTGACAGTTCCAAGATATGTAACATTTATTTTTACTTCGTTTAAATCTGCGATATTTAGAGGGATGATTGTTTCTTCATCTGTAATATCATATAATTTAGATTCTGTACCGACTGTTACGTTAAGCAATTTTGTTCCTTCGGTAATACTTGCACCTAATATTTCATCAGAATATTCGTTAACTTTAACACCTATTGTAACGTTGCCAACAGTACTGTTTTTAATAGTGATTGTTGTTTTTGTAGGTATTTTGTTAACTGAAAACGTTGTTGAGTTTTGTGCCGGTGCAATGTTTAATACACCTGGTATTACTGTTCCGGAATAAATTACTGCAGCTTCAAAGTCAATTCCTTCACTGACTGTCGTATAATATGCATAATAATTACCATCCTTATCAGTAGTTGGGGTTGCTATTGTAGAACCTCTTACTGAGATTGTAACCACCGTATCATTAATGGCTTTGCCTGTGTCAAGATCTGTTAAAGTACCATAAATTCTGATTTCCTCTCCCACAGTGTATACGTTAGG
>MVAA01000002.1:0-32285 GCA_003266105.1 Methanosphaera sp. rholeuAM6
AGTTTCCCCGAATAACATATCATCTGCTGATTCTGTTACCATTTTTGTAAATGCTTTTCTTGACATATAATTTCACCACTTGAATTGTTAAATTTATACCCACATAGTTATTATTATAGCCCTTTTAGGTATATATAAATACACCGGTTAGAAGCTATATTTTACTTGATTTTCAGTAAATAAAAATTTAATTTAAATTGAATTTTAAATTTCATTGAATAAAATTTAACTTATTTTAACTATGTATTTTCAAGAATATTCGATATGTATAGGGTATTTTTTACTATATCGAATATATAATTTAGTATGTTAAGTTATTCTTTATAAATGTTATTATTAGTAGATTTAACTGAATACCCGTAAAATTGATTATAATCGATTTATAAATTTTTTATAAAAAAATTCTAGTATATAAAGATGATAATTCATGAATTCAATAAACCATTTNNAAAAAAAATGTGTTTAAAAAAGTAAAAAAATAGTTTAAGCAATGAAAGGATTGATTAGAAGAAATCTCTTCTAAACAAAGTTAAATTCAGGATATACCCGTGAATATCATGGTGGAATTACTTCCAAGGTACAATGAGTTACCGTTGAAAGTGTACGTTACATTATGCATACCCACTTTAGTTATCTTATAATTTATTGTGAAATATCCTGAAGTATACGATTTTGCAAAGTATTCACTTCCATCAACAAGAACAATTACATTGGCATTTTTTACTCCCGCATCATTGTAAGATATTTTACCGCTGATTTTTATCGTACTGCCAAGTGTGACATCAGCAATCTGATACGGCACAATCACAGTAGGTTTTTTAACGTTGAAACTTGTGGTGTTACTAGTGGAGAAATATTCGTCGTTACCGGCATATTCAAATACAATATTCTGTTTGTTATAATCGCTTACCTTGTATTTTACAGCAAATTTTCCGCTACTGTCTGTTTTTGCAGTGTATTTGACATTGTTGATTGTGACAGTAACCGTCTGATCCTGAAGAACTTTTCCATTACCAAAAAGTTGTCCGGAAACTTTAACAGTATTACCGATAAGTTTGTTAGTTATTTTACTTGATGTTATGGAAGTTGGATATTTTACCGTGAACGTCGTTTTGTTAGTCTTTTTCTCATAGTTTGAATTTCCAGCATACCTGAATGTTACATTGTTTTTTCCTATAGAGGTTGCCTTGTAACTGATGGTAAAGTAACCTGATGTATAGGTTTTAGCTGTATAATTCTGATTATTGACCGTTACTGTGATTGTTTGACCCTTTATTCCCTTGTTATTGTTCAGGAGTTTTCCACTTACTTTAACTGTTTGGCCATATTCGGTTTCCTTAATGCTGTAGACATATAACTCAACCGCTTTCTTTGTGGTTATTGTTGTTTTATTGGTTGAAGCCCTGTATGTATCAGTGCCTGCATATGTAAAGGTTACCTGCTGTTTATCATAGGATTTTATTTTATAGTTTACAGTAAAGTATCCTGAAGAATAGGTTGTAGCCGAATAATTCTGATTTCCAATGCTCACAATGATTTTCTGTCCTTTTAATCCTTTGTTGTTGCAGAGCAATTTTCCACTTACCTTAACTGTACTGCCATATTCTGATGCTTTCATTGTATAACATGTTAACACAGTCTTTTTCTGTACCAGGAATGTTGTTTTGTTATTGCTTGATAAATACACTTTGCTTCCTGCATAGGAGTATGTGACATTGTTTTTGCCAAGTGTTGTTGCCTTGTATTTAACAGTGAAGTAACCGGTACTTGTGGTATTTAGAACATGTTTTTTTCCGTTGATTTTCATTGTGACAGTTTGTCCCTTTATTCCCTGTCCATATGCCAGTAATTTTCCACTTATCTTTATGGTTTTACCTGTAATTACTGGATTTATGGTATATATCATTAGTGTTGTCGGATTATCTGATTCCTTGATTTTTTTAACTGTGAGTGTGGTTGAATTGTAGGCTTTTGCATATCTGCTGTTTCCATCATATGTATACGTTATATTATTTTTTCCCAGAGCATCTATTGTATGATTTATCTTGAAATAACCTGTACTGTATGTTTTGGTCTTATATTCATTTCCATTGACTGCTATTGTGACTGTCTGATTTTTAACTGCCTTATTGTCACTTAACAGTTTACCGCTGATTTTTACTGTTGTTCCTGCAACTGGATTGGTAATCTTATAGTATGATAATTCTACCGGTTTTTTGACTGTGAACTTGGCCGTGGTATTGGATGACTTATAGTATTCATTTCCTGAATAGCTTACAGATACATTGTTTGTTCCAATGTTCTTGGTTGTGTATTGCAGGAGGTAGTATCCATTTTCATCTGTTGACAGTTCATGTTTGTCATCATTGATTTTTATATTGATTTTGGCGTTTGATATGGCCTGGCTTTTATTATCGGTTAATTGTCCAAATACATTTAATTTAATTCCAGGTTCCTGTGAAGCAATAGAATTAAGATATATCTTTGAATCTTTTTTATCAATCTTTATGGATTTGGTGACTGTTTTTTCATTATAATAATCATTGGAGTTGTATTGTAATGTTACTTTGTATGTTCCAGTTTCTTTTTCTGTTTTTTCATATGTGAAATCTCCGAATTCATCGGTTTTAACACTGTACTGGTTATTGTTTATGTTTATGTAAACCCTTTCGCTTGTCAAAGGATTATGGTTGGCATCTGTAAGTTTTCCTGCTATTACTATTTTTGTTCCTACATTGTTTTCTGTGGTGCCAATGGTGTAGTCAATCTTAACGTCCTGCTTTTCAACTTCAAATGACGTGTTAAAGTAACTAGGAGAATATTCATCTTCCCCTTCATAGTATATTGTTATGTTGTTTTTTCCGATGCTGTTCATGCTTATGGCATTTACCGTGCTGAAAGCACCGTTTATTGTATCTGTTGCTAATATTTTATTGTTTAACTTTAATCTTACGTTGGAGTAAAATGTTTCTATTTTTTTACCGTTTGCGTCCAATATTTTCCCGTTTAACGTTACTTCGTTTTGATATTTCTGTGTTTTGATTGTGAAACTTATTTTTGTATTTTTTATACTGCCTACTTCCAGTATTGTATCTATATATGCAGGTGAATAGATACTGTTTCCACTGTATGTTACATTTATTTCATTGCTTCCTTTGATTGTATCATATGTGTATGAGTAAAAACCGGTTTTATCTGTTTTTGTGTTGTATGATTTGTCATTTATTTTAATTGATAACTTTTGATTTGCTATTTTGTTATTCTGATTATCGGACAGATATCCTGATACTGTTGTCTGATTGCCCTGTTGTATTGCATCAATATCCAATTCAGTTTTGATCTTATTGTCTTCAATTTTAATTTTGTTGGATGATTTTGTGTATAAATCGCTGCCGATGAATTGGGCCGTTACTGTCATATTTGCGGATGTTTTTTCTAGTTTATATGTTACTTCACCTGTCTTGTTTGTTTTCAACGTATTCTTATTGCTGTCTGATGTTATAACAAGGTTTGCATTTGAAATGGCGTTATCGTATGCATCCTGTAGTTTGTATGTTATTAGCATATCGTTTGATTCGGATTTGACAATGCTTGTTATTTCTGATTCAATTTGTGATATTTCAACGTCTATTTCGTCCTCTGAAGGATTAAGATAATTGTTTCCGTTAAATCTTACCTTGATGTTTTGTGTTCCTGCCTTTTTAATGTTATAATTGTATTTAAATGTTGACGAATCTGTCCTGACATTGAATTTTTCCTTGTTGATTGTTATTGTTACGTTTTCTTTATTGAGCAAATCTTCCCTGTCACAGATTATTCCACCGGTTATAGTTAATGTTTTTTCGCCAAGCTGTGTGGTTGCATATATTTCGTTGTCTAATTTTGTTACCTTGAATGTACTTGTTGTTTTTGATGGGTTATAGTAGCTGTTTCCTTCATATATTACAGATACGTTGTTTGTTCCCATAGTATTTGGTGTTATCGTATATGAGTATATTCCATTTTTGTCTGTTTTTTGTGTAGTTTCCTTTTCATTGATTTTAATTGTAATTTTTTGGTTTGGAATAATGTTCTGATTCTTATCGGTCAATATTGCATTGACAGTTATTTTTTCACCATAAGCTGTTGTGGTAATTTCTTGTGAATACTCATCATTACTGGCATATATTACATTTATTTTTGAGTCAACTTTATTATTGGATAATTTTAAAACATTTCTTGATGCATTATAATAATCAGTTCCGGCATAAGTGACTGTTATATTATTCGTACTTTTATTTTTAATATATTCATAGACGACTTTACCGAAGGAATTTGTCTTTGCACTGATTTTTTCATCATTTGCCTGAATGGTTACAGGAGCATTTGAAATAAGATTAGCGTTCTTATCCCTTAACTCATAAGTGATAATGATCTTATCCATATTGTCCTCTGAAATGAATGTATTGACAAGTGATGTTTTCATTTTAGTGTATTCAAACTGTATGGAATCACTTGAGGAAGTATACTTGTCATTACCCTCATATATAACTGTAATCTTATTGATTCCCATTTTTGATGGGGAATATTTATAGTTATATTTTCCATCGTTAACCTTTACAGAAGCAATCTCCTGACCATTGACATTTATTTTAACTTTAGCGTTTTCAACATCCAATCCGTTCATATCCATTAGATATCCGATGATGTTAACGCTTTTGCCTACATATACTTCATTGATAGAATCTATTGAAACAATGGTATCCTGCTTGTAAACATCAAAAGTCATTGTGGCATTTGAAGATTTGTATACGTCATTACCGTTGAAGTATACTGAAATATAATTTGATCCCGTACTTTCAGGCGAATACTCGTACTCAAAAATGCCATATTCATTACTGGTTAAATTGGTTTTTTTACCGTTGTTATCTACAGTAACACGTATATTGGACATTGCCTCAATTGAATCATCGGAATCTTTTTCCATAACGTTAAATGATACATATTCCTTATCACCATAGATCATTGAATCAATAGGATATAGAAAATCGATATATGTATCTATTTTAGAGTTTGCTCCAGTTGATGTACCTGATTCATCGGACTCTTTTAGAGTTTTATTTAAAGTGTTTTTAATAATTTTTTTATCAATATCCTCTGAGGTTGAATCCATTATAAGATCTTCCTCTTTAACTGTATCAGCACTGTGCAGATTATCCTGATTAGGAACATTATCCTCTGCAGTGACATATAAATCATTTAAATCTTCATTATCCATATTTACAGTGGCTGAAATGGTGGACAAACCAATCACAACCATTAACAGTGCCAATAATAAGAATATTGATTTGAATTTTCTACTGTTCATTTAATCACATTTCATTTTAGTTTTTAACAAATCAAACATTATCAATAATATATTGAAATATACTAATTCGTTTATAGTTGAAAGTATTTTTGTTAAAGGAAATATAAAAATAGTTTTATTTCAGAAAAATGAAAATCATCAAAAAAAAATAGTTCTGTAAAAAAATAATCCCTTTGAAGAATTATTTTAATACATTTTTATGTTGTTACAGTGAATTTGGAAGTGGTAGTACTGTCCATGTAAGTAGCCGAACCAGGGAATGCATATGTTACATTATTGACACCTACAGTGTTTGCAATGTAACTAATTGAGAAATATCCAGTATTGCTGGTTTTTGCCGTGTATTTGATTCCGTTTACCGTTATCGTCAAACTTAGTTTTTTGACTGCATTATTGTTCGAAAGCAATTTACCACTTATTTTTGCCGCAGCACCCTTTTTGACTGTGGAAATCTTATAGATTGCAATGTTGGTCGGCTGTTTTACTTTGAAATTCGTTGAGTTAGTAGTGGATTTATATGAATTACTTCCCGAATAACTGAAAGTAACCTTACGTGCATCATAACTGTTTACCTTATAGTTTATAGTAAAGTATCCTGTACTGCTTGTTTTTGCAGTATATTTTACTCCATTAATGGTTATTGTTACACTTTGTCCCTTAATGCCTTTGCCGTTTGCCAAAAGCTTTCCGCTTACCTTGACAGTACTGTTATAATCCGCATTGCTTATCTTATAGTATTGAATGGTGGTAGGCTCCAATACATTGAAACTGGTGGTGTTTTTGCTTGCCAGATATTTGGCACTTTTAGCATGAGTAAACACTACCTTATGGCTGCCATAACTTTTTACAACATAACTGACTGTGAAGTAACCCGTACTGCTTGTCTTTGCAGTTAGATTCCTGCCGTCAACACTTACGGTAACTGTTTCTCCTGAAACTGCCTTACCTCTTGCAAGGAGTTTTCCACTTAATTTAACTGTACTTCCATATTCCTTGTTGCCTACTTTATAATATTCAATTGCTGTAGGCTCGTATACTATGAATGTGGTGGTGTTTTTGCTTGCCANNGTTAGATTCCTGCCGTCAACACTGATTGTAACTGTTTCATATTTAACTCCGGTTCCATTTGCCAACAGTTTTCCGCTTAATTTAACTGTTGCACCATAATTTACGTCACTTGGCTTATAGTATTGAATAGTGGTTGGCTGATATACTATGAAAGTGGTAGTGTTGGTACTGGCCAGATACTTGCTACTTTTTGCATGAGTGAATGAAACCTTAATGCTTCCATAACTTTTTGCAACATGATTTACGCTGAAGTATCCCGTACTAGTAGTTTTTGCAGTATACTTTTTACCGTCAACACTTACCGAAACTGTTTCATATTGGGCGGCAGAACCGTTGGATAATAGTTTTCCACTTATCTTAACGGTAGCACCATAGTTTACTGAGTTGATGGAATAGCATGATATTGCACTAGGTTTCAACACGTTAAAGCTTGTACTGTTTTTGGTTGTAAGGTAATTTGTACTTTCAGCATGATTAACCGTTACCTTATGAGAATTATAATCCTTTACGTAATACTTGATTGAATAATATCCCGTACTAGTAGTTTTTGCGGTATAACTTTTACCGTCAACACTTACAGAAACTGTTTCATATTTAACTCCCACACCATTGCTGAGCAATTTTCCACTGATTGTAACATTGGTTTTATAGTTTGCCGGATTAATAGTATTTATCAATATTGTAGTAGGCTGTTTTACATTGATTGTCGTTGAACTGCTACAGGAAAGGTATTGACTGTTTCCTGCATAAGCGAATGTTACCTTTTTACTGTTGTAACCGTTTACCTTATAGATTACAGAGAAATATCCGGTACTTGTAGTTGTATAATTGTATTTTTTACCGTCAATTGTAACCGTGACCGTCTGATATTTTACAGCATCACCATTGCAGAGTAATTTACCCCATACGTTTATGGTAGTGCCATCTTTTACTGTCTGAATTTCATTATAGTTTATTGTTGTTTTCAATTTTGGTGTAAATGATGTTGATGCTGTTGTTGCATAGTAAAGGCTGGTTCCGGTATAGTTATAGGTTACCTTACGCGTATCAAAACTATTTACCTTATAGTTTATGCTGAATATTCCCTTGCTATCTGTTTGTGTGGTGAAACTTTCGTTATTGACCTTAATGTTTACTGTCTGGCTTGCAAGTGGATTCTGTTGTGAATAGAGTTTTCCGCTTATTTTTATTGTACTTGGATTTGACACTGACGTTAACTTATCAAAGGTTATTGTTGTAGGTTTCTTGATTTTGAAAGTTGTAGTGTTTTCTGAAACGTCATATATGTTGCTTCCCTCGTAATTAAATGTCACTGTCTGATCATCATAATTGGTTACTGTGTAAGCGATACTGAAGTATCCATTAGTGTTTGTTACTGAAGTGAATCCTCTGCCGTTTACATCTATAGCGACTGTCTCATTTGCAATTCCTGTGTTTCCATATTTCAAATATCCGCTGATTGTTGTTGTCTTAGCGTATTGCTGAATACCAATGCTGTTGTATGTTAATGTAGTTGATTTTAACTTGACTGTAAATGATGATGTTGCAACAGCCTGATTATATGTTTTATCACCTGCAAAGGTTACTAAAACAATGTTTTCTCCGGAACTGTTTGTTGTATAGGTATAACTGTATTTTCCATTGGAATCTGTTGTAACAGTTTTTTCATAGTCATTTATTTTTACTGTAAGATTTTTATTTGACAATGCTGTGTCGGATGATAACACACCACTTATTACAATATTGTTTCCTGCCAATACTGATTTGGTGCTTGTTGTTACTGTCAATGTCGTTTCTTTCAATCTTGTATACTGTGTTGTTATGTTTTGTTGGAGAACATAATTTTCACTTGAGTATACAACAGTGATTGTTGGTTTTGCACTTTGTGTAGTATCAGTAAATGATGTTATTACTGTTGAATCCTTATTGACAGTTTTTGTAAGTGTTTTACCGTTTTCCTGTACTGGATTGCCGTTTATGTAGTATGTCAGTTTTCCTTTACTATTACAGTTTTCAACTGATGTTACAACTGTGATGTTGTAATTATTGTCCGTTACGGTTGATGATACTGATGCAGTATCTTTAGTATATACTTTTATCGGTGCAACACATTCCCATTCATATAAATCCAGCCATTCACTTTCATCATCAAATGCCAAAAATGACTGGTTATATGTGATTGATGTATGATATAAATCAGAATACTGTACTATTATATACTGATGTCCCGTGTTTGTCCTGTTAATCTTAAGTGTTACTGTGAACTTATCATCCATGTTTACCTGAACAAAGTCTTTTAATCTGATTGTTCTGTATCCAGGTAATGTTACTGTACCTTTCTGTGTGTATACAAGTTTATCGTTGACTTCAATCTCTACGATATAATCTGATTTCTGAAGGAAATAACTACCAATTGAAGCTATGTTTTCATCCTTAACTGCAGTGTATACGTTTTTATATCCTACAAAGTTACTGCATGTTTCTAAGGCATTGACTATTGTGTCGTGTTCATAGATGTTTGTGTAATTATCCTGATTTTCCATTAATATTACATAGTTTAATTGTTCATTGGTTGGATCGTCTGCTCTGCCAAGAGAACCTATTGATGTGTCATAATATGATATGTAGTAATAACCGTTTTCTCCTGAGGATGTTCCCCAATTGTTTTTAATGATGAATGCACCATCACCCGGAGGATTTGGGCTGAAATTGCTTTTACTGTAATTATCATCCCATCCAACAATTGTTACTCCGTGATTGATTATTTGATTTTGAGTATAACTGTTTAGTGAGCTTGGTGAACGAATTCCTGTTGATACTGCCCCATAATTGTATATTGCCTGTTTTATTAGTTCATTGTCTGTTGTATTTGCTCTTTCAGGTATGATATAAACATCCTGTATATGCAATGTCGAATTCATGATTGGAGAAATTACACTAGTTGGATCATAGGGGTCTTCTGTTTCAGTTGTCGGTCCATACCATCCAACAAGGTAACTTATTGGTTCAAAATCATTGTTTCCAGTATTTGGTTCCTTGCTTCCATCACCCAATACAGAATATTTCTTAAGAACATTTTTCATGTTATTTTCGGAAAAATCATATTCTATACCCGTATTTTTCAATAGTACTGATTCAAGTGAGGATAATGACTGGAATGCCCAGCAACTTCCACTACTTCCCTGTACCTTAACGCTTGACACAAGACTTTCATTTCTAAGATCGTATGCTGACGGTAAATTGGATGTTACAAGTTTCAAGTCTGATGTGTTTATGGGACTTACGGAAACGTTGTTATCTGTATCCTTAAGATATAGATATCCGTAGATTGTTTTTGACTGGAAGTTTGTATTTTCACTTAATGTTAGTGTTGTAGTATAGTTGTTTGCCTTCCATGTTGTTGGAACAGTGTATGTGTATGATTTTTTACCGTTGGATAATGTTGTTGTGAGTGTCACATTATTTACTTTGATTGTTACCTTATCATTTATTGCAGAATTTGCATTTATATTGAATGTTATTTTGTTTCCTGCTTTAGATGAAATATCGTTTATTGAAATGAACGGTTCTATTTTGGTATTTAATAATATTACTTCATTGTCGACCGTTATATATATCTTATTAGAACTACCTGTGTAATTGTTTGTTGCAGTGGTTTTTATTGTTGCAGTTGCTGATGTGAAACTTCCTGTATCTGCTGAAAACATAACAGTTCTTGAAGGTAATGCATCTGTTATGGTAGTTAAATCACTTAATTTGTTGATTGATACTGTGATTTTATTGGTTGTTCCTGTTGTTATATTGCTTGCCGTTAATATTCTCCAATTGTTAGGCATTTGATTGGAAATTATGTTGAAGTCCGGACTATTGGTTGACCACCAATTCTTTTCAATATTAATGTTATGATTTTTCTCCACGTATATCCAATTTGATTTTCTTGATGATACGAATACGTTGTTGTTTGCTGTTATATCATAGTTTGTCCATACTGAATCTGCCGTTTCTGTTGCTTTGTTGTTTGTGAATATGTTATTGCATACGTTGAAGTCTATGTTGTTGACATTGTTTGCTAAATATAAAGCCCCACCGTTTCTTGCTTCGTTTCCTGTGAATTCGGAATTACTTACTGTTACTTTGGACTGTATTGAATATACACTTCCTCCATCATATTTTGCAACGTTGTAATCGAATTTGCTTCCGGTTATTGTGAGTGTTTTGTTTCCTATATGAGTTATTGCTCCCCCCAATCTTTCTGAAGTGTTATTTGTGAATATTGAGTTTGTTACTGTTGTCGTTGTTTCCTGGGCAAATATTGTTCCGGCATCGTATCCGTTATTGTTTGATAAAGTTGAATTTTTAATCGTTAACTTTGAATTTTTTGAATATACTATTGATGCCGTTTTTGATGCATTGTTGTTTGTAAATTCCGTGTTTGTTATTGTTGTTTCTCCATTGTTTGATACAATCAATGCATAGTTAGCCATCTTATTGTTTTTGAACGTGCTGTTGGTTATTGTTATCTGTCCGCTGGATGAATATAGCAGACCTTCCGTACCTTGTATCTGGTTATTCTGGATTATGGAATCCTGTATAACTATGTTTGATGATGAATATGATTTTACTATTGGAGCATTAATCTTTGGATTGTTACCTTTTATTGTACAGTTTTCTAGTATGACTTTTGAATTGGATGCATATATTGCTCCTGAAGATGATTTGGTGTTGGTAATAACTATGTTTTTTAATGTTAATGTTGTATCATAGACGCTGAATAATCCTGATTGACTTTGTCCATCAAATATAATTGTTTTTCCACTTTCTCCAACAAGAGTAATGTTATTTATGTTATCATTATCTATTCTGATAGTGTTTGTGAATTTGTATGTGTCTGTGTTTGAATTTGTTGTCAACTGTATTATCTGATTGTCTTGTGCATTTTCTATTGCTTTGTTTAGTGTAGTCGGTGAATTCCTTGAATTTCCTGAGTTGTTTTCACTTGCATTACTATTTGTGTATGTTGTTGCTGTTTTGACTGTTTCCTGTGTTAAGTCTTTTTTAATGATTTTTGCAGTCTGTGGAGTATTATTATTTTTTTCTATTGCTGTTGTGTCATTTGTTATTTCTGCAGCACAGGTTGTTCCTAGAGCTATAATGAATATCATAAAGAACACAAATAATAATATGCAACTCTTTTTATTGATTTTCATGAATGAATCAATCCTTTTATTATTTTCAAAAACTTAATTTAATTATCAATTATTTAAGTTGATATATATTTATGGTTGTTATAAAATATATATTTTATATTTAGTTATAGCCTGTTCTTAAACATATTTTTTATCGAAAGCCATTTATTTTAAAAACATTTTCAATTGAGATAATTCCAACTTAAAAATAATGGTAAATGAACTTATGTGATAATTAGTATTGTTATGAGAAAAATAGTAATAAAGAGAAAGGAAAAAAAGTTTTGGATTAATGATGATCTTTTGATGAATATATCAGGACTGATTCACCTTTCAAACACCTGGTTAATTCAATAAAATCAATATCATCAGTATATGAGATAAATACGTCAAGATTTATGTAAAAGTCATCCAATTGCATATCACGAATATTGTCCTTATTGATTGGACAAATATTGGAATGTGATGTGTCAAGTATCCTATTTCTTTTGAAAACTGCAAAATCTGTGATAACTGATTCATCCCTTAATTTACCTAATAACTCAATATAATCCTCGCAGGTCATGAAAAGATGGTTTTTAGCATCATTTCTTAGGCTTGTCTGAAATCCTAATGATTCAAGATAATCATCATAATCATTCGTAACGTGGGATATGAATGAGAAATCCGTACATAAATTGCTTAATATTTTAATGAATACTTCCAATTGATCAACGGAATCAAATTCCTCTATAAGATTGATGCCTGTGGATAATCTGAATTGTTTATAAAATTTAGTGTCTTTTGAGTTTAAGTCAAAGATGTTTTTACAAATCAGCTTATGATATCCGAAGCCATTCTTAAAGTCACCAATTTTAGCCTTTACCTGTGCTATTCTGTTGTAATCTTTTTCAATGCCCAATCCAGTCTTTGCACCAAATTTTTCCACGGCAAATTTTAAGCTATTTCCATTGCCAAAACCTATATCAACAAAGTCACAGTTGCTGATTTTGATTTGTCTATTTTTTTCCATACTTATTCTTGAATCATATATTATTTCATAATCCTTATTGATACTGGAAATGGTTTTTTCAAAGTTAAAATCGTCATTCAAAATCATCAAGACATTGATGTCCTTGTATAATCCGTTGAATGTGATGTTATTATCCTTTGGGGGATGGATTTTTTCATTGTATTCATGCTGATTTATTGGTGAATCTATTGGATGAATATAATTGTTTGATGAATCATTAATAGCTACAGTGCCAAATATGACGAAATCCTTAATGGTATCCCTGTAATACATGTTTCTACATATCTTATAGAAATCATAGCTTGTCATAAGATTTTTATGTCCCGTCCAATCAGAATAATATGTTTTTAAACCCATTTTAAATAATTGTGAATCCATATCTGCAAAGGGCTGTGATATGTATACGAATTCTTCACTAAGATTAGCTGCTGATTCCATGATTATTTCAGCTTCATCCATCCCGTTAACATGTTCAAGAAAATGTATGGCAGTAGTGAATCTTACTTTAGATGCAATGTTATAGTTAACCAGTTGTGTTATATCCTCACATATGGCAGTATGCCCATCAGAGAGTTTATCTGATGTTTTAATGTAGTGTCTTGCCATTTTGACTTTTTCATAATCGATATCAATACCTATTCCTTTTTTGCCTCCAAACTTATTCTGCCCATACTTTATACTTTCACCTTTACTGCAACCAAAGTCCATGAAATCATATTCCTGAAATTTTATCGAGTTTATACTGTAATCTTCCCCTTGCATATTATTCACCATCACATTATTGTTACAGGTATCTGCCTGTTATACTTCTACCGTCAGCCTTTATATCATCAAATGTTCCGCTTGCCACTATTTCTCCACCATCATATCCTCCGCCGGGACCCATGTCAATTATGTAATCGGCATTCTTAATCAGGTCTATGTCATGTTCTATAACAACTATTGTTGCCCCATTTACTATCAGATTATCAAATACGTTAATTAATTGTTTCACATCCTGTGGATGAAGTCCTATTGTCGGTTCATCAAATATGAAAAGTGAATTGTTCTGTTTTCTTCCCATATGTGACGATAATTTAAGCCTTTGTGCCTCTCCACCGGATAATGCTGGTGTTGATTCTCCCAGTGTAAGATAGCCTAATCCCATATCCTGTAATGTCAACAGTTTATTATATATTTTATTTTCACCTTCAAATACCATTATCGCTTCATCTATTGTAAGTGCCATGGCATCCTTTATGGATACGTCCTCATATTTTATCTGTTGTGCTTCTTTGGAGTATCTGAGTGACTGACAATCAGGACAGGCAATTTCAACATCAGGCAAAAATTGTACATCCATACTTATTTGACCTGTACCGTTGCATGTATAACACCTTAATTTACCCGTATTGTATGAGAAATCCTTAACGTTTAATCCAAGTTCTCTTGATTCCGGCAGTGATGCATATAATTTTCTAAGTTCTGTAAGTATTCCACTATATGTTGCCAGCGTACTTCTGACATTTTTACCAATTGGTGTTGCATCAATGAGATTGATCTTATTGATTGTATTAAAATCAACATCCCTAATGTGTTCTGGTAACTTTTCCTTGTTCAATGAATTTTGTATGGCAGGATATAGGCTTTCCAGTACAAGTGTTGTTTTTCCACTGCCTGATACTCCGGTAATAACTGTGAATCTTCCCTTAGGAATTTTTATATCCAAGTTTTTAACCGTGTGAATGGGTTTTGTACTAAGCGATATTGTACCTTCATCAAATAATTGTTCACGAGAAACCTTGTCTCTTACAATAACGTTCTCTTCATAGGATAAGTATTTTGCGATTATAGAGTTGTCATTATCCATTATTTCATCGAATGTTCCCTGTGTTATTATTTGTCCGCCATCAATACCTGATGAAGGTCCGATTTCTATCATGTAATCGGCAGCACTTAATATGCGGGTATCATGGTCAACCAGTATTACAGAGTTTCCGTTTCTAACCAATTCTTTCATAACGTGAATAAGGCCATCAATATTTGAAGGATGTAATCCAATACTTGGTTCATCCAGTACATACAGTACTCCTGTTGTCTGATTACGTATGGTTCTTGCTAACTGAACCCTTTGCAGTTCACCTGTGGATAATGTTGAGCTTGGCCTGTCAAGAGTAAGATACCCCAAGCCCAACTCTATCAGTGCATTGGCATTGTCCATGAACTCTTCACATATGTTTTCAGCCATCGGTCTTATCTCGTCAGGCAAATCATTTGTTATCAAGGGTAACCATTCAACTATTTCATCCAGTGTTTTTGCTGATGCCTGTGTAATATTTAATCCGCCAAGCAGTGTGGAGTTTGCACGTTCATTTATTCTTGAACCGTTACATGCATCACAGGTTTTTACTGTCAGATACCTGTTTATGCGTGCAAGACCTTTCTCTGATTTGGCATTGTTCAATGCTTCCCTTACTGCTTTAATTGCATTCCTGTATTCACAGTTTATATCAAACATTTTACCGTTCTTTGATGGAATGGCAATATACCTTTTGACTGAATCCCCATAGAATATTATGTCCTTTTCTCTTGGGCTTAAATCCTTAAATGCTATGTCTGTTCTTACACCCAGTTCTCCTGCCATTCTATACATCCATGCAATTCCAAACATTGTCCATGGTTTAACGGCTCCCTCTTCCAAAGTCAATGATTCATCAGGTACAAGTGTTGAAATATCAACATCCCTCATTATGCCTGTACCGGAACACTTTGGACAGGCTCCGTCACTGTTGAAAGCATATTCTTCTGCTGCCAAACCATGGAATTTCTCATCACACTTGGTACAATGCAATGGCATTTCCCGTGCAACATTAACTGATGCATCAATGTAGTGTCCGTTGGGACACCTGTAATTTCCGCATCTTGAATATAACAGTCTTAATGAGTTAAGTAATTCTGTTGATGTTCCGAAGGTACTTCTTATGCCTGGTATGTTTGGTCTCTGGTGTAATGCCAATGCTGCAGGTACATGTTCTATTGTGTCGACTTTGGCCTTTTCGTTTTGCGTTATTCGACGTCTTGTGTATGTGGACAATGCTTCAAGATATCTTCGTGAACCTTCTGCATACAGTACTCCCAATGCCAATGATGACTTTCCACTGCCTGATACTCCTGCAATTGCAACTATCTTTCCCAATGGTATATCGGCGTTGATGTTTTTCAGGTTATGTACCTTTGCTCCCCTGATTTTTATGTGGTCGACCATTTATATTCACCTATGTATATCTATGTCATACAATGTAAATGAAATTTTAGAATTAAATTTGTGGGATGATATAAAAAAATAGTAATTGTTATTTTGTTAGATAAGGTGGTGAAGGTTGTAGTTAGTGTTATATTAACTAACTGTCTTCAAGTGTTCCGTCCAAGTAGCTTTCGTATCCTTTGAAGTCTAACAGTCCGTGACCTGAGAAGTTTACTACTATGGTTTTTTCTTCTCCTGTCTGTTTGCATTTGCGAGCTTCTTCGATTGCTACACTTACTGCGTGACATGTTTCCGGTGCAGGCACTACTCCTTCACATTGTGCAAACATTTTTCCTGCAGCGAATACATCTGTCTGATGTACTGTTCTTGGTGTTATGTATCCTTCTTTTGTTAGTAATGATACCTGTGAGTTCATTCCATGGTATCTTAATCCTCCGGCATGTACTGATGGGGCTACAAATTCATGTCCTAATGTGAACATTTTTAATAGTGGTGTGAATCCTACTTCGTCTCCAAAGTCGTATCTGTATTCTCCTTCACTTAATGATGGACATGCTGATGGTTCTGCTGCGAGGAATTCCACATCTGAGTTTCCATCTATTTTGTCTTTCATGAATGGGAAGAGTGATCCTCCGAAGTTACTTCCTCCACCTACACATGCTATCATTGTATCAGGTTGTTCTTCTGCTATTTCAAGTTGTGTTTTTATTTCTTGTCCTATTACTGTCTGGTGTAATATTACGTGGTTTAGTACGCTTCCAAGTGTGTATTTTACTTTTTCATCTGCTAATGCATCTTCTACTGCTTCTGATATTGCTATTCCTAGGGATCCTGGATGGTCTGGTGTTTTTTCGAGTACTTTTCTTCCTACTTCTGTGTGTGTACTTGGTGATGCGTATACCTGTCCGTCGTATAGCTGCATGATTGTTTTTCTGAATGGTTTTTGGTTAAATGATACTTTTACCATATATACTGTTGCTTCCAAGTCCATGAGTGATGCTGCTAGTGACAGTGCTGTTCCCCATTGGCCTGCTCCGGTTTCTGTTGTTAGTCTTTCTACTCCTTCTTTTTTGGCATAGTATGCTTGTGCTATTGCACTGTTGAGTTTGTGACTTCCTGTTGGGGATGTGTCTTCTCTTTTGTAGTATATTTTTGCAGGTGTGTTAAGTTTTTCTTCGAGTCCTTTTGCTCTGCATAGTGGTGTTGGTCTGCCTAGTCTTTGGTAGAGTTCTCTTACTTCATTTGGTATTGTGACGTATCTGTCTGTTGTCATTTCCTGTTTTAAACATTCTCCTACGAATATGTCCGGTAATGTTGACAGTTGATCTCTTCCTTCACTGTTTTTTGGTCCAGGTAGTTCTACTGGTAAGTCAGCGTTTATGTTATACCATTTTTTTGCTACATCGTCTGATGATAATTCTATTTTATATTCCATATTTGATCTCTCGTTTTACTAAATAATCATAATGTATAAATTTATTCATTGAAGATTAAATAATTACATTAACTTTCTAATATATACTGTGTTGTAAGTAGTATATAAATATTTATTAAAAACGATATAAAAAAAACAATATAATAAAACGAATAAAAACAGTTAAAATTGAAAAATAAAGACAAAAAGAATTTAAAAATAAGTAAAAAGAAAAAAGAATAAAGATAATAAAATTATATAGCTAATTTAATATCTTCAGCTTTAACAGTTTTTCTACCAGCGTGTTTTGCTAATTTGGTAGCATCTGCTGCAACTTGTTCCCCGTATTCTTCTAATACTGTAGCAAGTTCTTCAGCTGCGCTGTCACTGATTCTTGCTGCACCTGCATTTTTGAGTAATCTTTTTACTGGTGCAATTGGAAGTTCTGCCATACTTTTCACCTCACTATAATTTTATCTTTATATTTAATATATGTATTCGTTCTATTTAAATATTGCTTAAAAAATCATATAATTTTATATTTTTAAGTGAATTTTAAGACAAAAATATATCTTAGTGTAGATAAGAATTTTAAAAAATACTACATTTTTGATAAAATAATAACTTATAAATTAAACTAAATTTTAATATTCATTTTATATTTTTATGTCTATAATGCATATCTTAATTATGCATATTCTAGTAAAAAAATAATGTTATAATTCAAGACTAAGCATAATAACATTTGTAAATAAAAAGTAAGAGCAAATATACAAAACAGTTTCAAAGTACTATCATGAATATTAATCTGAAAATGTGAAAAATAAAAAAACAAGGAAAAAATTCTATGGATTATTAAAAAATAAATTCCTATACAATAGAAAAAAAAATATGGGATAAGAATCAGATATAATAAAGCCCCAAATAGTAAATAACTAATTTAACGGGACTATTCCTGCATATAATCAATTCTTTAGTCTTTCTTGAACTTTAACACTTTTCAATTCCCTGATGGCATTATTTGCAATCCACTTGCCACTCTTGGTGTTTGAATCCAATATTTCATAGGACAATTCCAAGGCTTTCTTATTTAAATACCTGTTTTTCTTACCAATCTGTCTGATTGACCAATTGACGGCTTTTTTAACAAAGTTTCTATTATCTGAGGATGCTTCAACAATCAATGGGAAAAAGTTGATGAAATAATCATCATCCACATCCTTCTTGTGAACTGCAAGAACTGCAATTAATGAAAAGGCACATCTTTTAACAAACTCCTCTTGACAGGTTGCATATTCTGATATTTTATCCATGACATAATCAACCTTATAGAAAAGGTTTAAGCATGCCTGATCACATTCATTCCAGGTGGTGAATGAATATGTCCCCTTATCAAACTGTTTAGGTGTAACCAGAGTATAATCATCTATCAACGTTGCAAGAAGCTTTGTTTCATGAAAATCATAATCCCATAATTGTAATGCCAATTCATGGTTAATACCTATTTCTTTTGCTATTTTACGAAGAACCGGCATATTGATACAGTACGTTTTTTGTGGATTGATAGCAAAACGTTCCATATTTTCTTTCTGGGCCGGATTTGCTTCTTCTTCAAGCCTTTTAATTATTTCATCAAAGTTCATTATTATCTACCATTTATTCCAATGAATTTTCTTTTCGTCCCATTTATTTTTAGGTTCTTCTTCTTTTAGCGTATGTCCAATGGCCACTACACTAAAAGGTACAATATTGTCAGGAAGATTAAAGTATTCTATTAGCTTTTGACACCTTTCTTCTATTGGATATATTCCCAGCCACACTCCGCCTAGTTTTAGTGCCTCTATAGCTAGCAGTATGTTTTGTGTACTTGCCGAACAATCCTGAACCCATAACTGCCTGTATGTTTCTACTGTTCTGTCCATATTTCCACATACGACAATTCCTGCCTGTGCAGTTTTAAACATCTTTGAATATTCATGAAGATCAACCATATACTCCAAGGTTTTTTCATCATCAAATACTATGAATTCCCATGGCTGAAGGTTTAATGCTGATGGTGCACTCATTGCTGCCTTAACTATTAATTCAAGATCCGTGTGACTTACCTTCTCTTGTGTAAATTCTCTGACACTTTTTCTGTTAATGATGTTGTCCAATACTATTGCTGTTTTGTCCATAATATACCACCAATATAATCTTTAGATTGAAAAATAGTTCCGGATAATGTATAAAAAGTTGGGGGGGTTAAGTAGGGAGAATATTTATAATTGTGAAGCAATTTCCTTAACTTCATCAATATATTTCTGTAATTCTTCCTTATCTCCTTTACCTTGAGCTGCCATAGCAGTAACGTTTCCTACTATTTCCATTCCCATGAATCCAAATGGCATCATTTTGAATGATTCAATGTATGCACCGAAGACATTTTCAGGTTGTGCCTGTGTGAATATTGTCACTACCTTTTTGCCTTCCAATGTTTTTTCAGGGTTTCTTGATATCTGGTAGAATCTGTCTATGAATGATTTTGCCTGTGCGGATATTTGTCCGTAGTAGATTGGTGATGAGAATACCAATACGTCTGCGTCAAGTAATGCTTTAATTATTTCATTACCGTCGTCAGGTATTACACAATCTCCTTCTACACATCCCATACAAGCATTACATCCTGCCAATTCTTTTTCATTGAGGAAAATGTATTCTGTTTCTGCATCTACTGCATCTAAAAATTCTTTTACTAATACGTCACAGTTTCCGCCTTTTCTAGGGCTTCCTACTATTCCTAATACTTTCATTAATATCACCTATGAATTAATTTCAATTACATTAATGTTATTATTTATGTTGTTTAAAGTTATTATAGTTCATATGTCATTTTGTAACCTAAGTCCCTTATCATTTTAATGTCTTCTTCATATCGTACTCCGTCTGTTGTAAGCATGTTTCCCAGTATTGCCGCGTTTGAACCTGAATGGAACGCTTTTCTTCCATTATCCGGTAAGAGCAATCTTCCTCCCGCCATCCGTATGTATGCGTCGGGATTTATGAAACGGAATATTGCAATTATTCTGCATACCTCCTCATTGGATAGAATTTGACTGTTTTCTAGTGGCGTTTTCTTTATGGGATTGAGTATGTTTATTGGTATTGATTTTATGTCATGTTCTCTTAATTCCAATGCCAGATCTATCCTATCTTCGAAGGATTCTCCCAGTCCGAATATTCCTCCACTGCATATTTTAACAGTTTTGTTGTTTATCTTTTCGAGTGTTGCAAGCTTATCATGATATGAATGTGTGGTACATATTTTTGGGAAGTATGTTTTTGATGTTTCCAGGTTGTTATGTATTCTGTCTACTCCTATCTGTTCCAACTGTTCTACTTGTTTTTGTGTGAGCAATCCCAATGATACGCAGAGTTTTATGTCCGCATATTTTTCTTTCAGATTTTTGACTGTTTCTTCTATCTGTTTGAATTCTTCTTCCGTTATTGTTTTTCCTGATGCTACATAGGATATTCTTTTAAATCCTGTGTTATATATCCCTAGTGTCTGTTTTTCCAGTTGATTTTTTGAAAGCAATGGGTATTCCCGTATATCTGTTTTATAGTGGATTGATTGTGAGCAGAACTTACAGTCTTCACTACATTTTCCACTTTTTACATTAATTATGGTACATGCATCAAAGTTATTTCCACAGAAATGATACCTTATTTTATTTGCTTGAAAAGTCAATTCATTTAATGGTACTTCCAATAGTTGTATTGCATCAGATTTATCGACTTTGTAACCATTCAATACTTTGGATGTTAGTTCAGTTATTGTCATGATATACTCTTTTATAGATAATTGATTATATACTAATTATATTAAAACGAAAACTTAATCCTTATGCTTAATATAAATAGTTAATAAATAAGTTGAATAGGAGTGTTTGAAAAATGAAAGAAATTGTATTATGTGCATGTAGCGGAATGAATCCACGCGGAGAAGTAGCAAGAGCATCAGTATATGACGTAGCACAGGAAGATGAAGACAGTAAAGTATGCTGTATCGTAGCAACCGGCGGGGGAAAACAAAAATACATTGACCTGGCTCAGGCAAACCCAATCATAGTGGTAAACGGTTGTCCACAAAACTGTACTACAACACTACTCAAACAGAAAGGAGCAACAGTAGACAAGGTATTGTTGGTACCTGAAATACTTGAAAAGGAAGGATTGACAGCAGAATGTACAGTAAGAATGAATGAAAATGATGAAAAATGTGTGGAAGTATTGAAAAGAGAAATCAGAAAAGCAAAGGAAGAACTATAACTAACCATTACAAGTATCTACCATAAAGACTACTATAATTTGGGATGAGAATTGATTCGGATTACGAATTAATTCCACCTATACCTTTTTTGTTAAAACTATTATTAAACCATGTTAAAAAGAGGAATTATCATATGAACGCAAAAGTTATATGTGAAAACTGTGGCCATGCCAATGCGTTAAATCAGAATCAATGCTCACAATGCGATGAAACGCTAAGAAATTACGCTTATTTTAAGAATGATTTCAGGGAGTTCTATAAGTTATTCAGTAAGGATAATATAGAAATTCTCAAGAAAATTCCCTTAACGGATACGGCATATGATTCAATCATTAACAGTATTGTTGATATTGGAAACGAGAATTATCAGGTTTTTCCTGAGAATGCAAACGTTCAGCATCTGATTAAGATTGCCAAGCCTTATGCAAGAGTTCAGTATGATAATGCAAATCGTCATCCCAATTTTTACAGTTATTATTCATTCAATAAGATCTTTATTAACCGGTTGACACCAAATGAACTGATACCTGGTGCAATTATTCATGAGTTGGCTCATCATCTTTTCAATGAAATTATCAAACAGTCAGTGATGCATTTGTTAAACGTTGAAAAGAATCTCTACATTGAATCATTTGCATGGTATTTAACTTTACAAAACGAGTATATGCAGATTGTCAATGAGTTTGTATCACATCGCGTGCAGGAATATTTTGTACCCGAACATTTTACCGGTTATACCTCTGTTCTTGAATTGCTGGATGAGGGAAATCTGGATAAGGATAAAATTGAAACTGCCTTAAGTGTTGGTTTATCTGTCAGTAAGGATGTTATTTTTATTTTAGAAAAGTATATCAGTCCAAGTTTATCTGTTAATCCTGATATCATCCAATATTTAAATTTGGGTTTTGATATTCGTAGTCTTGATGAGCAGAATAAGCTTAATGCAATGTATACAATTATTGTTGAAACCTTTGAGTTTATTGCAGGTCATAAACGGGATATGCAACCTGTTTTAAATGATTTGAATCAGAGTTATATCGAGTATAATATTTAACCTCCATTGTAATTTTTCCTTTTTTTAATGGATTTGTAACGTAGAAATTGATTGTTTATTAAAATATAAGAGCAATACTTAAAAAATCGTTTTTTATTATATCATGTATTACTAAATTAATCTAAAAAATAGTTTTCTTTTCTCTTAAAAGGATAAAAAGGGTTTTGGAGTAGTAAATTATTATTATAATTTACTTCCAGTTTTTTTCGTCCTTTATAAAACTTTAATCTTTGTTGTTGTTACCCTAGCAGACTCATATGCCTGTCTGTCACCGGTTACCAATGTAACTGATTCGACAGTCGTTCCACTTTTGATTTTAATACCTGTTAAGTCAACGACACCATCCTTAATATTGAAGTATTTGGTAGTACCATTTACTTTATAAGTTTCTCCGTTGATTTTAACACATATCTTATTGGTTCCAACAAGATTATTGTTTTGATAATCTGTAAATGTTGCCTTTATGCTTAGAACATTATTTTTAACAGTTGTTGATTTGAAGTTAATGTTCACAGGACTACGTTCAACATGGAAAACAGATGTATTGCGTACATTAGACACAAATAAGTCATTGTCATAGACCGCTTCAACGGTATAGTTTCTGACGTTACCTTCATCATCCACTCCAGCCATTCCAGATGGAATATAGTAAACATATTTCATAACTGAACTAGTGACTGGAATACGCATTACGCTTCCATCAGCATTCTTAAGTGTTACACCGTTGACTTTAAGAATTATACTAGCATTTGTTGTTAAACAAGTTTTGTTAGTAGCATTCTTAGTAATATCAGCGAGTGTAATCGTGAATGTGATATTCTTGTTCTGTTTTGTAGTACTTGGTGATACACTAACCTTAATCGTCGCCGTTCTCTTATTAATGCTTGCCTTAGCAACATTACCGTCCTTGGATTCATATTTACCTGAACCGCTATAGGAAGCAGTAATATTAACTGCTCCCAGTAAGTATTTGTCAGCTTTCATCGTGAATGTAACCGTACCGTTTTTAACATTGAACTTCTTAATTGAAGCATTGCTAGTATCGAAACGGTTATCCACTCTTAAAGATCTACCGTTAAGTTTAAAGACCAAAGTACCATCGGTTACTGGGTTTCCATTTTCATCGGTTACTTTTGCAACCAATGTAATGTTTTCACCAACAGTACCCTTAATGGCATTGACTTTAACAGTAACCTTTAACTTATTAACATTAAAGGTTGTGGTAGCTTTAGTTGGATTATAATTACAACTTGAATAGCTGACTGATACATTATTTAAACCTGTTTTATTAGCAGGAACTGTTAATTCATAGTTTCCATTACTATCCGTTCTTACATAATATGCCTGTCCATTAATTCTAATGCCGACATTTGCATTTTTAACAGGTTTTCCATCTTCATTCGTCATTCTACCTGTTATAGAAACATTTTCACCAATCTTAGTATCCTTGATTGGATCAATTGTGAGAGTAGCATTCTGTTTTCTAGCATTAAACGTACCTTTAACAGGTTTTACCGTTATGTTTGCATTTCCACCGGTTGCGGTAACATTGTTTTTACCTGCAACCACGTTATTAACAGAAATCGTGAATCTACCATTCTTATCGGTTTTAGTTGTATATACCTTACCGTTAACTGTTACGTTAACAGGAGTATTTGGAACTAATTTACCGTCCTGGTCTCTTAAAGTACCATTGATAGTTGTAGTTTTAGCTACAGCAGCATCTTTTGGTAACTCAAGAGTAATCGTTCCATTATTAGGAACAATATTCACTTTTGTATTCTCTTTTGTACTATTATATATCTCGTTTCCAGCATACTCTACTTTAACATCTTTCTTACCAACTTCATCAGTTGGGAAGGTGACATTATATTTTCCTTTACTATTTGTTTTAACAGTTTTCTTAATTCCATTAAAGAATACAGTAACTTCTGCATTAGGTATTGGATTTCCATGTTCATCAAGTAGTTGTCCACTAACTGACAGTGGTTTTCCAACAGGAGTATCTGCCGGATCAACTATTGTGATGACATCTTTCTGTTTTCTAGCTTCAAAGGATTCTTTATCCGGAATCAATTCTACCGTACTATTACCACCTGTAACTGTAATATTGTTTTTACCACTTACAATGTTATCAACAGGAACGGAGAATTTACCGTTTTTATCTGTTTTAGTTTCATAAGTTTTACCGTTAACAGTTATGTTTACAGGTATGTTTGCAATAGGTTTACCTTTATCGTTAGTTACTGATCCTGTAATGTTTACAGGTTCACCAGCAACAGGATCTTTAGGTAAGTTAACAGTAATATTTCCGGATTCTTTGTAAACATCAAAGGTGTCTGATTTACTTGCTTTGTTATGGTCTTTGTCACCAGCATAATCTACTGTTACAAGTTTAGTACCTTCGGTACTTGTTGGGAAAGTAGCTTTGTACTTACCGCTTGAATCAGTAGTTACTGTCTGGTTTTTACCATCAACAGTTACGGTAACGTTAGCACCTTTAACTGCTTTACCGTCTTCATCCACTAGTTTTCCACTTACCGTTACATTGTTTCCTGATAGTGTGTCCTTAATAGGATTAATTGTCAATGTTGTATCCTGTTTAGGTACATAGAACTTATCGTTAACCGGTTCAATTTCTACAGTTTTATTACCTGCTTTAACTGTAACGTTGTTTTCTCCAGTCACTACATTTTTGACAGGTATTGTGAATGTACCGTCAGGTTGTGTAGTAGCTTTATAAGTTTTACCGTTTACAGTTACGTTTACAGGTAAGTTAGCTATAGGTTTACCGTTTTCATCCGTTACTTTTCCTGTAATGTTTGTGGTTTGACCAGCTTTAGCATTATCAGGTAAGTTTACAGTGATAATTCCTGAATCTTTGTAAACTTCGAAGGTATCATCATTGCTTGCTTTGTTATGGTCTTTGTCACCGGCATATTCTACTGTGACCAACTTGGTACCCATGGTAGTTGTTGGGAAGGTAGCATTATACTTACCATTTTCATCAGTAGTTACGGTTTTGTTTACACCATCAACATTAACAATGATTTTTGCACCTTTTACAGGTTTACCGTTTTCATCAAGTAGTTTACCACTTACTGTTACTTTATCACCGTATAAAGTATCATTTACAGAATCTAATGATAGTTTTGTATCTAGTTTAGGAACGTAGAATTTATCTTTAATTGGATCAAGTTCCAATGTGCTGTTTCCAGCTGTAACTGTTACGTTGTTTTCACCGGTTACCACATTGTCCACAGGCACATTGAAAGTACCGTCAGGTTCTGTGTAAACCGTATGCTCTACTCCGTTAACAGTTACGTTAACTGGTACACCACCTATACCGTTACCGTTTGCATCAGTGATTTTACCTGTAATATTTGCAGGTTCACCAGCTTCAGCATCAGTTGGTAACTGTACGGTCATGTTTCCAGTTTCCTGGTATACATCAAATGTTAATGATTCCTTGTCACCATCATATTTGGTATTATTAGCATATTCTACCGTTACAAGTTTAGTACCAAGTGTACTGGTTGGGAAGGTAGCATTATAGTTACCNNCTAACTGGATCAACCGTAAGGTTAGTGTCCAGTTTACCAACATAGAACTTATCACTAACAGTATCAACAGCTAATGTACTGTTTCCAGCTGTAACTGTTACGTTGTTTTCACCGGTTACCACATTATCCACAGGCACATTAAATGTACCGTCAGGTTCTGTGTAAACCGTATGCTCTACTCCGTTAACAGTTACATTTACTGGTACACCACCTATACCGTTACCGTTTGCATCAGTGATTTTACCTGTAATATTTGCAGGTTCACCAGCTTCAGCATCAGTTGGTAACTGTACAGTCATGTTACCAGTATCCCTGTACACTTCGAATGTATCTGCTTTGTTTGCCTTATTGTAATCTGTATCTCCAGCGTATTCTACTGTGACCAACTTGGTACCAGTTGTACTTGTTGGGAAGGTGGCATTATAATTACCATCTTTATCAGTAGTTACTGTTTGGCTTTCACCATCTACAGTTACGTTAAGTTTTGCACCTTTAACTGGTTTTCCATCTTCATCCACTAATTTACCAGTTATTGTTACATTATCTCCCAATAATGTGTCTTTTATTGAATCGATTGTTAGTGTTGTGTCTTCTTTTGGTATGAAGAACTTGTCACTAACAGTATTGTTTGCTACTGTGCTGTTACCTGCTGTAACTGTTACGTTGTTCTGTCCTGTTTCCGCATTGTCTATTGGTACTTTGAATGTACCGTTAGAGTCTGTGGTAACTTCATGGACTACACCATTAATTGTTACGTTGACAGGTAGGTTTGCTAGTGGTTTACCGTTTTTATCAGTGACGTTACCTGTTATATTTGCAGGTTCATCGACCTTAATGTTTTCAGGTATGTCTATTGATATTATGGTTTCAATGGATTCCACGTTTACAGTGCTGTCAGCCATTGTTTTGTTATACTTGTCAGTTCCATTAAATTCTATTTTGACGTCTTTTGTTCCAACAGTATTAGTTGGGAATGATATGTTGAAGTTTCCTTCTTTGTCTGTGTTAATTGTCTGAGTATTTCCATCAAATGTTACATCTATTTGTGTATCATTTAACGGATTGCCGAATTCGTCTATAAGTTTACCAGTTATATTTACATTATTACCAACAGGCACGTCTTCCAGTGGGTTAATACTTATTTTTGTATTAACTTGTTCTACTGTGAAGTTAGTTGTGTTATTTGTTCCAATAAAGGTTCCATTGCTATTGTAAATACTGGTCACATTGTGTGTACCCACAATAGTGTTATTAAATTCTAATGAGTATTCTCCATTAGAGTCAGTAGTTACGTTGTATTCCTTATCTACCATAACTACAACTTTTGCACCATTTATTGGTCTGTTTTGTTCATCAACCAGTTTACCTGAGATAATAGTACTGTTTCCAGCTTTAACAGGAGTTGTTGCTGTAACAGTGATAGTTGTATTTAATCTGGTTACTGTTATATTATTGAATATTTCTGCATTATCAGGATCCACATCATAACTTACTTTATCTAAACCTGTACTGTTAAGATATACTTCATTTTCGAGGTATTCTACGTGAACCGTTTTGGTTCCGTATGTATCATAGTCTAGAGGTATGTTTGTTGTTTGTCCTGTAATGTTTACTGTGAAATCACCGTATTCTGTGGTAACATTTAGTTTACCACTTGTTACGATGTTTCCATTGTTGTCTTTAACTATTACATCTATACTTACATTACCAACTTTGGTGTCTGCTATACTTACAATGGTTGTTGTAGGTATTTTTCCAGCTGTAATGCTTGTAGTGTCACTTACGTTGTTGTAATATCCGGTTTCATCTATAAATGTTGCATTTACAGTTACCGTTCCCAGCGTGTTAGCAACATAGTCTAGTGTGTATCCACCAGTACTGTTTGTTCTAACTGCTATTAGATAATCCATTCCAGTAATGTTCAGGTATACAGTTCTATTGGCTATTGCATCATTTGTGATATTGGTTAAGTTACCACTTATGAGTACGTGTTGGCCAATACTTGCATTTGTTACATTGGTACTTACAGTTATGTTTGCATATTGACTTGTGACTGTAATATTTTTGAAGATATTATTGTCACTGTCTACTCCCATACTTTCATGGTATATGTCTGATCCGGTATATTTTACTTTCACAGATATGTTACCGGTACTTGTAATGTCGGATAATGTTATTGTAATATTATTGTCTGCAAGAGCGGTTATATCAAATGGATATTGATATTCGTTTCCTGCAACCGTAATATTTAGAACACCATCTTTTATTGGAGTTTTATCAATATCATCCACTGTTACAGTTACGTCAATAGTTACGTTGCCAACTGTTGTGTTAAGTACACGTACAGTTGTGTTTGTGCCTATTGTTACATTATAGTATTTGTTTATACTTGTAATGTTGTTGACTGTAGCGTTTCCAAGGTATGTGGCATTTACAGTGAAAGTTCCCGGTTTAACTGTTACATTTGTTACTGTGTATGTTCCATTATCAAGGAATACTGCAGTGTATTCGTTTCCATCTACAGTTACTGTCACGTTTTCACGTATGATGTTGCCCATTGCATCATGCACTACACCAGTTATGTTGACACTTTCACCAACTACTAGGTTGGTAGTGTTCAAGTCTATGGTGATTGTTGCATTCTGTTTCTGGACGTTATCAATTGTTGCAGAAGCGTTGCTTGCAGCATATACTTTGTTTTCATTATATGTTACGTTAACTTCCAGTGTGTCAGTTGTTGTTGATGGGATTGTTACATTGACTTTTCCATTTGTTAATGTTTTGTTAGCGATGAATGTTCCATCACTAAATGTCACAGTAATGTTACCATTACTTACAGGTACGCCCGTATCGTTTGTTACTGTCACTTCAATAACCACGTTACCTGCGGTAGTGTTTATGATATTGATTGATGCATTTGTAGGTATCTTGTCAACAGTAAATGATGTTGCGTTTGAACTGCCATTTATGACGTTGTCCACTCCGGTGTATACGACTTTAACATCGTATTGACCGTTTGTAGCATCATGTATGGTGTATGTGTATTCACCAGTTCTGTTAGTTGCAGTAGTTGTGTTTAATACATTATTTATGTATATTTCCACTTCACCAAACTTGATGATATTTCCTTGTCCATCAACGACTCTGCCGCTAATAACCACATTTTCACCGGCAAGATATGCAGGTTTGTCTGTAGTTACATTAATTACAGATTGTGAGATGTTAACTGTACTTACTGATTGGGTATCATTATTTAGATAATAATCGTCACCAGCAAATACTGCTTTAATTACAAGTGTATCATTGTTTTGTGGAGTGTAGCTTACAACTATTCTACCATTACTATCGGTTACAGGAACTGATAATATAGGCATGTCATTTACTGTAATGACTACTTCCTTGTTTCTGATAGCGTTGTTGTTATCAGTAATGTTTTTAAGCGTTACTTCTATATCAAACGGTACGAATACTTCAGCATTGTCCGGAACTACTAATGTTATGTTTGTAGGCATTTTATGTACACTGTAAGAAGTAGTGTCCTCATCACCTATAATTGCATCAGGAATTCCATCATATACTGCCCTTACATTGTACTCTCCTTCTTGTCTGTTTGATGAAGGTACTGTGTATGAGTATTCTCCCTTATTGTTTGTTAATATAGATGTAGCTTTTACACCATTAATGTAAATTGTTACAGGTGCTCTGTTAATATTATTGTTTTGACCATCTGTTACTTTACCACTAATGATTACTTTTTCTCCTACATATACTGCAGGTTCATTCACTTTAACTGTTACTGTTGATTGTGACATTGCAACATTAACTATTCTGCTTGTTTGGTTAGCATAGTATAACTCATTGCCATCATATACTGCACTAATATTTAATGCTGTATTGTCATGTGGGGTGTATGATACACTTGTTTTACCATTTGCATCTGTCTGAGCTACACCTGTTAATTCAACACCGTTTACAGTTATGTTGATTGTCTGTCCACTAATTGCTTTACCGGTTGTGTTTGTTAAGGTAACTTCTATTGTGAATGTTTTGTTAACTTCAGCATTAGTAATATCTGCAATTGTTACAACTGTAGGCATTCTTGATACTGTGAAGTTAAGTGATTCACTGGTTACTTTAGCAACCGTAGCATTTCCAAGGTATGTAGCGTTAACTGTGAATGTTCCTTCTTTAACTGTTACGTTTGTTACTGTGTATGTTCCATTATCAAGGAATACTGCAGTGTATTCGTCGCCGTCAATTGTTACTGTCACATTTTCACGTATGATGTTGCCCATACTGTCATATACAACTCCAGTAATGTTCACGCTTTGGCCAAGAATTAGGCTTGTAGCGTTAAGGTTAATGGAAATTGTTGCATTCTGTTTGTTCACATCAATTGTTGCAGAAGCATTGCTTGTTACATAATGAGTGTTTTCATTATATGTTACGTTTACTTCCAGTGTGTCAGTTGTTGTTGATGGGATTGTTACATTGACTTTTCCATTTGTTAATGTTTTGTTAGCTATGAATGTTCCATCACTAAATGTCACAGTAATGTTACCATTACTTACAGGTACGCCCGTATCGTTTGTTACTGTCACTTCAATAACCACGTTACCGGCAGTACTGTTAATAATGCTGATTGTAGTATTTGTAGGTATCTTGTTAACTGTAAAGTTCAAGGTTCTGCTTGTAACGTTGCTGTCATGACCGCTTCCTGTAAATGTTGCATTTACATAGTATAAACCTGCCTGTACGGTTACGTTATCTAGTCTGTATTCACCATTGGAGACTGTAGTGTTATATTCTGTGCCGTTGATTAAAACGCTTACGTTTCCTGTTGGGATGAGTTTAGCCATTTCATCTGTTACGGTACCGTAAATTACTACAGTATCACCTATTGTAACATTATCTTTAACGAGGTTTATGCTGATAGTAGTATTCTGTTTTGTAACGTTGATGTATGTAATGTTTGCTCCATGATCTTGAGTATTGTTAGTAGCGTTACTTGCAAGATATTTGATATCTTCCTGGTATTCTACTATTACTTCTAAATCTCCTGTTTTATCAACAGGTATTTTAAATTCTCCAGTTTGACCATTGATTACACTTGCGTTTACCAGTATATTCTGATGGTTCTTATCATATACATATACTGTACCGTTTACAACAGGACGGTCGTATACGTCTGTTACGTTTACACTTATTGTAACGTTACCAATTGTTGAATTGTTAATTGTTACCGTTGTGTTTGTTGGATATTTTGTTACGTTGAAACTTGTGTTGTTGTTAACAGTTTCGTATGTAGCGTTTCCGGCAAATGTTGCATTTACCTTAATTTCTCCAACATGTGTAGTGTTGTATACGAATTCATATTCACCGTTATTATCTGTTGTGACTGAGTAGTTTACTCCGTCAATGTTAAGGATAATGCTGGCGTTTATGAGTTTGTTTCCGAAGTCGTTAGTTAGGTTTCCAGTAATTGTTACATTTTCGTCCACATAAACTTTTACAGGATCAACTTTTACAGTAATGTAAGATGATTGTTTACTTACTGTTATGTTAGTTAATACTTTATTGGTTTGTGTGTCGTTTCCAATGCTTGATAAGTACTTGTCATTTCCAGTGAATTCTACTGTTACGTAGTTTGTTCCACTGTTTGTAATGTCAAGTTTAACTGTTTTATTTGCTGTGCCTGTTAATTCTACAGGGATTGTTTTACCGTTAACTGTTATGTTAACAGTTCCTGTCATGGTGCTGTTAGCGTCTACACCTGTTACTTTAATGTCAACAGTTACATTTCCTGCAGTACTGTTTAGTATTGTTACATCTGTTGTTGTAGGTATTCTATCAACNNNAATGTACCAGCAGATACTGTGACATTAGTAACTGTAAGGTTACCGTCAACTACTTTTATATCACCTTTGTTAACAATTTCCACTCCATTAATGTAGATTGTCACATTTTCTGTATCGGTTACCTGTTTACCGTCGGCATCAGTGATGTTAACTGTAATGTTTACACTTTCACCGATAATCAATGATGTATCATTAATATCTACATTAATAGTAGAAGCAATCTTAGC
>MVAA01000002.1:32372-34900 GCA_003266105.1 Methanosphaera sp. rholeuAM6
TACAGGAGCACCTGTATTGTTGGTTACACTTACTTCTATTACCACATGTCCAACAGTATTGTTTACTATGGTTACTGTAGTATTGGTTGGCATCTTATTAACAGTGAAATCCCTATTACCACTGGTTACAGCGTTAATACTGTCATTACCAAGGTAAGTAGCATTAACCGTGTAAAAACCAGCAACACTAGCCGTATAAGTTAGGTTGTATGAACCGTCACTGTTAATATCCACAGTAGTGTTGGTTCCATTAACTGTTACGTTAACTTTACCACTAGTTAATAACTCTCCGTCAACCATTACAGTACCGCGTATGTAAACATTCTCACCAACTATCAGCACTTCAGGATTCAATCCTATACTGATTTGGGATATCTGTTTAACAACATCAATATTTGTAATGTTAACTTCCGGATCGTTATCATCAATTATACTACTGTTTCTACCGTTGCTTCCAAAGTAAATGTCATTTTCCTGGTAGGTTACATTAACTTTAACATTTCCAACAGTGTTAACGTTAAGGGTAATGTCTACTCCACCGTTTACAAGTTCACCTTCACCAACAATCTGACCTGTCTGATTATCACATACAACCACATGACCACGTTCAACAGGATCATCAGTTAAGTTAGTCACGTTCACATGAACAGTCACATTACCAACAGTACTGTTTAATATGGTTACGTTGGTCTTGGTAGGTATTTTTCCTACAGTAAAGCTGGTTTTGTCACTAGCATTATTGTAGTAGCCTGTGTTATCTGTAAATGTTGCATTTACATTTATAGTTCCAAGAGTTCTTGCAACGTATTCATATGAATATCCGTTTGTGCTGTTAACCGTTACTGGTATTAAATTATCTTCGCCTGTAATGTTCAAGTATATTACTTTTCCTTCAAAGCTGTCATCCATATCACTGGTAATGTTACCGGTAATATTTACAGGTTGTGTAAGCTGTGTGCTGGTAATGTTAGCAGCTACAGTTACGTTCACGGATTGACCAGTTAATGTTACGTTTTTGAATACATTATCTGCATCATCTTTTCCTGTGCTTGAAAGGAATACTTCACTTCCATTATAGGTTACTTTTACACTGACGTTACCATATTTAAGGTAGTCTTTGAATGCGTCAATTTCTGACAATTTAATTGTCACGTTTTCATCAGCCACATCATAAGTGTACTGATATTCTATTCCTGCAACACTTATGTTAAGCATACCCTGTTTTACTGCATTTCCAGTTTCATTGTCAACTACAACTTTCACATCGATTGTTACGTTACCACTTGTATTGTTCAATACTGTTACTGTGGTATTGGTTGGTAATTTTTCGACTGTGAATGTTGTCTGGTTAACTGATGGTGATATGATATAATTGTTTCCATCTTTTTGTCCAAGGTATGTTACTTGTACTGTAATTGTTCCTGCATAAGTTGTGTTTCTGTTACCGGTTAATGTGTATGTACCACCAGTAAAGTCTACAACTTCTCCTTCCTGTCCATCAACAGATATATTCACTTTACCGGAATCAACTACATTTCCATACTGGTCAAATACTTGACCGGATATTGTGATTGTGTTGTTGATTCTGATATTGTCTGCAGGACTAATGTCAATAGTTACGTTTGAAGCTTTAGCATTAACATCAATACTGGCAGTACCAGTACTGTTTACATACTTGACGCTTCCATTGTAATCCACTTTAACATTGATATCACCGGCAGTTGTAATATACTGTGTGATGTTTATCGTAGTGTTTTCACCATTTATATTAACTGGTACCATTTGGCCATTACCTACTGTTACATTCAATTGACCACTTGTAATTATATTGGAATAACCGGTAGCATTTTCACGTACAACCACGTCAATCAATACGTTACCATAGGTATCGTTAATAATGTTGACTGTTGTGTTTGTAGGAATCCTGTTAACGGTTATCATAATATTTTCACTAGTTACAATTTCCTGTCCGAACAGTACGTAAGTGGCATTAGCATAGTAAACACCACTTTCAATGAAAGTAATTGCAGAACCGCTTTCAAATTCAGTGTATGAAACTGTGTAACTGCCATGACCGTCTACTTTAACCAGTACATTACCTTCTGGTATGTTGTTGTTCATATCTCTGACAACACCATAAATCAAGACGGATTCATTTACATAAATTGTCTGTGAATCATAAATTGTTATGATTGGTAATGATACGTTGAATGTTGCAGTAGCATTACTGTCATTATAGTTAGTGTCATTAGTGAACGTTACGTTAACTGTGTACGTACCGTTAAGCAGGTTCTCAATTATTGTTTCATTAAGATCCACATTAAGGTTTCCAGGACATTCAATAATGTATGATTCTACAGGATTATTCTCTGAATCATATATTACAACACTAATGTTACCAGTAGCATGCTGATATTCAGGTAATGTTACCGTGATTGTTTCATTGTAACCACGAGTAATGTTAACTGCACTTACATTGACATTTGATTTTGCCTTATCTACATTGAATTTTGTAGTGTTGGTTTTTA
>MVAA01000109.1:0-2032 GCA_003266105.1 Methanosphaera sp. rholeuAM6
AAAAGGATGAAACCATTGTTTCACCTAAAAGATGTTATTGGACTTTGGCAGAAAAATAGTATCTATATATCCTAATTATATTTTCTGAACAGATATTCGTATAATCCCCCAAATCTTATTTTTTTTTAATTTAAAAAATTTAACGAGTATTACTACTATTATAATTAGAGTATTAAGTATATGATTATGAAATACTAAACTAAACTAATTCTTTTTATCTAAACTTATTTATTAACAACTCATTTATAAAAATATATAACTAATGATATCAAATATATATTATTATAGCAGATATTTTTGAACTGATAAAAAATTTGAGAGAATCAATCTTGATGAATTCTTATCGAATTTTAAGTTCCTATGTCTATATTGAGGTGATAGTGGATTAAGTAAATATTTTTTTAAAACTAATCATAATAAAGCATATATACTCTTAAAAACTTTTAAATAATTTTTAAAAAATAAAAAATCAAGAGTATAATGATAATGTAAAACAGATCATATAAAGGGTGATTTATCAATGGCAAGTATTTCAGACGCTATCGGAGTAATCAGACAAGCAGAATCTGAAGCTGATAGTATAGTTGAAGAAGCAAACAAAAAATCAACTGAAATGATCCAAGAAGCTCGTGCAAAAGTAGATTCAGAAATTGAAGCAGCAAAACTTGAAGCTCAAGACCAAGCTAAACATATTTTATTAGCAAAAGAAGAAGAAGCTGGAAAAGAAGCTGTAATCATTACAAACGAATCCGAAACCAACATTAAAGAATCATTAAGAGGTTCTGAAAACAATGTTGATGCCGCAGCTGATGTAATAATTGAAACCGTATTATAGGGGTAATACTATGTTTAGGACAGCTAAAATGCAAAAAATAAGCATAGTAACTTTGAATAAATACACTAAACCTGTTATCGATATTCTTCACGAAAAAGGAGTTATTCAGATAGAAGATTTATCAGAAAGCATCCAGGAAAGCGAAGAATTCAAAGGATTAGATGTATCAAAACAAGACCCATATGCAAGCAGAATCGCATCATTATCAATGAAATGTGGAAGTACAATAGACACTTTAAAATCTGCCGAGCAATCAAAAAGTATGGTTGATGTTGTTAAAGGATTTATCAGCCCTAAAAAAATCAATTCTAAAGAAGTAGAAAACTTATCTACAGAAGAATTAGCTGATAAGGCTGATGAAATTATTAATAAAGTTGATGCAGTCCTCAGTCCAATTGAATCACGTATCAATGAAATTGGAGCTGAAGAAACAAAATATAAAGATTCTTTAAATGTTGCAAATCAATTAAAAAGTTTCGATATAGATTTCGCACATCTACAAGAAACAAAATACACAAAAGTAGTTTCAGGTAGAATACCTTCCGAAAACTTATCCGAAGCAAAAAATGGTATAGCAGAAATATCTGACAGAGTAGAAATCTTTGAAGGTACATCCACAACAGAGGGTGATACAACATACATACCATTAATGATTGTAGCTGCAACAGAATTTGAAGAAGAAATATCCGGTGTTTTAAGACGCTTGGAATTTGAAAAATTAGATGTTTCCGGATTAAGCGGAAAACCTGATGAAATTATAGAAGCATCTAAAACAAAACTGGATGAATTGAAAAAAGAAAGAAAACAATGTATAAAAGATATAGGTGAAGTTGGTCAACGTTCAAAAGAACACTTATTAGTGCTTCAGGAACAATTAGAACTAGAAAAAGAACGAACTGAAATCTATTCTTACTTTGGTGAAACAGACAGTACAAAAATGATTAAAGCTTGGGTAGTCAAAGACGATGTTGAAGACACTTTATCCATAATCGATGAAATTACTGATGGTAACAGTATCATTGAAATAGAAGATCCTACCGAAGAGGAAATTGAAAACAATAAAGTACCTGTAAAACAACAAAACCCTGGTTTTGCAAAACCTTACGAATTACTCGTAAACATGTACTCACCACCAAACTACAAAGATATAGACCCTACTATAATTATGGCATTATGTTTCCCATTCTTCTTCGGTTA
>MVAA01000109.1:2041-2242 GCA_003266105.1 Methanosphaera sp. rholeuAM6
CTAGTAAAACTTACAAATCATTTGGAGTAATTGTAACTCAATGTGGTATATGGACCTTCATTTTAGGTTTGGCAACAGGAGGTTTCATGGGGGACTTCGTACCTCGTTTCATATTAGGTGATGCAAACGCACCATTACCAACTGTTATTCCTGATGTGAATGCATTTGTACATCCGGAAAACATTTTGATATTGGCACTTA
>MVAA01000036.1:0-728 GCA_003266105.1 Methanosphaera sp. rholeuAM6
AACAATAACACATCATGCAAGGTATTATCGGAAATATAATCATCACTGTCAAGGAAATTAATGTACTTTCCCTTTGCATGTTCCAAACCATTGTTATTGTTCTTTGACAATAATGAAGAAAGCATTGACATGGTAGCTATTCCGATTAAAATGTTTGGCAGGTTAAACAATTATCATATTCTGCAGGGAAAATTTGAAAGGGAAAGAGTGATTGATTTAAAAGAGGAACCTAATAATCCACAGTTATCTGCTTCTTCAGCATTTTTCAAACATAACCTGTTTCCAAAGTTTAAGTTTGCTGAGGACATGGTTACCAGTGAAGATTCCATTATGATTAACAAGATTCTTCTGGAAAAACAGAAGTATGGTGTTATCAATTCCGCCACCTACTATTATCGTAAACGTTTTGATTCCAGTTCAACAATTGATAATTCCATTAACAAGAAGGAATTTTATACCGAGAAACTTCAGAATTATTTCATGGCATTGCAGGAGTATTCATATGCCAAATTTAATGAAATACCATTGTTTATTCAGTATCTGATAGCATATGATATTCAATGGATTATTAAAGATCCTAAGTTGGATATTTTGAATGACTATGAAAAGGATGAGTTCTTGAATAATCTTAAGCTGGTTGTTTCCAGGATAGATGAAAGTGTTGTTTTGGATAATGAATTCATTACAAATGATGCTTTTAGAAGTTTTTTCCTCTACCTGATTGCCGG
>MVAA01000036.1:814-2265 GCA_003266105.1 Methanosphaera sp. rholeuAM6
GGAGAATACGAGGGTAAATATGCTAATTATACTGTTCGTGAAGATGAAGTGTTTTTAGAACAGCCTTGGCAGTTCAAGTATAATTTTGATTTGAAAATTCCTTTAAAGGATTATGAACGTTGCTTTATAAAAATTTACATCAAATTCCTTGAGGAATGTTCTGACACTCCTCTTGTTAGTTGCAGGTTAGATCTTGACTTTAATGTTTATTGTAGATTATCCAAAAAGTCCAATTTCATCTGTAAAGACACCCATATTCTACGATTCCATGATAACCTGTTTGAATTGGAAGGTTACAGGTATAAAAAGATGAATGAATATGAATCATTGGTTCGCAACACCATTGAGGAAGAGGAACCATTTGATTATGATGGATTACTTAAATTGCGCAGGATTTATTCAATATTATACTACCTTAAACAGAAATTCTATAAAAAGCCTATCTACCTGTTTATGGACAGAACAAACAAGGCCGATGATAATGCAGAATATTTATTCAGATATGCAGTTAAACAGAAGGATGGTATAAGAAAATTCTTTGTTGTGGAAGATAACAGTGAATATGACCGTTTGAAAAAGATTGGTAAAACCTTGAAGTACAATTCATTCAAACATAGACTGATTTATCTGTTGGCCGATAAAGTAATTTCGTCACATCCTGATGAATTTGTGCTAAATCCATTCTTTGGATTAGAGGAGGATCAAAGAAGATACATGAACAGTCTCGTTACATCACAAACATACTTCCTACAGCATGGAGTGACATTGGGAAATGTTTCCGATTGGCTTCGTAAATTCGACAAGAATCTGGCACTGATTGTTACATTGGCGGATAAAGAACATGATTCATTCCTGGAAGAAGGGTATAATTATGATGAAAGCATTATCCAGACCCTTGGTTTCCCAAGATATGATAATTTAAGCAACGACCCTAAGAAGCAGATACTGTTTATTCCTACATGGAGAAATAACTTGGAATTCAGTGAGGAGATTTTCAGGAACTCATCATATTTCAAAAACATTAATTCAATTCTCAATGACAGGGAGTTATTGGATTATCTTAAAAGCAAAGGATATAAGTTCGTGTTTAAACCTCATCCTCGTCTTGAAAATAATATACCTGAGTCTGATAAAAGATTTATTGACCTGTTTGATATAAATGAGGATGTTGTTCTTTCACATGATTTGTCCTATCAGGAATTGTTTAGGGATTCCAATTTATTGATAACGGATTATTCATCGGTTGCTTTTGATTTTGCTTATCTTAAAAAGCCACTTATCTACTTCCAACCTGATGACGATTATCATCATGGAAAAGGATACTTTGATTTTAAGGAGATGGGATTTGGTGACGTGATTGATGAAAAAGGTAATATGTTTGATAAGATAAAATATTACTTAGAAAATGATTGTATTATGGAAGATAAATTCATAGAACGTGTAGAAAACTT
>MVAA01000036.1:2309-2751 GCA_003266105.1 Methanosphaera sp. rholeuAM6
GCTTTTAACTCTATTTTAAATCAAAGCATTGGTTTTGATAATTTGGAAGTTATTTTCGTTGACGATTGCTCTACGGATAATAGTAAATACATTATCAGTGAATATTCAAGAAAATATGATAATGTTAAAGGCATCTATCTGAATGAAAATAGTGGATATGGTGGAAAACCTAGAAACATTGGTTTGAAATATGCCTCAGGCGAATATATCATGTTTTTGGATTCCGATGATTATTATCTGCCAAACGCCTGTGAATTATTGTATGATCGTATTAGTAGTGAAGAGATGGATTTCGTTTCCGGAAACTTTGCAATAGACAATATCGATAATGTTGTCAGGTGGAACCACATTAATATTGAAGATGAAATCAAAATAAAAAGAATCTTTGAAAAACCATCATTGTTTGTTTTATCACCGGCAATCTGGAGTAAAATTTATAGAA
>MVAA01000036.1:2906-3874 GCA_003266105.1 Methanosphaera sp. rholeuAM6
GTTGTAGTCTCCAGCCACCTTTCATATTGGAGCAATTTATTTAGAAAAAGTAATTTGGAACATTGCGAGAAAATCAGTCTTTTAAATGATTTTTCCAAACTTTATAAGAAGATTCATGCAACCGTCACTACCGATGAGGAAATAGTCAGTTTATTGGATGGTATTGATTCAAACATTATAAGTAACCTGGTTGCTCAAGAGCATTATCCAAGGTATATTGATAATTTATTTTATAACATTGAACGCGACCCTATGGAATTTATTGAAGAATTAAACTGTATTGAAGAGTTCGTTGAAGATAATAACCTTTATGATTACAATGAGGACTTCCTGTTATTTAAGATATTAAATATCATTGACATTCTTGATGCGGCAAAATATGTTGATACTATTGTACATATACCTCAATCAAAGGCAAAAAGACGGAAGAAAAGAAAACGTTTTAACTATGCTCCGTATTACAATTCAACTTCAGAATACTTGGGTTTTTCATATGAACATGCAAATAACATATTTTTGAAAATCAAGGATTATTTAAATGATAAAAACGTCTCTCTTGAGGATATTCAGCTTTTGAAGGAAAACTATAATAACCCTTCAAAGCTTGACAAATTTATCGGCGTTTTAGATAGCAAGTCCTATGAAAAATATATGGACTACTGTGCATCTTTAAAGATAAATGACATGGTTCATAAAAAGAATAAGATTGATATGAAAAAACAGTCACTCACGGAAAATATTGAAAGTAACGAAGAGATTATTGATAATCAAAAAAGGGATGTTGAAAAATCATTGAAAGAACTTTCAAATAGAAAATCAGAAATTAAACAGTTAGATTATGATTATTATTTGATGACTGAGGAAAATAAGGAATTGATTTCTGAAACAAAACGTTTACGTGATGAAAGTACTGAAATCACCAATTCTAATACCTGGAAATTTGGTATGAAGTTTAAATGTTAAGAACA
>MVAA01000121.1:0-988 GCA_003266105.1 Methanosphaera sp. rholeuAM6
CAGGTAAAGAAGGTACATTTGAATACACTACAACCTCTAATAAAGTTGGAGAATTAACCTACAACGCTTCATACGAAGGTACAGGTTACTACTGTTCAACAGAAACAACCCAGAACGTAATTGTAGAAGTATATTCAAACACTAACCTAACGGTTGATGAAATTACCCAGGCAATTAAAGTATCAGAATCATTCGCAGTAACAGGTAAACTAACTGATACAGCAGGAAATGGAGTAGTTGGAGAAGTTGAGATATATGTTGGAAGTGATAAAAAAGCAACAGCAACAACCTCAGCCGATGGTACATTCACAGCATCATTAACAATTGATAATGTTGGAACATACACAATTAGTGCAATATATAGAGGAGATACATACTACCGTGAAAACTTAACCAGTAACACAGTACAAGTAACAATCAAATCACCTACATATGTTGAATGTGAAGTAATCAATGATGTTGAAGGTAAAGTCGTATTGGATATCAGAGTATTTGATGCAGTTACTGACGATCAAATTTCAAATGCTAAAGTAGATATCACTGGAGATATCACTGCAACTGATGTAAAAACAAACAGACTTTACAAAAACACCGAAATTACAAATGGTGAATGTACAATCACAGTTACATACAATGGTAAAGATTACTATGAAGGAAACAGTACTGTATTTACATTTAATGTAACTAAAGATCCAGCAATAGTTAACGAAGAACTTCAAGAACAAATTGATGCATTAAATCAATCAATGAACCAAACAATTGAAGATTTACAGGCACAATTAGATGAAGCAAACGAAAAAATAGCAAATCTAACTCAGAACGTAACTGACTTAGAAAACAATGTAACTTCACTTGAAGGTAATTTAACTGAAGCTCAAGGTAAGATTGATGATCTTAACAATACTGTTCAGGAACAAGCTGGTCAGATTAGTGATATGAATGCTACTATTAATGATCAAGCAACTCAGATTGCTGATATGAATGCTAC
>MVAA01000121.1:1062-1233 GCA_003266105.1 Methanosphaera sp. rholeuAM6
TGAATGCTACTATTAATGATCAAGCAACTCAGATTGCTGACTTAAATAGTACAGTTCAAGATCAAGCTGATAAGATTAGTGAGCTTGAAGGTAATGTGACTGATTTACAGGATCAAATTGATGATCTTAATACAACTGTTCAGGAACAAGCTGGTCAGATTAGTGATATGA
>MVAA01000013.1 GCA_003266105.1 Methanosphaera sp. rholeuAM6
AAAAAAGACATTTTAAATATTAGTATCAACTAATAATAAATTGGATGTAAATATTTTAATTTAAATATTTAAGGAAAGCAAAATACTACAAATAGAATAAAATACTTTAAAATACAGAAAATTACGATTAAAATATTTATAAAGTTAAATAATTATTTTTAAAGAAAAAATAATCTTTTAATGGATAATTAAAAATTGTTAAACAGTTTTTGGTGAAATAATGTTAGAAGAATTTGTACCATTACTAGCTCTGATAATATTTGGTAATATAGAAAACCTAATCCTTGCATCACATGGTGTAGTTAAAGGAGCTAACCCCGTTAAACTCGGAATTGCAAGTTTAATTTGTGTTCTTTCCTGGTTTGTAATAGGAACTGTCGGAACAAATGTTGCAATGGCTTATTCAAGTTTAATCGAATTAATTGGTGGTGTTGCCATATTCATTTTAGGTCTAGAATCCATGATTGGAGCATTTAGATACAACGAAGATGAAAACTACTAGGTGAAAATATGGGATTAAGTGAATATAAGGAATTTCTAGGATTATTAATATTTGGAAACATAGAAAACCTAGTATTATCATCACAAGGGGCAGTATCATCTGTAAACCCAGTGATATTAGCTGGATTAACTGTTATTGCAGTAATAGGATGGTTTGCAATAGGAACATTTGGTACAAAAATAGCTATTAAATATGCTAGAGTAATTGAATTCATAGGAGGATTAGCAATATTCATTCTAGGTCTTCAATCAATTTTAGCAGCTTTACCTGCTGTTATTCAACAATTCTTATAACGGAATTTTTTAGGAAAATTATTCCTAATTCAATACTATTTTTTAAAATGAAAAAAAAGATGTTCATTTAGTATCGTCATTCAATGTAACAATACTATCTGAATCGATTTTAAGTTTATTTGAGAACCTTAAGAAATTGATTACTTCATTTAACTTATTGGACGTTTTTGCAGATAATGATTTGAAACCAAACAATTTGGATACCTGTTTGGCTAATTCATCAATTTTAACTGAATTATTAAGTATTAATACTTGTGTTATTGCTTCAATTATTTCATCATCAGATATGTAATCAATATTTGGTTTAACTCTTTTTCTTACTACAATATCTTTTTTAAAGATATAATAATAATTATTTTTAACATAAATTTCTTGTGAATACTGCAATAAATTCGTTATTAAAGAATCTATTTTAGTTTTGAACTTTTTAGTTGCTTTAACGTTATACACTTTTTTAAGACGATTATATATCTCATCACGATGTATAGGCGATTCCGTATTTATAATTTCTTCAATAACTTCAATTACGTCAGAATCATTTAGGGAATAAAAGTCTTCACAGTCTATCTCATTTTCATAGTAATCATATTCTTTTTCCGTTGATGGTTGACCGAAACTAACTTTTTTTATCTGTATTTTGGATTTGATTTTATCCTTAAAACTCAATGATTTATCCTTCGGTTTAACAGACTTAACCTCATCCTTAAAACCCCTAGATTCATTCTTCGGTTTAACAGACTTAACCTCATCCTTAAAACTCACAGGTTTATCCTTCAGTTTTTCAGATGTTACATCTTCCGTAATGTCCAATGATTTATCTTCAACTTTATGTGACGGGATATCATCTGTATAATCCAAATCAGTATCTTCAACATCTTCAGATTTTACATCATCCTCGTTTTTAATTGGATTATCAATGATTTCTTCTTCAACATCATCGACATTGTTATTTATATTACCATTTCCACGTATATCATTTATATCAGGAATTATCACATCATCATTATCTTCTTCATCCAATACTTCAAAAATCTCATCAAATTCATCAAGATATTTATTTTCCTTACTTGAAGCAGATTCAACATCCGGTTCAATTACGTCTTCATCATAATCATCATTTTGTGTAATCTGAGATTCGATTTCTGTTTCATTACCCTGTTTTGTGGATTCCTGTTTAACTTCTTTAGCAATGGTTGCTTTGGTAGTAACTTTATCAGTGTTTATTTCATTAAGATCTTTTACATGCTGTTCTTTGTTTTTTATTGCTTCATTAATTGTATAAATAAGATTTTGTCTGGCATTTTGCCTGTTATGATACCAGTCTGTTGACCATATTCTAATAAAGTTCCATCCTAACCCTTCCAGGATATTTTGTCTTATCCTGTCACGTTCTCTTGCGGAGATATTCTCATTATTGCTTGAACCGTCACATTCAATTCCCAATATGTATTCATCAGGATTGCTTGGATCGATTACAGCTAAATCAATTCTATAACCTGCACATCCTACACGTTTTTCTATTTTATACCCTTTTTTAGTAAGGAAATTATACACAGATTCTTCAAATTTGGATTCAAAGTTTTCCTCTTCCACATAATCAGAAGGGAATTTTCCATGTTCTGCATAGTATAAAAATGTTTTAAGTACCTGTACACCTTTAGGGGTTCTGGATTTAATCTGCATATCCGCTGATTTGAAGTTGGAAAATACTACACATTTTTCCTTTGCACGTGTAGTTAACACATTTAATCTACGTTCTCCACCATCATTATTCAACGGTCCGAAACTATTGGATAATACATGTGCTGCATCAAAACCATAACCGATACTGATGAGCATTACGTCCCGCTCATCTCCCTGTATGTTTTCAATATTTTTAACGAAGAAGGACTTTTCACCTGTTGTATTGAAATATGGATCCAGCTGTGGATTTTCTATTAATCGTGATTCAAGCTCTTCAAGTATTGCCTGTTTTTGAGCAACACTGAATGTTCCTATTCCCAAACTTTTAGTAAAACCATATCTTCCATAATGTGCTAATGCATAGTTTACAACTTCCTTTGCTTCTCCCCTGTTTTGTCTTGTTTTTCCTTTATCATATATGTTATCCGGATTGTACACTAATTTTAATCCCAAATCGTCCGAATCCATTATTGGTGATGGATATATGCACAAATCATTGTTATAGAATTCCAGATTTGACACTGCTATCAATGATTCATGTCTGCTACGGTAATGGCATTTCAACATCCTGTATGGAAGTACCGTTTTACAGAAATGGAGTATGCTTTCAACATCCTGAACATGCATCTGTTCGGCTTCCAGTGAATCCACATCATTTTCTACATCAAAGAATGCTGTAGGTGGTAGCTGTTTTGTATCGCCCATGATAATATAATGTTTTCCTCTAAGTAATGCACCGATAGCATCTTCAATCCTTACCTGACTAGCTTCATCAAATATTATGTAATCAAAGAAAGATTCGTATTTTTTCGTGTCAAGATACTGTGCAATAGACAATGGACTCATGAGTAGACATGGTTTAATATCCGTGATTATGTCCGGACATTCATTTAACACCTGTCTTATGGATTTATGGTTTCGTTTTTTGTTCATTTCATGAACAAGAATTCCCAGTTGTGACGTTGGTGCTATACTAAGTGACAAGTCTGGTCGTTTGTTGTCCAATATTTCTCTTACCCTGAATCTGTTAAGATTTATTGTTTCTAAATCCAGCTGATTGAATGTTTGAATATTTTTCTCGTATATGTTTGAATTAAAGTTTTTCAATAATTCATTATCATCAAATATTTTTATCAAGATATTGTTTGCGAAGTTAAACTCAAATAACGGTAATATTGCTTCGGGTTTTATTTTATCTTCTTTTATCAGTTTTATTATTTCTTTTGTGTAATCGTTTTTGTACTGTATACAGTATGTATTGAATTGACTCCAGTTACTTAGTGATCTGATGTTTTCGGATATGCTCTGTATTAATTCGTTGAATTCATCCACTCTTACTGAATTGATATTGTTTTGGTTGAGTTTATCTTTGAAATGTAATATTGCATTTAAATATTCATAATCTTCCTTTATTTCATTATAATGTATTTCCAAATCATTAAGTGTTCTTTGAAGTTCTCTTTTGGTTGTTTCATCCAGGATTACTCTGTTTGAATTTCCGTTTTTAACAAATTTGGATATGTTATCATATTCAATTGCTAGTTTTGAGAAGTCGGTGTCCACATTTTTCCATGATTTAAAGTATTTTTTGGCTGTTTTATCGTGGTCATCAATGAATTTTTTCAGTTGCTTTTGTTTGTATAACTGGTTTACATGATATTCCAAATCATCAAGCGTTTTGAAGTATTCTTTTTTGTATATTTTTGCTACCTTATGATTTATATCATTTATTTCATCGAATATCGTGAGAAGTTTTTCCATTTCGTATATGATTTTCTCTGTAGTTAATGAGTTTGAATTAGTGTAAGGCAGTACCTTGTTTTTTACTGCGTTAACTTCATCATTCCACTTGAGCAGATTATCAAAGTCTTCTGTTATTGTATCATCATTTACATCCTGTGAATAGTAACTTTTAAGTTCATTTTTGGATTTTTTATAATCCTTGTTCATGAATTTTGTAAACGAATCCTTGTTTGCTCTGAATTGGTAGAATTTCTGTACTATTTCCGGATCGTTTAATGCTCTTTTTACTGGTGAATCCTGGAGCAGTTTTGATGCTTCCTTAATGTTTGATAATAATATTCTAACTTCATGGTGGAACATTATATCTGATGATATTTCCAGAGTTTTTGTTTGCAGTAAAAGTTCATCCAAACGTTCTTTGATTGGTTCAATTTTGATTTTTGTTACATCGATTTTGTTATCAAAATTATTCTGATATTCCTGTACTTTTTTTACTATTGTTTTTAACTTGTCTTCTTCTGTTGAATAGTCCTGGTCGGATAAGGTTAGTTTTGCCTGTTGTATGTACTTGCCTATTTCACCATACTTTGTTGGTTGTTTGAGGTTGGTTTTTTGACTGAATTCTTCAATTTCATGTTGTATGTGTTCCATGTGACTGTCTATTTCTGATGATTTAAAATTAATGTTATCTATATCATCCGGTGAAATATAGTCTATGTTTGTATAGTTCCATGGATTATCTTTAATTGGGTTAATTAATTTGTATATTTCTGCTATTTGGTCTATGTTTGAAAGTAGCTCTGAGCGTTTTTGTGGATTGTATTTTTTAAGGCTAGGTAGATTGAACTTGTAAACTCTCTGACCATACTTTTCCAATTCCTGATACTTGTATTCATACAAACCAATTAAATCATATATTGTAAGATTGGTGTCACCGTATTTTGAACGAATGAGCTCACTATATTCGTTAAGTTTACTTATAGACTGTTTGAGTTTATCATAATCTTCATAATCCTCTACGGAAACCTTATCCTGTAATAGTGATTTGTTTAAATCATCAAGAAAAGCTCTTTTTCTTGTTTTATTACTGTGTAATTCCAGACAATAGTTTCCAAGACCTATGGAATCCATTCTCTTTTTAACAACGTCAAGTGCAGCCATCTTTTCACTGACAAATAAAATTTTCTTTTCGTTTGCCAGTAATTCGGATATTAAATTCACAATGGTCTGAGATTTTCCAGTACCTGGAGGTCCTTCAACAACCAGACTATTACCCTTTTTTGCATCTTCTATTACTGCTATCTGTGATGAATCTGCATCAACTACGTTATATACTTCTTTAGGATTTAGGTTTTCATCTATAGTGTTAATGTCAAATGAATCAAAATTATTTACTTCACTTAATCCGAATAGTCTTCCTATTTCACTACTTTCTATATCGGACCAGTTTTCTACCGTTAAATCCTTATACATTACAAATTTTTTGAAACTGAAAGTGCTTATGTATATTTTACTAATTACTTTCCATCCTTTCTTGAATTCTATTGCCCTTTTGACCTTACCAATATAATCCAATAAATCATTTTTAGATTCTATGCTCTCCTGTTCTGGTATAATTATCCCTTGATCCTGAAATTTATGTTTTAATGATAAATTTAATGAAATATCTTCCCTTGTCCATTGAACTTTAAATGGTGAACCAACAGAACGTCTTGATATTTCAATAGGAATCAAAACCAATGGTGCTCTATGAACCATATTGTCCTTTGCTTGTTTCCATTCAACAAATCCTAAAGCTAAGAATAAGTTATTATATCCTAAATCCTGGATAGTTGTCTTATAATATTGGAACAATGAAAATAACCGTTTCTGCAATTCCTTTTCCGTAAGTGTTGTCTGAAGCTGTAATTCATCCTCATCATTTGATTCTACAGGTATGGACCATACGGCATCTTCTGAATCCTTTGATGATGATTTTGGTTTAAAAGCCAGTTTATTTTTGTTCAAAACTAGAGAATCATATAAATCCAAAAGACTTATATCAACAATAGGGATTGTTCTAGCAACCTCTTTAAAGTTTAATAAGTTATTTCTTAAACCCATATCCAGCAGGTTCTGTTGTAAAGTGTTAAATACATTATTAAAGTTTAAATTAGAACGTTTTTCCATAAAATCCCTGTGAAAAAATATAATTAATTAGAATAATTGATAAAAAAATATTCTTTACAAAAAATTCTTATATTAATTGATATGTAAATAACAAATAATATAATTTTACTTATGAATTGAATAATCGAAAATTTACTTAAATAAAAAATGTGATATTATGGAAGAAGTAATAAATAGAATCATAAAATTTAGAGATGACAGAGATTGGAAACAATTCCAAAGTCTTGAAAATTTAGCCAAATCCATTTCCATTGAGTCTGGAGAACTTTTAGAAAATTTTCAATGGAATAATGATTATAAAATTAAAGATGTTGAAGAAGAATTGGCAGATGTTCTAATATACTCATATTTAATGGCTATTACAATGGATGTTGATGTTAAGGAGATTATGTTAAGAAAAATAGAAAAAAATGAGGAAAAATATCCTGTTAATAAAAGTCGTGGAAAATCAACCAAATATACTGAATTATAGTTTGAGTTGTCCAAATATTCCTCTGATTAATTGACGTGACACTTCTCTTGCCACGGTATTTGCTGCACTTGAAGCTATTTTCTCAACTTCGGATTTTCCAGTCTTTCCGGAACGTGTCTTACTGGTACCCTGAGTTGCAACTTTACCCAGATCTATGTTGCCAACAGTCTGTCCTATAGTATCCTGTATAGAAAATCCTTTTTGTTCCTGTTCTGCTTGATTTGGTTGTGCTTGAGTATCTGCATTGTTTTGAGGATTAAAGTCCATTGGTTGTTGTTGATTAAGAATCTGTTGCTGATCTTCTTGTGAACGAGTTTCAGGAATGCTTGAAATATTAGATTCATCTATTTTTTGTTGTAAAAGCTCGAATGCTGATTCCCTATCTAATGCTTCTTTATATTTGTCATTATATACGGATATGTTGATTAATTCATTCCTATATTCATCATCTATTGCATCCGTATTACTTTGTGTAGGTATTATATCTACCTTTTCTACTATAGTAGGAACTCCTTCTTTATCAAGTACTGATACTAATGCTTGCCCTATACCAAGATTGGATATTTCCTCAGTTGTATTGAAATTAGGATTTGCCCTGAATGATTCGGCTGCTACCTTGACTGCTTTTTGATCTTTTGGTGTGTATGCTCTTAGAGCATGCTGTATCTTATTTCCAAGCTGGGATAATATTACATCCGGTATGTCAGCAGGACTTTGGGAGATAAAGTATAATCCTACACCTTTTGAACGTATCAATCTTACTACCTGTTCAATTTTCTTCTGGAATACGGGATTCATGTCATCAAACAATAAATGTGCCTCGTCAAAGAAAAATACAAATTTTGGTTTTTCAATATCACCAACTTCCGGAAACTTTTCATAGATTTCTGTTAACATCCATAATAGGAATGTTGAATATAATTCAGGTGCTAACGTTAATTTTACTGCATCCATGATGTTTATTATTCCTCTTCCTTCATCATCACATTGTATGAAGTCTTCCAATTCCAATGCTGGTTCTCCAAAGAACTGATTTCCACCCTGCTCTTCTAGTGTGAGTAATGAACGTATTAACGTGTTTGCAGATCTTGTTGATATTGCCCCATATTCTGGTTCATATTTCTCCCTATTTTGTGCTACATAGTTTATCATTGATTTTAAATCTTTAATATCTATCAGCAATAAAGATTCCGCATCAGCAACTCTGAAAACTATGTTCAATATACCTTCTTGAGCATCTGTTAAGTTCAATATTTTAGAGAGTAATGTTGGACCCATTTGAGATATTGTTACACGAATAGGTAATCCTTTTTCTCCAAACAAGTCCCAGAATTCCACAGGATATGATTTAAATGTGAATCCTTTACTTTTCAAATCATATTTTTCTACCCTTTGTGTTATTTTCTCATTTCCTACTCCAACTTTAGATAATCCGGACACATCACCCTTCATATCTGCTAAGAAGACAGGTACTCCCATGTCACTAAAAGATTCTGCTAATGCTTTAAGAGTGATTGTTTTTCCAGTACCTGTTGCTCCAGCTATCATTCCATGCCTATTTGCTAATTTAGGAGATAATGATACTGTAGTATTATCATTTACTCCTATCAATATTGTATCTTCAGCATACATTTTGATTTCTCCACTATTAGGTTATTAATGATTAATATGTTAATTATTATTAAAATATTTTATTTGAATATTATTATTGAAAATTATGAATCCTTTAATTCATAAACTCCCTGTTTTAATCGTTTTAGACCGTCAAGTAACATTTCCTTGGGACAGGCTATGTTTAATCTTAAGAAATTATCACCATTTTCTCCGAATTGGATTCCCGGTGACAGTAACAGTCCTGTTTTGTCGTTAAGATAATTGTTTAATTCTCGTGATTTGACATTTAACTGTGTACAATCAAGCCATAACAAATATGTTGCCTGCGAATGTACTGGTTTAATCTGTGGAATATTGTTTTTAAAATAATCATCTACAATTTGTTTGTTTTTTTGAACCTCCCCATCTTGTAG
>MVAA01000138.1:0-605 GCA_003266105.1 Methanosphaera sp. rholeuAM6
ATTTTATATCTTGTTATAAACTTTTTATTCATACATCCATTTCTTCACGGGTAAATGTATCACTGAATTTCTGACCATATCTCCAGCTTGTAGCCTTGACCTTGTCATCATCCTGTATTTCAAGCAACACCACGGCCATTCTGTCATCGTTGAGTCTTAGGATAGTGTTTTTATCATCCTTGCTCGTAAATTCCAAGACGTAACCGTCATATTTTTCTTCCATATCTGTGAAGGTATGGTTTCCTATGTCCACATTTTCCATTTCATCTGAGAACCTCATATCATTGGGTAGATTGAACTGATCCAATATTTCCTTAACTTTTGTCATAATTATCCTCCCTCATAAACTCTTTGTAAATTAATTTGTAAGTGTTGAACCGCTGATGTTTAAAAGTACAACCACATTCTTATGTTGTAAACAGCATTTGAAACATCATTGAACGGATAATTCTTTGGCATTTCATCCCTGTTTACTGTTTTGTCATAAGTATCACAGTATTTTCTGTATTCTGAACTGATTAATGTTGAATCCTCCCCCAATGCCCTGTTCAAGTCATCAAGGGTGGTCTGTCTGTCATCACCGTAAATGTCATGGCAGTCCTTAA
>MVAA01000138.1:628-3889 GCA_003266105.1 Methanosphaera sp. rholeuAM6
GTTGAAGAGATAAGTCCTTAAATTATCATTGTCAAATACAGTTCTGTCGCCATTGTCATAATCCTTACATTCATCTTCATAAGCCTGATGGTAGTCAAATGTGTTGGCGTCTATAAATTCCTGTTTTTCCTCCCGTGTGTATTTCTTCCCATATATTATTTCATCATCCTTCAGGAACATTTCAAGTATCCTGTTTTTGAATGATTCGTAGTCTAACGGATACATTCATCATCCCTCCCTTAATTTCTTTAGCATCAGAAGCATTATGCATAGATTTTCCATATTCAGAATATTTACTAGCCATAAGTTATTGTTTTGATTCTCCTTTATGTTTTATTATTCCTTCTGAAATCAGTTTATCCAAGAATATAGTTCATTGGTATCTAACAGATATAGAAGTAGTTTAAAATCATGTTCCCATTTTCTCCAGTCAGGATATACCTTCTCCATTTCCCTATAAAAGGGAGGATTATGATTTAAACAATATGTATGAATCATTTCATGATACACAACATGTTCTATATATTTCTCTGGAAAGTACATCAACAACAGGTTAAATGTAAGTTTGTCCTTAGATTTACTACAATTTCCCCAAGATCCATACAATTCCTTATAATAAACCTTTTTTGGTCGTTGGAACATTGGTTCATATTTATCAATGTATTTTTCCACTATCTGTTTTAGTTCATTCAATGATTTTGGTTCTAATTTCAGATTTTTTTCCCTGATTTCTTTTTGAAATTTAGGAATCAATTCCTGATTCAATTTATCTTTTTCCTTAACCCATGACCTTGGCCTCCAATGACTGAAATAATCATAAACCCATTGGTCAGATGTACCTTCAGGTAATCTTAGCGCTATATGGTCATGGGCGAATAATCTTCTATGTTTTTTTATTCGTTTATCATATACAATGTTTACTTTGTAATTTTTTCCATCAATATCAACATATAATGTCTTGTCCTTCTTGAATTTGTATTTCATATATATCATCCCACAATATGTCTAATTGCTCCCGTAATTGAGTTTTTGATGAACTAGTCGTTATTTGTTATTTGATACCTCACTTTTCTGTTATTACTATTATGTCGTTTTTTTCCAGTGAACATTCCCACATTCTTAATTCACGGTCCATTTGTCTATAGTTAGGGTATCGTTCTTTCATTTTGCGAAAGAATGGTGGATTATGGTTTAAACAGTATGTATGGATCATTTCATGATAGACAATGAATTCTATGTATTCCGATATCTATTTCATTTCGGTTGAGAATGTGAGTTTGTCTTTACTTCCACTGCATTTTGCCCATGCACCGTTGAGTGGTCTGATGGATATCTTTGGTCGTATGAATTCGTCTTCATACTTTGCAACATATTTTTCAATAATTTCTCTAAATTCTTCTTCCGTTCTATCCTGTAATTCAAAACCCAGTTGTTCAAGATGATAATCCCACGAAGCGATATATTTTTTTGTTTTTTTTTCAACTTGTTTTACCCATTCTTTGTAAAAAGGCGTGTTTAATCGTTTTCTTATATCTTCATCACTTGTATCTGGGGGTACTCTTAAAAAAAACACTATCGATTAATATCCATCTTTTCCAACCGGTTTTCAATCTGTTGTCGTAGGTTATTTTGACTAATATTTCATTGTCATCCACTTCAACTTTGATTTTCCTTTCAACTTTCCACATTTCCATCAATTCCAGTTATGTATTATTGCCTTTGTTATTTTTGAGTCTTTTTTTTGAACCTGCAGTACTAAAAGCTCTAGTTACACTACTCCTATCCTGTTATTAATTCTCCTTATTTTTCGGTTTTTGTTGTCTTAGAAAAATATCTCGTTTCTTTCAAGTAAGTAAGACCAGTAATCCAGTTTTTTATCCATCTCCTTCATATCCGGATATCGTTCTTCCATTTTTCTGTAAAATGGTGGATTATGATTTAAACAGTATGTATGTACCATTTCGTGGTAAACTATGAACTCTATAAATTCCTCTGAGATGTATTTCATTACCGGATTGAACGTTAACTTGTCTTTACTCTTACTGCACCTTCCCCATACTCCAATTATTGGTTTGATGGATATCTTTGGTCGTATGAATTCCTTTTCATATTTGGAGACATATTTCTCTATAATTTCTCTTAATTCATCTATTGACCTGTCTTCCAGTTCAAATCCCAATTCCCTTAACTTTTCGTCTTGATGATTTATTTCCCATTGTGTATGATGACATCGAAGTATCCAATCTTTATAATTGGGAGTTTTTAATCGTTTGATTATGAATTCGTCTGTTGTATTGGGAGGGACTCTCAGTAAAACTCCATTAATAATTCCTTGTCTTTTTATTCCGGTTTTCAGGTTTTTATCATAGATTATTTTGACCAATATTTCTATTTCTCCAAAGATTTGTGGCGTTATTTTCCTGTTTACTTTCTACATTTTCTACCAATTCCATTTATAGTCTAATTACCTTTGTTATTTTGAGTTTTTTATGAACGACCGTTAATGGTTCTAACGTTTCTACGTTCCTTACTTTCGTCAGTTTTATCTCCTTTTACATTTATTCCGGCTGTTCCGTATTGTTTACTTACACTACACATAATTTGTTATTTGATACCTCACTTTTCTGTTATTGTTATTATATCGTTTTTTTCCAGTAAATATTCCCACATTCTTAAATTAGACTCCATTTCTTTCCAGTTAGGATATCTTTCAGCCATTTTCCTATAGAATGGTGGATTGTGATTAAGACAGTATGTATGAATCATTTCGTGGTACACTATGAATTCAATATACTCTTCGGATATATATTTCATATCTGGTGCGAATGTTAGTTTGTCTTTAGTCTTACTGCACCGCCCCCATACTCCGTTTATTGATCTGATGGATATTTTTGGTCGTATGAATTCGTCTTCATACTTTGCGACATATTTTTCTATAATTTCTCTTAATTCTTCTTCCGTTCTGTTTTGTAATTTAAATTCCAGTTGTTCAAGATAATTATCCCATTTAGAAATTAGTTTTTTGTTTTTTTCAACTTGTTTTACCCATTCTTTGTAAAATGGGGTGTTCAATCGTTTTGTTATTTCCTCATCGCTTGTATCTGGTGGTACTCGCAAAAAAACACTATCAATAAGTCTTTGTTTTTTCCAACTGGTTTTTAATCTGTTGTCATAATATATTTTGACAAGTATGTCTTTGTCGTCTACCTTTATGGTTATTTTCCTTTCTACTTTCCACATTTTCTATCAATTCCATTTATA
>MVAA01000032.1 GCA_003266105.1 Methanosphaera sp. rholeuAM6
AATGCATTAAAAAGTGTATAATATAAAACTTTTTATTTATCTTATCTTTTTTTCATAACCGGGTACTTGACATAACGATCTTTTTGTTTGTTTATTTAATACTTTTATATTATGTTATGTTTTATTATAATATTTTCCAATGCTGAACCAAAGAATAAAAAAATAGTGTTGCAAATATTTATTTTGATTTGAACAAAGGCAAAAAAATAATTATTTATATGAAAAGAAAAGAATGCATTATGTAAAAAAAAGGTAATACTTTTTTTCTATCAAAAATAATTTATGCCAAGTCTCAGCTTATATGAATGAAAATGTTTTTGGTGTTATATAAACAATACCATTCTTTTCTTCAATCTTTTTTGTTCGATTGGATATTAGTATTCCATGATTACTTCCGAATTTATTCATTGCCTTTTTAATTTGTTTATTGTTTTTTTTACCCAGACCTACTTCTATTGGAATGGCTGTTTCAAATTCCTTCTGGATTATGAAATCCACTCCACCATTGCTTGAATCATAGTAGGTGTTGAATCTTGGAATCTTTTGACTTTGGTTTAAATTAAATAATGTTGAAGCAATCATGTTTTCCAGTAAAATTCCATTATAATCATGCTGATTAATGCTTGTGTTTCCAAATTTTTCATTAATTGAATTTTTTAAGCTGGCCGTTGCAATATAATATTTCCATGATTTTCTTGCTTTCTTGTTGGATCCGCCATAGGCCTGATAATGGAAAAGCAGTTGTGTTTTTTCTAATATTTCAAAGATATGATTAATGGTGCTTGTGCTTTTTCCTAATGATGATGCTACTTTATTTTGACTTATTTGTCCCGGTTTTTGTGAAGCAAGAAGCAATAGTACCCTATATACATTTTCCTGTGAAATTCTGTTTAAATTATATACGGATGCAATATCATTTGTTATAATTTTTGAGATTGTTGACCATAATGAAGAGATTATGTCCTCCTTATAGATTTCATTCAATGTTGAACAGAATGAACCATACCTAAAATAATCATCCCAATCACTTTCAACATAGTCCTGCAAATTAATCAAATCTTCATTGATTTTCTCTTCTTTTTCCTGTGCTGATTCAATTTCATCTTTAAATATAAGGTTAATTAAATTATCTGAAATATTACTGGTGTAACCATATTTCAATTTCAGATGTTGTGAATAATTTAGTGGCAGTATGGGATATGTTACTACTCTTCTTGCAGTATCGGCATTATAATTTAGATGCAATGAGGATGATCCGGTGAATATCATGAAAATATTTGGAGATTGATCATATATGATTTTGGCATTCAATGCCCATGTCTTGTCATAATGAACTTCATCTAGAAAGACAAATACAGGTTTATTCAGTAATCGTGGAGTAGTATTATGAACGGTTTTAAGGTATGTTTCTATAATTTCCCTTATATTTGTTGGACTTATGCTGTTTATGAAATCACAAGACAGGTACAAAATATCGGATATTGGGATGTCCTTTTGTTTAATGAGATATTCATAGCACTGAAATAACAGCGTTGTTTTTCCCACTCCTCTAAGTCCAGGCATTATAAAAAATCGTTTATCACTCTTTTTTTCAATAAAATTATCCATGCGTAATTTCAGATTATAAAAATCATCACGTTTATGATACTTTATATTATGTATTGAACGTAAATGTCGATTTAAAACCATTGGTATCTCATTAATCTCTTTTATAATGTATGGAGCAATATTTTCATTCATGTTATCACTTACTTATTATTTATGTTTATTAAACAATATAAATATTCAGGTATATCGAATAAAAAACATATATTATTGTTCGTTTGATTGAGTAAAATAATGTAATTATTATTCGTTTAATTGAACATATCCTCAGATAACTCTGCTCTATTTTAAATTAGATTTGGACATTATGAGGATATTCTACAATGAAATTTTTGAAATGATTGATGTGTTAATAGTATAATCCCAATAAAGAGAATAAACCTGTCACGGAAGAAATAATAATGTTTGAAGATGAAAGCAGTACGGACATTTTTAATGATGTTATGGGAATTGTATCCAGTCCTGATCGAACAAATAATGAGGAACTTAAAAAAGAAAGTTATTATATGAGTTTAAGAAAAAAGAGTAAATAAAGTATAATATATTTAATCAGTTCAGTATATCCTGGTTATGTCATTAACCTTATCAAAACCTTTGTC
>MVAA01000090.1:0-9040 GCA_003266105.1 Methanosphaera sp. rholeuAM6
AAACTAATAAACACTCATGGAATCGGCATAAAGGGACAAAAAGTAACTGTAAAAATAAACGGAGCAGACAACACAGTAACAACCGATACCAATGGAGTATGGAAACTCAAAATAAAAACACTTACACTAGGAACAAACAACATAACAGCAACATACAATGGAACAACATACAACACATACACAACAAGCACAACATTCGAGATAACACAGACCGAGGCAATAATCACAATCGACAAAATAGCAACAACTCAATTCAGAGATAACGTGACAATCACAGGAACATTCAAAAACTCAAACGGAAAAGCAATAGCAAACAGTAAAGTAAGAGTAAACGTTAACGGTTATTCAACATACGTAACAACAGACCACGACGGAGCATGGAGTCTAACACTAAAAACCAACAAGACGGGAGTAAACAACGTAACAGCATCATTCACTGGTAACGCAAACTACGCAAAATACACGACAAACACAACATTCAACGTAACCAAACAGGATCTAATCATAACAACAGAAGTAAAATACAACAAAGGAAACTTCACAATCACAGGAACATTCATAGACAAAAACGGCAACAAACTCGCAAACAGTAAAATCAGAGTAAACATAAACGGAAAAGCAATATACGTAAAAACAGACTCCAACGGAACATACACATACAGTGAAATGATAACAGCCAAAACCATAAAATACAATGTATACTATGGTGGAAGTGCAAACTACAACTCATACACCAGCAGCAAAACCACATTAACTGTCGCTTAAAACACGATCCCCCCTAATAAACACCCAAAAAAAGATGAATAAGATCAAAACATGAAAAATTTTAATCTTATTCCTAACCACTTCTTTTATAAACAAATTGAAACCTGACAAAAAAAGATTTTAAAAAAGAAAAATAGTATTAGAACAGTTGGAAAAAAGAAGTTTATGCCAACATCAAGTTTTTTGAAATACCAAATTAATACTATTTCAGTTTTTTGAAAAAACATCTTTATCTGAGACAATAATTATCTTTAACGATTTTTCAAGTTCGGCGGGAATAAATTTTAAAATAACGAAGAGCACCCAACACTGATAGACATTAAAGATTTAATATTATTAAAAGTTTAAATTAAATCAGTTANNTAAATAATATTAGATATGTTAAACTATAATGTTTTCAATAAGAAGGACCACCCTCAAGCTTAAAACATTACAAACAAGATTATGACTTTCAAATGTTTCCGGAAATAAGTGGAATAATTATTAATGAGTGTTTATTATGAATATTAAAGAGAACTTTTTAAATGCATTGAATGGCAAAGAATGTGAAAAGACCCCCGTTACAGCATTTCCCTCCGTGTTAACGGTAGAATTGCTTCAAAGAGCAAATACTTCATTTGATGAAGCCTGTCATGATGCTGAAAAAATGGCCGAAGTTGCATCTTCATTATATGAGTATACAGGTATTGAAGGGATAACAATACCTCTTGACTTGTGGTTTGAAGCAGAATCTTTTAATCATATTGTTGAAAGACAGGAGGGAACGCTTACCCCGGTTGTTACTGAAGCTCCATACAGTTCACCTGAAGATATTAAGATTCCCGATGATTTCATTTGTAAGGGACAGTTTCCCACCATTGAAAAAGCGGCCAAGATTATTCATGACAAATATGACGATAAAAATGTTCCTGTAATCGGGGAAGTTACTGGTGCATTTACCATATTAACTGATCTTGTTGATTTGGGCAAGGTTATTAAAATGTTAAATTCGGATTATCTTGAAATAGATGATGCATTGGAAGAGATTAATAATGTGTTGATTGATGAAATAAAATTTTATGAGGATATTGGTGTTGACTGTATCGTTGTGAATGATCCCAGTTCCACTGCAAGAATTTTGAAGCCCGAACTTTTTGATGATCTGGTTAAACCGTATCTTGTTGAGTTATCCTCCACAATGAATGTTCCCGGAGTCTTACATATTTGTGGTGATACCAATTCCAATTTAGAGAATATGCTTTCCTGCGGGTATGAAGGCTTAAGCATTTCCCAGGAAGTTGATATTGCCTATGCACGGGAAGTTAAAGAAAAGATTGGTAGCAATAGCATTATTTGTGGTAACATATCTATTGGTGAGTTGCTTTTGAATAGTGTAGATGAAGTTAAAATGGAATCTGTGAAATGTCTTGATAAGAACGTTGATATTTTAGGTCCCAGTTGTAATATTGCTTATGAAACACCTTTAAATAATGTTAAAGCTATGGTTGAAGCCAGGAATGAATATTTTAGATAATTACCTTATTACTGTTTTTATGTGAAAAAGATTTATCTTTAATGAGAGTTGTCGTTCACCCCCTTCCCTATTTTTTATAACATTTTATTATTTTATTTATTGTCGTTTAATTCATCATATCTTCAGCAATTAAGGATATTGTCCCCCCCCCTAAAATAAAAAAAAAGTATTGCCAAACAACAATAAACATTAAATAATTTTGTCTGGGATAACACGATTATTATTGATTTATTAATATGTATTGTAACTTACAATAAGTAACGTATTTACAATATAATTAATATGTATTGTAACTTACAATATGTAATATATTTATAATATATTTTATATAATGTATTATATAATACATCCAAAAAGGAGTTAATGATGATGATGGATATAGCATGGGGTTCTGATGAAGAATTAACAGATAAACAATTTTACAATAGAATAAGCGATATTGAATTCATTAGTGGACTATTAGATAGTACAAGATACGGTTCATCACCAACCATACTTTTAACTGGAGTAAGAGGCGTTGGTAAAACTGTGTTAATGAAAAAATTAAAAAAAGATCTGGGAAAAGATTATCTTATATGTTATGTGAATTTAACTTCATCAAACACATATCAAATGGGCAAATTACAACGAATGGATATAATAAAAATAATTTATAATGAATTAATTAATTCCGCAGAAGAAAAAGGACTAAATACATTAAATCAAAAATTGAAAAAAATTATCAGAACACAAAATATAAAAATTGATAAATTACTAAATTTTGAAGGAATACCTATCCCTATTACCTCCTTAGAAGAAGATTATCCAAAATTATCTGAGTTTGTAATGAATTTGCCGCAAAAGTTATATGAAGAATATTCTGATGAAATTAAAGGCGTGTTCATATTTTTTGATGAATTTCAGAATATAAAAGATTTGGATGATGAAATGGATGCATTTCTTTGGTATTTAAGAAGTAAAGTTCAATCACAAAAAAATGTTGCATATCTATTTTCAGGAAGTATGAGCTTAAAGGACAAACTTATTGAAGATATTGCAGGTAAGGAAGGAGCTTTTGGTGGCAGAATATTAACTATTGAAATTAAACCTTTTAATTACGTAACAACTAAAAACTATTTAGAAAATAATGCTTCTGATTTACAGTTTACAAAAGATGGTATAAAAAGATTTTATAACTGTACGAAAGGAGTTCCTTTTTATATAAACATTTTTGCCAAATTGTTACCGGTTAATGAAAAAATGAATGAAGAAAAAATTATTAAATATTTTAAAAAATCATTACCTATTCTAGGTACACATTTAATAAACCAGTGGGGTAAATTGACTTATCAAGAACAAAGAATTATCACTAGTTTAATTGATGAACCTTTGAAACGTGTTGATATAGCAAAATCATTAAATGTGACTAGTGGTTCAATAAGTCATTCCCTTAATAGTCTTCAAAACAAAATATTGATAGAATTAAATAATGGAAAATATGAGATTACTGATTCTATTCTAAAGTATTGGTTAAAAAATTATTATAAAGAACGAAAAGTGTATCCTTACAGAAGTATGTAATTCTCATTGATATTTAAATTTTAAAAATGGTTATTCCCATATATTCAGCAAGATGTTTTTGTGCTTAAGTTTATATAGTATTGAAAATATAATATACCTAACGAACGGTAGGTAGGTAATTATGAATACTAAAGAAAAAATATTTGANNAAAAGCTCAATATACAGTCACTACCCTTCAAAAGAAGCAATACTAATGGACATATTCGAATACTTCACAGACCTCTTCAAATACGATGAACTACTAAACAGCAAAGACTATATGCTAACGGCAGACAACAACATACTAGTGGAAAACCCGGAAGAATTCTACCATAAAGGATCCGAAGCAATAAAGGAAATGCTGTCACAGGAGAAAAACCTGAAAATATGGAAACTGATATTCATCCAAATGCACTACAACGAAAACATAAGACTCTTCTTCCAAAACGAAATACTTGTAAAACCACTAATATTCTGGAACGGATTTTTCACAATACTAAAGGAAAAAGGAATAATCCGTAAAGACTGCAATCCAAAACTACTGGCAAAGGAATACTACAGTTTCCCAATATACCTGCTTCTGGAAATATGTGCAAAATATGATGACATCCCACAAAGCTCACTGGACAACTTCTTCCAGGAAGCAGAAGCTCACGCACAATTCCTATTAGAATGCATAAAGGTGAAAAAAGATGGATAAAACATTCTTTCCATACAAACTGGACAGTGACTACTACAGAAATGTGAAAAGTTTTGGAGATGACTTTCTAGAATATTCCAGAAAATACCATTTCAAAGACGATGAAGAAACACTGGAAGCATTGTGCATTGGAGTATACTGGTACTTATATGGTACAACATCCCTTGACTTGAACAGCAACATACACCAGGCACTGGCAAACCTGGCAGAATACAGAAGAGCATTCCCTGAGGATAAAATATTCATTGATGAACTAAGGGGAAAACTATTGACAAAATTCCTGTTGAAACCTTTCAAGAAAAATAATGAAAAGCTAAGCAAGGACAATCTGGAGTTACTGATTAATTTCCTGGAAGCGACAGGAGATTACATGGATCAAATTCCTCACTTTAGAAGTTTTGAACATGACCTTGATGATTGTCCCAGTCTAACAAAATGGTTTTGTGAAAATAGTGAAAAATATCTTGGGGAATATACATGTAATTTAGATGAATATCTAGAAAATAATGGGAACAGTCATTTAATGGAGGAAGATGTGATATTTTACCATGGTCATGAACTTGAATATCATTTAAACATGCTTGGAGCAGAGATAATGAATAGGATATTCAAGGAAGAATATGATAAAAGAACAAGAAAAGCAATAATACTGCCATCATGCATGAACGCAAACAACAAAAACTGCCGGGCAAAAGAAGAAAGGCTGGGTCAGGTATGCACATTCTGCAACCCAAACTGCAACGTCTACAAAATAAGCAGAGAATATTCAGAACATGAAGTATACATAGTCTCCCATGAATCCACAGCATTCAAAAAAGCAAAAAAAGAAGACCAAGAAGAACTGGGAATAATAGGCATAACATGTGTTCTCAACCTAATCTCGGGCGGATGGAAGGCAAGCAACATGAAAATACCGCCACAATGCGTTCTACTCGAACATGTAGCATGCAAAAAACATTGGCTAAAAGAAGACCTATACGGAAAAATAAATGAAAACGAACTAAAACTTAAATTTTAACTACACTTTATGAGGAAATACTGTTAACATGAAAAACCTAGCCAACTATATCTCATTATCACGGATTGCACTATCCGTATTGATGTTATTTACACAACCATTATCCTTACCCTTTTTCACAATCTTTATCATCTGTGGAGCTAGTGACATTCTTGATGGACTAATCGCAAGACATTACAGATTGAGCACGGATTTTGGAGCAAAACTAGATTCCATTGCAGATATCCTCTTCTTCATATCATTAATAACAGTTCTGATACCAATTTTAAATCTTAACAGTAGCACTGTATTATGGATTATAATAATATTCCTAATTAGAATGTCATCCATCTTCATCGGATTTAAAAAACATGAAAAACTGGTAATGGTTCATACAATTTTAAACAAGTTAACAGGAGCATGCATAATATTGCTACCCTTCCTATTGCTATTAATTCCAACAAAGACCATAATAGTAATATTATGTATAATAGCAACACTGGCATCCCTGGAAGAGTTAATAATAGTTAACTTTACTCAAAATTTAAATTGCAACAGCATTGCTGATTTAATGATATTCTAACAATGAAATTTTTTATTCAAATAATAGAATAAAATAACATATATTTTTATTCAAATAATTGAATGAAAAAAAAAATGAATAAAAAACATGAAAAAAATTATTTTTAGAAAAAGAAGATAGAATATCCAAAATAATAAAAATTTAATAAAAAATACAAATTATTTTATGATATTGTATAAAAATTTTTATTCAAATGGATGAATAAATATTTTAATAATGAATATCATATGAATTATTAGTGATTAAGATGATAGAAAAAGAGGACATACTATCAAATTTGATAAAAGAAAACTTAAGTGAAATACCATCCACAATCAACAAAAAAACATCAAAAAATAATGTTAAATTTGAATATCGTGAAGAATATTATCAAATTAAACAAATAATTGACAATTACATTGATAAAGAAGAAACTCATAAAAGATTCCTAGTATTACCTGGAATAAGAGGTGTAGGAAAAACAACGTTATTATATCAGATCTATGAATACTTATTCAAGGAAAAAAATATACCGATTAACCAGATACTATACTTAACATGTGATGATATTGATGATATTACTGAATGTAACTTAAGGGAAATCATAGAGCTTTATTTAAAAAATCATCACCAAATTACTCCTCGCATGTTGGAAAAAAAAATATTCTTACTGATTGATGAAGCACAATATGATAGAAACTGGGCGCGAATAGGAAAGATACTATTTGATAAAACAGAAAACATATTGATGATTTTTACTGGTTCTTCCGCATTAAACCTGGAGGATAATGCGGATGCAAAAAGAAGATTTAAAAAAATATTAATACCTCCAATATCCTATGAACAACACATAAAACTAAAATACAACATTGATTTTGAAAACAATAGCGAAGACTTCAAAAATCTATTGAATACTGGAAATATAGAAGAAATCGAAAAGAGAGAATTTTTTACAAAAACCCTGTTGAGTAATAATGTGGAATATACTGAAAATGACTGGAGAAGGTATGTCTTATATGGAGGATACCCTGTAAACTATAATGAAACAGATATAAGTGATATTAAAGACAACTTAGTTGAGATTGTTGAGAAGGTAATTGACAGTGACTTGAAAAAAATCAAAAGTATGAGTGATGAAAATAAGGCAAATTCAAATAGAACAATAAGATATTTGGCTTTACAAAGTTCAAATGATACATCGATGGATAAAATAGCTAATTATCTTAAAACATCAACATCAAATGTTAAAACAATACTGGACTGCTTGGAAAAAACACAGATAATTTTCCATTGCGAACCATATGGATCATCATCAAAAAGAACAAGAAAATCATGGAAATATTATTTTGCAACAAGCAGCTTGAAAAATGCATTAGTAAGTTCAATGGGAAACCCTAATAAAATCATATCACAATATGAAGGAATATTACTGGAAAATATGGTTGCTGGTAAATTACATCAATTTATTACATATAATAAAGAATATACCTTACACTATGATTCAAATAAGAAAGGAAACGTTGACTTCATATTACATAAGGACTTTAGAAAACCAGTACCTATCGAAGTTGATCGAGGAAAAAAGGACAAGAAACAGATAAAAGAAGCAATGAATCATTACAAATCAGAATATGGGATAATAGTATCCAATAAAACAGAAAAGATAGAAAGTGAAGACAATGTAATTTACATTCCACCAAAATCTTTCGCATTGTTATAATCAGAAATGGTGACAAAAAAATTAAAAAAAAAGTTGTTTGGGTATAAGAATAATGTTATGCTATTGTCATAGTAACATTCTTTCTTACACCATACGTTTCTTTGATTTCAGGAACGATAAGCGTTACTGTATGAGTACCTTTCTTATATGTTGTCGGCAATACAAATTTAAAGTTTATTGAACCGTTTTTAACTGTGAACTTCCTTGTTGCACCACTATTATAAGTTAGAGTTTTTCCATCAATTTTAACTGTTACTGTATTATTATATTTAATCTTCAGGTTATTGTTATTCACTATTCTTCCTTTTACTGTTACAAGGTTCTTATCAACAGAAACTGTTGGTGATGCAATATTCGCAGTAATCTTGTTTATTTTAAAGGTACTGTTCTGTTCTGCTCTTTGAGCTCCATTTACATAAACTACTGTAATGTTATATTTTTTAGCCGAATAACTGCTGTTCAATTTAATGTTATACTTGGCAACTCCATTTTTAACATTCACTGTTTTTGTAGTTCCGTCATTGTTTTTCAAAGTTTTTCCATTGATTTTAACTAGAACGTAACCTCCGTTGACATTTGTCTTATTGGATGTGAATGTTACTTTTGAAGTAATTGTAAGGTTGGTTGCATAAGTTGTTGTAGCCGAATGTACTGTTTGAAGATTTACCATGTTAGGTATGTTGATTGTGGCAGTGTTACCTGTTTTTGCCTGATAATTGGTTGATCCAAGGTATTTGAAGTAATATTTATAACTATTTGATTTCCAGATATTTGAAATGGTATACGTTATTGTAGCTACTCCTTTTTTAACATTTGCATAAATTATGCTGCCGTTACTATGTTTTACTGCTTTACCGTTAACGATTAATGATACGCGACCTACGTTAATCGGATTTCCAAATTCGTCTTTAATGTTAGCTTTTAATGATACTTTGTTTGTTTTGGTGTTTACATTACTTGATGTTACAACTGTTTTTGCTTTAAAATTGAAGTTTACGTCATCAATGCCCGCCCATTTTTCAAGTGTAGGTATGTCTGATGATGATATGAATTTGGTGTTTGTTCTTACGTTATCCACGTACTTCTTAGTATTCATGTTAACGTATCTTCCATCATCATTTGATGCGTAGGCCTTAACGTTTGAAGTGAAGTTTGTTCTTTTATAGTAATATGTCATTATGTTACGTCTTTCAACACCGTACATGTCTTTGGCTGCAATGAGTTTGGATGATTGGATGAAGTA
>MVAA01000090.1:9158-13920 GCA_003266105.1 Methanosphaera sp. rholeuAM6
TTATGGCTGCGGATTCTATGGCCTTGTTTGTTTCAGGCGTATCTGTTCCCCCATTACCTACCAGCCATCCGTCGGCACTGATTAATACGTGGAAGAAGTAGGATCCTAATCCTTTGCATTGTTTTATGTAAGTGGAGTTATGTGTAACGTTCAATGTTACTGCACTTGCACTGTCTCTTCTGAATGATATTGTACTGTCGTTATTATATCCCTGTATGATTGCTGAACAGCAGTCATCACCGTCTTCTGTTATTTCTGTTTCCTCTTTTGTAACCGTATTTTTTTCTTTCTTTTCAATTTTTGAAGTTGCTACATTACTTTGCGTAGTTATAGTGTCGTCTTGAGAAATTGTTGTTGAATCGGTCAAATCACTGGTATCATTCACGTCACTGGCAGATACGACTGTCAGAAACGATAAGACCAATACAATCATGACCAATACCTTCGTATGTTTTCTCATTATAGACCTCCAATACTTTTTATTATATAATTTAAATACTGTATAATATTATATCTTTGAATTTGCTAGTTAAAATAGTTTTTATTTATTTTTTTAATTTTTTGGAGTCAAAAATGCTGCGTTAAAAATAGTGAATTATGTAAAAAAGATTGTAAGTAGAATAATTTTTTATTCTACTTGTAAAATACTGCTTTTTGTTGCATGCAGGTATTCGTTACTTTCATGAGCCTGTATTATGATACTGTAAATTCCTTTTATCATGTCTGAGGGTAATGTGTAATTAAATTCCACCATACCATTGTTCGTGTAAATGTCCGTGATGTTTTTACCTGCAATTTTTATGTTGACTTTGGTACGTGCCGTTACGGGATTATCGTGGCTGTCAAGTATGCTGGCCCGTATTGTTACTGTGGTGTTTGCGTTTGCGGTGATGTCTGATGAATTTATGTATGCGTATCTTTTTGTAACTATCAGCTGTGCAGTTGTGGTGTTGCCTGTGTATTTGCGTGAATCTCCTGCAATGATTGTGAGATTATGTGTACCTGCCGGAAGTTCATCAGGTAATGTGTAGTTAACATCGATTATTCCGTTTGTAATGTTTTGTTCAATGATTGTTTGGTTGTTTATCTTGATTGCCGTTTTAATTACGTCTGTTGCCGGAGCGTTATCGTCAAGTACTTGTGCCCTGATATTCACTGTTGAACCTGATTGTGTGTTGATGTTGCTTGTCTTTATGCTTAATGGAGTGGATTTTATTGTAAGTGTGCCTGTCCATTCTGATTGGTTATATACTCCATTTTCACCGTATATTATGTGTATTGTATAGTTTTTGGCTGAGTAATTGTTTACGTAGGAGTATACCAGATGTCCGTTTGTCACGTAGACGTTGTCAAGTGTTACCTCATTGATTTTTATACAAACTTTGCTTGTTCCTTTAACCGGTTTTTTGGTTGTGCTGTCATAGATTGTGGCGTTAATGATTATCTTTTCACCGTTCTTTGATATTATGTTCTTGGAGATTATGTATGTGTTTTTGTTGTTGAGGTTTAATGTGATTGTTTTTTCTGCTGTGTGATAGAATGTTGTTTCCTTGGATTTGATTGTTATGTTGTATGTGTTGCTTGTGTATTTGTCCGTTAGTCTTAACTGGTATTGCAGTTGTCCGTTGATGAATTTTCCCTGATAGACTGTTTTATTGTTGATTTTAACAATTCCTGTTATGTTTTCATTCAATATTTCGTTGTTTAGGTTTAATGTTGCGTTGATTAGAATTGTATTTCCTTTTGTGGATGTTATGATGTTTGTGGATGTTATGTATGGACTGTTCTTTGCTACGTTTAACCTTATTGTGCGTGTAGCATTTTTATAGTATTTTGTCTGTTCCAGATTGACTGTTATGATGTATATTCCTTCGGGGGTTGTTCCGTTTACGTGGTATTCCATGTTAAGAATTCCTTCCGTGAAGTTCGTGTTTATTGTCTGGTTTAGTATTGTGATTGTGGCCTGTGCTGTTATGTTTATTATGTTAGATTCATAATCTGTGAGGCTGGCTGTGATGTTGATTGTTTTTCCGGGTAATGTTTTTATCTGGCTATTTGCTGTGATGTACACTGTTTTCCTGTTGATTTCAAAGTTTATTTCTGTTGAGTTTTCTGATTGACGATATGATCTTGAACCGCTGAAGACTGCCTTTAATGTGTATTGCTTTTCTTCCATGTTGTCCATGTCGTAGAGTATGCTTGCACGGTTGTTTTCAACATTTGCCGTGGCTATCAGTGTGTTGTTCAAATAAAATTCAATGCTTCCCTCATCTATCTGAGCATAGTTTGTTGAATACACGTAGCCTGTTACGTTTAGGATATTGTCGTTGTTTATGAAGTTGTATAAACGTGTGCTTGTTTCGTATTTTGTTGGGTTGATTGTTGCCGTCAGGTTTGCATCCTCGTATTTTGTGGAGTTTGTGTATCTTATGTCAATCAGGTATTCATTGTCTGCCGTGTATTGTGATGGCAGTGTGACTGTTGTAATGTTGTCTGTCACTGTTTTTATTGTTACCAGCGTCTGATTGATGTATACTTCAATTTTTCCTTCGTCTACTGTGTTCTGGTATGAGTATGCCCTTATGTTAAGCACTATGTTTCCATCATCATCCAGTGTGAAGTTTCTCAGTGATAATGAATTTGGGTACTTTGTCAGGTTTAGTTGTGCTGTTGTATTGCTTGGAAGATATTTTTGACTTCCATAGTAGAGTATCTTTATTTCGTGCACTCCGTATTCCAGTTCATCTGCCAGATAGTAGTTTTCGTATACTGTTGTGTTTGTTACCTGTGCTGTTTTTATGCTTTGGTTGTCTATGAAAAATTCCACTATTCCCTCATCGGTTTCATCAACATAATTATATACTGATGCTCTAAGATTAATTATCTCGTTTTTATGTGCTGTTATATTGTTAGAATACAATGTTGTGTTAATTTGCTTAACCGTTAATGTCGTTTGGTAATGTGCATCTTCATAAACGTCACTATCAACGTATTCGATATACACCGGATATGTTCCAGCAACGTAATTTCCCGTGTTAACAACAATGTAAACCTCGTTGGAATTTACAGGTATTCTCTCGCACAGCACGCCATCAACATAAACGTTGACTCTGCCGTCGTTTATAGGCCTGTCACTGTAGAATGTGAGACTCTGATTTACGATAGTGGACTGATAAGCATTCAGGTACGGCAAATAAATGTTGGAATCCAATTTTTCAACATAAACAAAGTCATACATTGAAACATCATCATAAATTTCATCACCAAGATACTCGAAAGTTACAAGTTCCATGTTAAATGTTTTATTCAACGTAAATGAAACATCATAGTCTTCCATTTCAATGCTTTCAACCAATATGTTGTCATGATATACGTTAAAGGTTCCAAAATCCAATACTTCACCGTCATCACCGACAACATTCAGCGTTACTCCAATGTCATTGTTTGAATCAAAATTCATGCAGACATTTGAGATGTCCGTTGCAATCTTGTTTATTTCAAGTGTAGCTGTTGTGAATGTGTTGGCATAATGTTCACCTGCACTGTATGTTACCATGATTTCATAGGTGCCCGGCAGGTAACTGCTAGTTATCAATGGATAGCTGGCGGCAGATTCACTGAGGTTGCGTATTCCCACGACGCTTTCGTCAACATACCATGTTAGAACACCTTCGTCAACCTCCGGATCTGTTGTAACATCAATGTTTACAACCTCACCATAATTGCATTCAATATCATCAGTGCTTAATGTGATTTCTTCCAATTGACCGTTTTGTTTAACGTTTTCCGTTTTTATATTCTTGTTGAGACTTTTTTCTGTTATAATCGGTTTATCGTTTGTATTCGTTAATTCATTGTCCGTTGATATTACATTGCCTGTGGCATTAAAACTTGTGTCGTCAACACTTACGGCGTTACTGCAAGTTAGATTTCCAACCAACAGTACTATTACTGCAACAAATAACAGACAGTACAATGTTTTATCAGAATCAAACAACATATGATTTCCTCCTGTAGATTTTAATTTATGAAACTGGAGGTATTGAGTTTAATTATTTGCTGATGCTTGAATTTTGTGATAATAATGTCCTTTTATATAATTAATTCTGCAATAACCTCCAGAAATTACTATGTTGGAAGCTTAAAAATTAGTCTAAAATTAAAGTCGAAAAATAAATATCATGAAAAACAAAGTAATTATAGAAAGTATAAGATAATTCAGTAAATAGATAAGAATGTTTTTAAGGATTTGATATTAATGCAAATAATAGAAAAAAGAATACCAGACCAGAAAGTAGCATATGTACCACACACAGACAGTTTCAGTAAATTACCCGAATTTATTGAGGAAGTGGGAAAACTTATAGCGGAAAACAACCTGGAAGCTGTGGGATATCCTTACGGGTCTTATGATAACGATCTTGAGGAGCATGCAGAAAATCATCAGATATTTGAGGTTGGAATGCCTATAAAATCATTTGATATGGGTGGAAAGCCTGCGGGAAGACTTGGAATATTGGGACTTAAAGAAGTGACCAGTCACACAGTACTCTCCGGTATTCACAAAGGATCACATAAGGACTTCAATGAATCCGTAAGGGAAATGGTTGACTATGCTATAGAAAATCAGTATGATATAGTTGGCCCTATTACCGAGATATATTACCCTGCATCAGCGGATACGCCGGTTGAAGAAACTGTTACGGAAATACAGTTGCCAGTAATATATATGGGTCCAAAAAGAGATTAACCTAACCTTCCC
>MVAA01000090.1:13932-20382 GCA_003266105.1 Methanosphaera sp. rholeuAM6
TTTTTTGTGTAAATCCTATTAATCATTAGCTATACTCTTTTGCTCAGGATTTAAATTGTGTAGATTTATTGTTCCCTTGTTTTAGAAAGAATAATTTAAGTATTTAAAATATTATGAAAAGGTTCCAAATATTCTTTTATTGCTAAAAAAATTTTGAAAATTTATACTATATATCTTATTCAAGTTTTGTAGAGCTTTTCTTAATTAAATTTTAAATACTATATCATTCTCATATAGCTAATTAACTAATTAACATATATGTTATTACTAATATATAATCGTTACATTTTATGACAAATTATTTCATGTTAAAAATTTTTTTTAAAATACTTATACGGAGTTCATTAGAAATAATTCATTTTAAAAATAGTTTTTGTCCGGAGTTTAAGTTAGAGAGATAAAAAAAGTATAGAATAAGGGTAAATTATCTAGTTACCACCTTTGGTTCTCATGATTTTCATGTTACCCATAGCTTCTATGTATTCTACTTCTTTACCTTCTACGATTTCATCTTTTAATTCATCTGGAATTGGTAAATCGATTGTTTCGTAGGTTTCTAAGTCCATAAGTTGTACTTCATCACCCATTAAAGCAATAACTTGTCCTACTCTTTTATCAATAATAGGTACATCGATTTTTGCGTTTACAGGTTTTACAAGACTTCTTTTTTGGTTGTCGAAAATACCAACTGCTTCAATACGTGCTTTTGCTGCACCGTGTTTACCAGGTGATGATGTTGATATACTGGTAATTTTAGAAGCTTCTCCACCTAATACTAAGTATTTTCCTTGTTTTAAAGTTTTAATTTCTACTACTTTAGTTGCCATTAATTTCCCTCGAATATATTATTATGATTTGTAAAAAGAATTGTTCTAAAATCAGTTCTAGTAGAACAAAAAGTTACTTAATTAGTAATTAATAAGTAAAAATCATTTTATTAAAAAATGCATTGTATAACATACATTTAGATATGAAATTATATATGTTTAACCTAATTAATATATGTTTCTTTTTGATTTGAATTTTGAGTAAGAATATATAAGATGAGTGGAATAAATAATAACTGTATATGATATAACGAAGTAGTTATAAAATATGCTAATAAATAATAATAATTTATATTCAAAAAAAAATATTGTCCAAACAGGAACCCCCTATTGGATAATAGTCTAAAATATTGATTAAACAAAAAATAATCATTTATAATAAATTTAAAGGTATTAAAATTTTTTTCATCTCTTCGCTTAAATAGATAACGAATCTAGAAAAAGGCGATAATAAATGACTCATAAAAATGCAAAATATCATGATGATGAAGAATATTATTATGTGTTCAAGGATGAAGTTACAACAACAAAATATTTAATACACTCACAGATAAATGCTAAAGGTTTTGTAGAAAAACCGGACGTTGTCGGTGCAATATTTGGACAGACGGAAGGACTGCTTAGTGACAGCCTTGATCTACGGGAACTACAGAAAACAGGTAGAATAGGCCGAATCAAGGTGGACATGAGCAACAAATCAGGAAAAACCAAAGGTGAAGTAATAATTCCATCAAGCTTAGACAGGATAGAAACAACAATCCTTGCAGCATCACTGGAAACAATCAACAGAGTGGGACCATGTGAAGCAAGCCTAAGAGTAACCTCAATCGAAGATGTTCGGGCAGTAAAAAGACGAACAATTGTAGAAAGAGCAAAGGAATTATACAAAAACATGATGGAAGAATTCACACCGGAAAGTTCCCGGATGATTGATGAAGTAAAAGAATCGATCAAAGTACCTGAAATAATAGAATTTGGTGAAGACAACCTGCCTGCAGGTCCAAACACTCCAACATCAGATGCAATTCTCATAGTGGAAGGAAGATCAGATGTTCTAAACCTACTTAAATATGGAATAAAAAACACCATAGCAGTGGAGGGAGTAAACATACCAAAAACTGTTGCGGAACTAACAAAGGAAAGAACCGTTACGGCATTCCTCGATGGAGACAGGGGAGGAGATTTAATACTCAAGGAACTGCTCCAGATAGGGGACATTGACTATGTTACAAGAGCCCCACGAGGTCAGGAAGTGGAATACCTTAACAAAGATCAGGTAATCTACGCACTAAAAAACAAGACATCTGTTGATAAAATAACCCAACATGCAAACTACAACCACAACCATCACAACTATCATGCAAAATCCCAGAATGACAAAAAAGAAGAAAATGTCAAATACAACAAGGAATTTAAGGATGATAAAAAAGATGAAAAATACTCCGATTTAACATTACAACTAAAAGAACAGCTTGAAAAGGAAATAAAACAAACAGAACAGGATAAAAAAGTCAAACCTGCACAGTTAAACAAAACTTTTCAAGAAAATGATGTTAATGAAAAAGTAGTGGCGGATGTTGCAAAAGTTGAGAAAGAAACAGAAGAACCGGTAAAAAAACAAAACAAACATTTAACAGTATTGGATGAAATCAAAGGTACGGGTAAAGGAAACCTATACGATGAAAAATTCAACAAAATAGGTGACGTGAAAGTTGAAAACCTTTACAACGAAATAAGAAATGCACAAGAAGATATTAAAACCGTAATCTTTGATGGAATAATTAGTCAAAGACTAGTTGATCTTGCAAAAGAGAAAAATATTGAATGTTTAACGGCAGTTAAGATGAGTGAAGTTGTAAAAAAACCTGAAACTATTAAAATCATTACAAAATAATTGGAAACTGGGAGAATAATGAAATATGTCAAACGAATATTTGGATGAAATTGGATTTGAAGATTTAATAGAAGACTATGTTCTTGAAATGGATATTCAAAGTTATTCAGAAAATACTCTAAAGACATACTCATCAATACTCCATAGTTTTCATAAATTTTTATTAACCGAAAAAAGACTTAATGATGAAAAAGGATTGTTAAGATCTTTTAAAAAATACTTGCAACATTTAAAACGTGACAACCAAGTGTCACAAAATTACATGTACCTGGTTACGGTAGTTATTAAAAAGTTCTTCGAATTTGCTGAAATTGAATTTAAAGAAGAAATAAAAGTACCTAAAAGAACAAAATCATTACCAAAATCATTGAATGAACAGGAAGTATACGATCTCATACATGCAAGAGACAGCAAATACGATCCTGAAAAAAATAATCCTCAAAACATTTCAAGACTCAGAAATAAATTAATTTTAACGTTACTCTATTCAACAGGATTACGTGTTTCTGAACTTATCAAGCTTCAAGTAAAGTATATTGACTTTGATGAACGTACAATACGCATACGTGGTAAAGGAGAGAAGGATAGAATAGTAATCTTTGATGAAGCAACACATGAATTAATACAGGAGTATCTTGAAAAGAGAGGTGTTGAAAACAAGTATCTGTTTGTCAATCAGAGAAACAAGAAACTTACATCACGATACGTTCAATATATGATAAAAGAGTATGCTGCAGATGCAAATATTGAACGAAAAGTCACTCCACACATACTAAGACACTCATTTGCAACACACTTACTTAAAAATGGTGTTGATATCAGAGCAATTCAACAGCTGCTCGGACACAGTAACCTTAGTACTACTCAAATCTATACCAGTGTTGACATGCACACGTTAAAAGACCTGTATGATGATGCAATGTTAAACAGGGACAATAACATAAGAAAAAATAGGGAATTGAAAAGTGGAGTTTAGTTGATTAATAATTAATCAAATACTTTTTCTTTTAATCAGTCACTTTGATATACCTGTCAAAGGTAGTGCATTTCAATTTATTGTTTGCATAATATTCTACTTTTAAATTATATGTTCCGGCCACATTCGGTGCGGTATAATAATTGTATACTATTTTTGATGAAACTGTCATATTTCTAATGACCTTTCCGTTTAACTTATACACAAGATTGCCGTTTACGTTATTGCTGGTACGTATATAAGTTTTAAGCGACAATGTGGAACCCTTTTTGACACTGTCTGTTATTTTGCCTCCATATAATTTTACGAATGAATTTGCAATATCCTGACCGGTTAAATCATATTTATTATATACTATTTTTATGCCGTTGTTTTCCATTGCTTTTCTTGGAGTTGCCATTCCACCCTTTTTAGAGTAGTTATCGTCCCATGCCTTTGGAAGATAGTAGTAATATTCCCCATCAGGATTATATATGTCTCCGGCACCATAGAACCATCCCATGACAATATCGTTTCCCCTGTTTCTTACTGTTGTAAGCATGTTGTCGTTTCCTTTGAAATACTGTCTTATTACGTTTGCATCCACCCCATTACACAATATGAAACATATGCTGTTTCTTATCTTATTCTTGTACATGTAACGGGCTATTTCATAGGTTTCACCGGGACCGCTAGTGATACGTTTAACGTTGAATCCGTTTGCTTCAAGATTGACTGCTATGTTGTTCATTATTTTCATGTCGTTAGGACTGTAATTGGTATCACCAGTAGTTCTGTCCATTGCAAAGTAAACGTCCTTTTTACTACTGGTTATTCCCGAATTGCTTATCAGATCCCCCGTTAATGTTACGAAAGTGTCCTGACTTGACTGAACCTGTCCTCTGCGAACATATATCAGCCTTGTATCGGATGCTATGAACTGGTTGTTAGAGTTATAATAGTCCACTTTAAATACCTGATAACCTATTTTTGAAGGGGTAACCGTAACAGATGACAGATTATTTTTGGTTGACTCCGTTCCGACATATTGGTTGTTGTAATAGAATCTGACTATTCCTGAATTTATCGTGCCCAGCTGACTGTTTTTAACCAATCCTCTGATTTTGGTTTTTGTTCCTATTTCTATTGCAGGATTATATATTAATCGTATGCTGTAATTATTGTCCGGATTTATTGTTAACATTATATTTTTAGATGACGTTAAATAATTGTTTGAAGTGTATTCAATATTCAGCATGTGAGAGCCAATGCCTAAACCATTTATTTTCAGATATGTGGTCTGTGATGTTACAATGGCTGATGCTTTTGATATGTTATTGTAATATGCGTTTAGTGTTCCGGACGTTATGCTGTTATTCAATGAATCCGTTACTGTAACAGGAATGTATACTTCCTGACTTATCTTTTTCTGCAAATCATCAACAAATATGTTGGATTCCACCTTATTGACTTGTAAAGTAGTGGTTTTTGTTGTGTTTAAATAGGAATCGGAATTGTATTTTACTGTAATATCATGTGTTCCTCCACTTATACCTGTTAATGATATTCTGCTGTTTTGATTGTAATTGCCAGTGAATACTATGGCATTGTCCATTGTTACAGTTACAGTACCCGCATTTACCTCATTATTCTTTGAATCAACAATGTTATATGGCATTTCTATTCTCTCACCATAGTTATATGTGGCAGGATTAATGTTGATTGTTGCCGTTGACAAAACTTTTACGTTTATCGTGGCAGTGCTCTTGTTATATATGTTGCTGTAGTATTCCAATCGTACACTGTATGTTCCGCTTGTCAGCGTTTCCAAATTAAATCTCGTTTCACTATTGGACAATTGCTGCGTTTTAAAGAAGTTGTTATTAATATATAATGTAACATTTCCATCAACGACACTTAAATCATCGGTTGTTTTAACGATTACCGGAACAACTGTTGAATTTGCTGTGGAAGTAAAGGAATTTGCAATTATTTTAGTGTTTTGTCTTTGTTTTTTACTTATCACTATCTGTTCAACTGTATTGTTATTGAATCTTGAATTATTGAGAATTACACGTCCTGTAGAGAAAACTGCACTACCTGTAATGCTTGCCTTATTTGAACTGAAAGTATTGTTTGTTAAGGTTAATTTACCTGTATTGCATATTCCAGCCCCTTTAGTTGCAGAGTTTAATGTGAAATGACTGTCTTTAACTGTCAGTTGAGACTGTCGGTTATATATTCCTGCCCCATTATCTGCTTCATTATCAGTGAATCTGGCATCGCTTATGCTGTTATGGTTACTGTTTGGACAGATGTAGATGGCCACATCAGTATTGTTTGTGAAATTTGAAGATTCAACACTTAGTTTATCCTTTGAATAAACAGCACTACCTGTTTTATCAGCGTTGTTTGACGTGAATACTGTGTTTATAATGGTTAAATCCAACACATTGTAAATGCTGGCACCGTAGCGTGCAACATTCCTTTTAAAGAGTGAACCTTTAACAGTCAGCAAACCGGAATTATAAATTGCACCATACTTTGTGGCACAATTCTCCTTAAACACGCTGTCAATAACAGCCAGTTCAGACTGTCTGTTATAAATTGATGCTCCATTAATTGCCTCGTTGGAAGCAAAGAAAGCATCACTTATACTGTTGTAGTTAGTGTTTGGACAGATATACACTGCAGCATTGCTGTTTTTAGTAAAGTTTGAGTCTTCAACTGCCAGTTTGCCCTTAGAATAAACTGCACTTCCAGCCTTGGATGCA
>MVAA01000099.1 GCA_003266105.1 Methanosphaera sp. rholeuAM6
TTGCAGATTGGAAAAAAGAAAAAGTTGCAGAACTTGAAGAGTTAACTAACAATAATGAAATTATAGGTATTGTAAACTTAGCTGATATCCCAGCACGTCAATTACAGACCATGAGAAAATCATTAGGTGACAGTGCAATCCTAAAAATGTCTCGTAAAAACTTCATTAAAATTGCATTAGAAAACTCCAACAAAGATGTTTCAGGCTTAGCAGATTACCTTGAAGGTCAACCAGCAATGGTCTTCACAGAAATGAATCCTTTCAAACTATTTAAAATCTTGGAAGATAGTAAAACGGAAGCACCGGCAAAAGCAGGTGCTATTGCTCCGGCTGATATAGTAGTTCCAGCAGGAGATACATCTTTCCCACCAGGACCTATTCTCGGTGAATTACAACAGGCAGGAATCCCTGCAAAAATTGACAAAGGTTCAATTGTAGTACAAGAAGATGCAACCGTAGTTGAAGAGGGAGAACCAGTTCCTAAAAACGTTGCAGACATTCTAACAAAACTTGAAATTTACCCAATGGAAGTGGGAATGGACTTACTAGCAGTTTGTGAAGGAGATACAATATATACTGCAGATGTTCTTAAAATTGACGAAGAAGAAACTCTTCAAACAATCGTATCTGCATATCAAAATGCAATTAACTTATCAGTTAATGCAGGTATAGCTAACAGCAAATCAATGCCGTTACTCATACAGAAAGCATCAAGAGACGCTATGAACTTAGCTATAAATGCTAATATATTAACTTCTGAAACAACTGATAAAATATTATCTAAAGCATATGCTCAGATGTTGGCAGTGGCATCATTATTATCAAGTGATGCATTGGATGACGAATTAAGTGAAAAACTTAACTCAGTTCCTGCAGCAACATCAGAACCGGCAGATAATACAGAAGAACCTGAAGAAGAAGTCGAAGAAGAGGAAGAGGAAGAAGAAGTATCCGCAGCAGCAGGTCTCGGAGCTTTATTCGGATAGACTTCAAGGTACTAGTAAAAACGGAAAAACTACAAATCTTAATAGCAAATTAGGATTTAATCATTTAAAAGATTTAAAAGAAAATAAATATCAATTGTAAAATGTTTTACAATAAAAAAACAATCAAATAATTAAATTAAAAAAGGTGTATTAACATGGAATACGTATACGCAGCATTATTATTAAACGCAGCAGAAAAAGACATTAACGATGAAAACGTAACAGCTATCTTAACAGCAGCTGGAATCGACGCAGACGATGCAAGAGTAAAAGCATTAATCGCATCATTAGAAGATGTTGACATTGAAGAAGCAATCGCAACAGCAGCAGTAGCAGCACCAGCAGCAGGTGCAGCAGCAGCACCAGCAGCAGCAGCTGAAGAAGAAGAAGTTGTAGAAGAAGAAGAGGAAGAAGAAGAAGCAGAAGAAGAAGCCGCAGCAGCAGGTTTAGGTGCTCTCTTCGGATAAGTAAAATTATCCAACCTTTCTTTTTTATCTTTTATATAATTAATCCCCCACAAAACAGAACTATTTCTCAACATAATTTACAAAAAACATCAATCATTGTCACATCAATTTATTAGAAATTTAATTATTAAAGTTGAAATATGTATTGTCCGGAATTCCGGTGTTGAATTCCAAAGTCACTATT
>MVAA01000040.1 GCA_003266105.1 Methanosphaera sp. rholeuAM6
AGAATAACTGGAACGCCTAATGAAACATCATATACTCCCTCTACTTCCCCTTCAAGATAAGTACTCACCGTCAATATTTTTCGGGTATCATTAACTATTGTGGAAATAAGGTTACTTATGGCATAGGAAGGACCATATTCTGTTGCACCCTTTTTAGAAATTATTGTTCCACCGGCATTTTTTAATCTCACTACCAAATCATCCACATCCAAATCGGTGTAATGTGCAAAATATTTTAATGGTATACCACCGATTGTTGTTGAACTAAGAAGAGGAACCATATGATCACCGTGTTCACCAATGACCCTGGTATGTATTTCACCACTATGAATCTCAAAATGCTTTGCCAATATGGTTTTAAGTCTAAGCGAATCGAGGTGGTTTCCTAAACCAATTACTCGTGATTTATCAAAACCGGAATATTCCAATGCTATGGATGTCATAACATCAACAGGATTCGTAACTATTAATATTACTGCATCAGGAGCATATTTTGCAATATCCTGCGCATAACCTTTAATGATTCTTGCATTAGGAGCTGCCAAGTCAAGTCTTGTCAAACCTTCCTTTCTAGGTACTCCCGAGGTAATAAGAACTACTTTAGATTCTGCTATGTCCTCTATATTTGATGATGGTGTAAGTACGCTATCAATATCTTCGGCAGCTAAAGCATCATACATATCCAAGACTTCACCTTTAACCTTTGCATGACTGCGTTTTCTTGAGTACATTACAATTTCATCAATAACATCTTCTTTAGCTAATGTAAATGCCACATTTTTCCCAATTGTACCCGAAGCACCAATTATAGTAATTTTTACCATCATATTCCTCCAACATAAATTTTGCTGATTATTTTGATTCTACATAATATTTATTTATTTCATATTATTAAAAGGTTACTACACATAATACGAGAAAATAAAAGGCAATGATAAAAAATTAATAAAAAAAATAAATTGAAAATAAAAAATTTCCATTAAAAAGTAAAAATTATTATAATAATAAAAAAAGTTGTTGAAAAAATCAACAATGTATAAGAAAAGAATTATTCTTCTAATTTTTCAAGGAACGTTATGGCATTAGCTTTAATATAACCACTATCATCACTATCCGCCAACTCTTTCAAAGCAGCAATTGCCTCTTCTCCACCAATATTCCCTAAACCATGAACTGCTCCACCACGAACAAAACTTTTTTCATCTTTAGAAGCTTTAATGAAAACATCAAGAGTATCCGGTCTTGCAATTTTAGCCAAAGCCCAAATAGCTCCCCCACGTGCTCTCCAACTTTCATCATCAACAACAGTTAACAATGAATCCACAGCATCTTCACCATACTCGGCAAGAGCAGAACTGGACTGTCGTCTAACCCACTTATTTCTGTCATGCAACAATTCAACAAAAACATCAATAGAAGTAGGATCTTTCAAATCCCTTAATAATTCAACCATAGTTAATTTGGTATTTTTAGGATAATCTTCTTTAAGAACTTCTTCATGTAAAACATTTATTTCTGCAGGCATATTCATAGCAATAGTACTTTCAGCTTCAATCCTTACGAAATCATCTTCATCATTAAGATTATTAATAGCATCTATAACTTCTTGTTTACTCACAATAATCACTCTTTAAATTTCATATCTTGTCATTTATCTTAATACTATTTAGCTCAAAATAATATAAATAATTTGTTACAAATAATATAATAACTGATAAAGAAAGGAGAATGCTTATCTTGTATAAAATAACAACAATTCCCGGTGATGGAATAGGACAAGAAGTAATGAATCCAACACTGGAAATACTTGAAACAATAAATGCACAATTTGACTTCATACCACAAGAAGCTGGAGCCGAATGTTACAAAAAATATGGTACAAACCTGCCTGAAAAAACAATTCAATCATGTAAAGAAAGTGATTCAACATTATTTGGTGCAGTAACATCAATTCCAGAACAAAAAAGTGCAATAGTAACCTTAAGAAAAGAATTGGACTTATACATAAACCAACGACCAATCAAATCATACACAAACCCCGATATTGATTTCACAATAATCCGAGAAAATTCCGAAGGATTATATTCCCACATTGAAGAAGATTATGGTGATGAAGCCATAGCAATAAGAAAAATCACATACAAAGGATCAGAAAGAATATGCAAGTATGCATTTGAATATGCAACAAAAACAAAACAAGAAAAAGTAACGGCAGCACATAAGGCAAACGTACTGCCCCTAACAGACGGAGTTTTTAAAAGGTCATTCTACAAAGAGGCAGAAAAATATCCCCATATAAAAGCTAACGATTTTTACATAGATGCAATGGCAATGTATCTTATAACCAATCCTGCACAATTTGATGTCATAGTAACCACAAATCTCTTTGGTGACATATTATCCGACCAGGGAGGAGGATTGCTCGGAAGTCTCGGTTTAATACCATCAGCAAACATAAGTAAAGACAACGGATTATTTGAACCAGTACATGGTTCCGCACCAGACATCGCAGGACAAAACAAAGCAAACCCTATTGCAATGATATTATCCGGTTGTTTAATGTTAGAATTTCTAGGAATACAAAAAGAAGCAGAAAAGATACAACAAACCATTGAAACCGTAATCAAAGAAGGAAAAATTAAAACACCAGATATGGGTGGAAACAATAACACTCAGGAAATCTGTGATGAAATCTTAAGAAAATTATAACATTACACAGCAAAAAATAATGTAAAAAATAATGGATTTTAAATAAACCATAAATAAATTTATAAACATTAAATTAAAAAAATATAATTAACTATTAAGAACTTTTTATTCAAACCTATTTCCAAAGGCAAAGCTTAATTTGTATACACATGTTGAATATAGGGAAACTCATAAAGAGTAAAAGAATAAAAAATCAATATCATATTTTACCGAGGAGGTATACTAAAAATGAAAACTACTGTAAGTATAATTAAAGCAGATATTGGTAGTGTAGGTGGACACGCCGTAACACACCAACTATTAAAAGATAAATGTAACGAATATTTATCCAAAGCAAAAGAAGAAGGATTATTAACTGATTACTACATAACCAACTGTGGTGACGAC
>MVAA01000067.1 GCA_003266105.1 Methanosphaera sp. rholeuAM6
GGTTTTTTACCTGATTCTTTATTTATTAAGTTTTTATCAGCTAATTCGTTTAAATCTCTTGCAACTGTGGATTAAGATTCATGAAATTCTTTCATATATTTTTTTAGTTGTGATACAACATTAATATTAATACTCATGTTCAATGTTGCTATTTGTCTATCTTTTATTCTCAATTCTTTGAAATTTACGACTTTATCATCTTCAGTAAATTTTAATGGTAATTCATCTAATTTTCATCTAATTTCTTAATTTAAATTATTTATAAAAGTATAAAAAAAAATATACTAGTTTAAAAAATTTTACTACATCCGATATCTGAAAAATAGTAGATTAATTTGAATATCTATTTATAAATCTTTTTTCTATGATTAACATCTACTATAATTAATGTATCCTCCTTTTTATCAACATAGAATATAATTCTGTAATCACCACATCTAGAACGTTTTAAAGGACGTTTAGTTTTGATATATTTATATTTATTGTGATTTGGATTCTTTTTTATAAACAATATATTTTCTATTAATCGGTTTTTAAGAGGATTTTTAGATTTTTGTATAAATTTTTCGGCTTCAGTACTTATTTTAAGTTTCATAATTACAATTAACCTCTCATAGATTTAATGAAATCCTCATCATTTTTGTATTCGTTAAAATCATCTTCTTTTATTATATTTTCTAAATGTTCTTCATATTCCTCTTTAATTTCATTTAAATCTAATAATTCTTCATTTTTGTCTAAAATTTCATTTATTAAATTATCATAAGATTGGTTTTTACGAGCTAAATCTGTTAGTCTTTTATGTGTTTGTTTACTAATTCTTATAGTTGTTGCTTCCATATATTTGCACCTATATTATGTATATGTAATATGCAACATATATATATATTATAACAAAAAATATAAGAAATAAGAAAGAAATATTGTAATAAGAAGTTACACTTGCAATATACCTCTGGGAATTGAATTATTAATTTGTTGGTGTATATGTCATATATGATATTTGGTTCTAATAGACCCCTATTTTTGGTAAAAATTTCTACTCATGTGAATTTTCAAAGTTTTACTTCGTTATATCTATGTATAACGAAACAAACCAATAGTATTGTAATACAAATAAGGCAAAAACAATACAAAAAGTAATACAAAAAACCGATACTAAAAAACCAACATCAAAACGATAAACTCCTTTTTTTAAAGAAAAATAAAACTTTACCAAAATAGTAAAAATAAACCAAGACATATACATGAAATGATAACAAAACACTAATNNATAAATTCAACATCTTGCACTAATCCTTTTATTTTTTTGTCGAAATACCATATACCCACTTTTGAATTAATTGTCATATTACTATATATGGATAGGTATCCATTTTCTCATATTCTTTTTTCAACCATCTTTTTAGTAATTTTTCTGATATAGTGTACCTATTATCTTTATATTCTATTAAGGATAGGTTTTGAAGCTTATTTAATGATAAACTTAGAGAACCTGAAGTTACTCCCAAATCTTTGGCGATTTCAACACGTTTTTTAGGTTCGTCTAATAGTTTTATTATGATATTTTTTTCTTTGTCTGATAATCTATTCCACAAATTTATTAAATGGGTAGAGATTGTGGATATATTTTCATCAAATTTTTCTTTAATGTCTTTTTCATAGAGTAATATGTCTTTTGGAAGTAAAGTACCAAATATGTTGATATATGCTGGAATTCCAGATGTACATTCATAAAATCTGTCAAAAGCTTCTGGAGTAAGCAGTAAATCATTTGCTTTTTCTTTAAGATAGTTCCTTGTCAATTCTTTTGAGAAAACGGGTATGTGCATAGTTATTAACCTTCCACCAAATACTCCATTTTTTCCTGAAATATCATATATTAACTCATCTTCCAGACTCATTGATCCTGTGAAGACATAAGCGACATTATTTTGTTTTTGAATATAACTTCTGATTATCCATAAGAATGATTCTTTATAATTCCCCATTTCTTTAATTACTTGAAATTCATCTATTAGTATGATTACTCCCTTTATTTTTTCATTGTTTTCTTCGTATATTATTTGTGGAAGTTCTAAAACGAAATCTATAAGGTTGTTTAAGTTAACTTTGGAATTAATGATTGGTAATGGAAATTTGTCTATGTTTGTAATATGATTTATATTAAAATCATTTGTTTTGAAGAACTTTTTTATTCGTTTACTTTTTAAATCAATTTTTTTCTTATTGCATTCTTTGACTATGTCATTGTATAAATGTATTAAAACTCTTTCTGAACTCATTTTTTGTTTTTGATAACATTCTGCTCTGGAAAAATCAGAGTATACTATTAAATAATCAGTATCTAGCTCTGATTTGATTTTATTTAATAATACTGTTTTGCCAACACTTCTAACTCCCGTTAATAGAATATCAGGAGCATTATTTATTGATGTCATTTCTAATAATGTTTTCAAGTTTATTATTTCTTCTTTTCTATTATAAAATTCATCGTCATTTAATTTTTCCTTATTAATCCAAGCCAAATTACTCATAATATCACCAATTATATATTATTTTTTATAATAGATGGAAAACTTATTAATTATAGTAATATGTATTACTTTTAATAATATATATTTTTTATGTTAAGTATAATAATATATATTATTTTCAATAATACTTTGTGAAAAAGATAACTACAAAAAATTACCCCAGAATATACAACATTGAACCTCCCCCTCTTGTAGAAGAGGGAAATTCTTGGGTTGTAAGTTTTAATGGAACTTAAATATACCAAGCTATCTCCTACGTCCCGTGGATTCTAATAATGTTTCTTTTTAATAATTGCTTTAGTATCTTTTAGAAAGTGAATTTATACTTTTGGCTGAAGTTTCTTTCCATCCTCAACATGCAAATGTTGAGGTATTCACTTTAGGATAAAATTGTTATGAACAAAGGTTATTTCTTCGTTATTTATTATTCCTCTTGCGACATTAAAGTTTCTTCTTAAGAATTCCATGTATATTCTTGATTCTAACATTTCTTTTGAATTTATCTGTGAATATCTGCATAGTGCAAAGAATGATGGATCTGAGACATAGTGTTTATATTCATCCATTATGAATTTATCTCCTACTAAATCAATATTTCCACAACGTTTGATTATATCCATACTGGTAATTATTGAGTAGTAATGTAATAGTAAATCATAGGACAAGTCAAACATATCGTATTGTCTCCATGAATCTTGGTTTACGAATTTTTGGAATATTTTTGTTGAAAATGTTTCTCCAGTTGTTTCTATTAATCTTTTTGTTAAGCTTTTCGCGAATCTTATGAAATATAAATTGTATATGTTCTGATTCCTGGTATTTTCAAAGGCCCAGTTAATTATCCTTAATTTATATGTAATATCATCTGTTTCTAATACTTCTGGTAATCCTCCGTATTGTTGGTATTCTTCAAATAGTTCTTTTTCGTTTAAATTGTTTATTTTTGGATTTGGGTTTATTTTATAGTATTCTAGATATTCTTTATATGAAAAGGGAAATACTTCAATTTCACAATGGTAACCCAGTATTTCACGTAAATCATCATTCATATATTTGTTTGAGTTTTTAACTGCAACAAAAACTGTTATATGTCGTTGATATTTACAAGAATATTTTAAAATGCTTCCCCAGTTTTTCACGTATTCAATGTTGTCTATAAATAGGTATGTGTCGCCTTTCACATCATATTTAAGTGATTTTAATACTTTCCTCAAATATCTTGCGTTTTCTTCTGGTTCATCCCCTTTTTTTTAAGAAATCGATGAATTTTACATTATCTGGGGGAAGTTTGTCTTTTTTAATTTTGTATGCCTGTTTTAGTATTGTTGTTTTTCCTGAGTACATTACTCCGGTCAAACATACTATTAATCCCATATTCTGGTATTCGAACATTCTATTTATATATTGTTTTCTTAGTAATTCTGTCATGCTTTCACAAACATTTGTTTTTATCGTTTTTAAATAATAATTATGTACACTGTAATAGTATTTAAATGTTTGCAAATATTTTTTAATTTGTTGGTAAAATTTTATGTTGTTTGATAAAAAAAATAAATAATGTATAACGAAGAATAAATTTTTTTATTTTTTGCAAAATTATTAGAAAATATTGCAATATTGGTTGGAGATCAACTATCAATAATATTTAAAAATGGTTGGAAAAGAAGATATATATTAAAATAACTCCGAAATAACAGCAATTTTGTAAACAGAGTTGAAAAGAAGAAAATATTAAAAATAGATGAAAAAGGATTAATCACATTTATTTTGACAGCCGCATAGGTTGCTGTTTCTTGTATCCTTATATGTGTCTAAAAATTCTTTGAAACTGTCTATTGTATCCGTGTTGATTGTATAATAAGACCATCTTCCTTTCTTTGTTACGTTCACTAGTTTGGAGTCTGTTAATTGTTTCATATGATGGGATAATGTTGATTGAGCTATTTCTAACTGTTCTAGAATATGGCATGCACATAGTTCCTCTTCAGATAATAATTTTATTATTTCTACCCTGTTTTGATCGCTTAGTGCTTTGCCTATTTTTATTATTTGTTCTGTGTCCATCATTTTCATCATCTTTAATTATGTTTATTTGTTTTAGTATATAATTTTAGTTATAATGGATTTGAAATGAATGACCTATGAATTATACCATTCTTTTGTGTTGTTGATTATTTTTACCAATGTAAGCATTAATGGTACTTCTATAAGTACGCCCACTGTTGTTGCCAGTGCTACGGGGCTGCCTATCCCATATAATGCTATTGCGATTGCAACTGCCAGTTCAAAGAAATTTGATGCTCCCACCATTGATCCCGGAGCTGCTATGTTCTGTGGTATTTTAAGTAGTTTTGCACTTAGGTATGCTACTGTGAATACCAGGAATATCTGTATTGCAAATGGTATTGCTATTAATATGATATCCTGTGGGTTTGTTAGTATTAGATTTCCTTGGAATGAAAATATAAATATTAATGTTAAAAGTAACCCAATTGTTGTTATGTTATTGAATTTTGGGATAAATGTGTTTTCAAGATAATCTATGCCCTTGTTAGTGGTAAAGTATTTTCTTGTGATTATGCTGGCTATAAATGGTATGACTACAAACAATACAACAGACAGGATTAATGTGTCGTAGGGTATTGCAATGTTTGATATTCCCAGCAGGTACGTTACTAGGGGTACATATGCAAAAAGTATGATTATGTCGTTTGTTGCCACCTGTACCAGAGTATATGCAGGATCTCCGTTTGTCAGTTGGCTCCATACAAATACCATTGCCGTACATGGTGCCGTTCCCAACAGTACTGCACCTATCAGATACTGTGTTGATAGTTCCGGCGTCATTATTCCCTGATATATTATTGTAAAGAATATTAATGAGATCAGATACATACTAAATGGTTGTAGTAACCAGTTTATACACCATGTTAGTACGATTCCTCTCAGGTTATCTTTTACTCGTTTTATTGAGTTAAAATCTATTTTTAGCATCATTGGGTAAATCATTATCCATATTAGTATGGCCATTGGTATGGATATTTGTGCGTATTCGAATTTATTCAGAAATTCGGGAATGAATGAAAGGTATTGACTTATGAATATGCCGATTGCCATACATATTATTACCCATATTGTAAGATACTTGTCAAAAAAGCTTATTTTTGGGTTTTCGTTCATTGTATCACCAATTTTGTTTTTAATTAAATCTTCATATCTATAAATGTAGATATATAAATATATAGTGTTAAAGCTATATAAAGATTAGCCATAAAACAACAAAATAAACTAATACAAAAGAAAAAAAAGAAGTTATAACTCACCGATAACCTTTTCAAACTGTTCTAAACTGGATGTTTCAAAAACTCTAGCTCCAACCCTTTCATAATCCTTAACACAACTTGTAGTATTATTCCACCTGATTTTCTTTTCAGGATTTAAAATTATAACCTGACGAGCCTTCTGAACAATTGACTTCAACACAGTGGCACTCTTTAAAACACCATCAACACGTTCTCCCTTCCAGTCCCTACAATCAGTCAAGATTATGATATCAGTTCGTTTATTAATGTCAGCCATCTTCATAAATTCTTTAAATGATTTATACATATCCGATTGACCATAACAGGAAACACCTTTACTTCTATGAGCAACATTTATCTGTCCTGCACTGGTATATGATTCAACATCCAACAAATCAGTAACATCGGCAACCTTATTGTCAAAATCATATATCTTAACCTTATTAAAAGTTGACTTGCATCCATACAACAAAACGAAAAACCATGTGGTCACCCATTCACAAGAACCGCTCACATCACATAAAAAGACATGTTTAGTCTTTTTCAAAGGTGGCTTATCATAGATTAACTTTATACAATGTCCACCATTTTTAATATTTGCCCTGATTGTCCGGGCCATATCCAAATGATGAGATTTACTTTTCTTTCTCCTGGATGAACGTTTATTGGCAATTTTTTTGCTTAACTTACGGCATAACTCAAAGATTCTTGGATCAAAATTGTCCAATAAAATCAAAGAACCATCAATGACCTTACCCTCTTTTGCCTTAGTATCACTTCGGACCTTAATCATTTCATCATACAATTCCTGAAGTTCTTCAAGATTTTCATTAGGAACATAATTGTTAATTATTTCCCCACTTTCACCGCTGACAATCTCGTCGCTGACTTGAATTTCATTATTATTATCTGGTTTAAGTTCAATTTTACCGAATACTTTCATAAAAGCTCTTTCAAATCTAACATTATCGGCAAGATTTTTAACATAGACCGCTTTTAAAGAATTACGAAGTTCATCATAAGTCATTATATCTCTCATTGATTCAAGAACCATATCTGCCAACATAGTACTTCTAATGCTTACTGTCATCCCTTCATTTCTCAAATAATGTGAGAGCATAACTATTTCTTCATTCATTGAACCACCAAATAATTAAAAAAATTCAGTTATAATATAATTTATTATAGGAAATATATCATTATTATGTTTAAATATAACTTAAAAATAGAAAAATATTGATAAGGGGGTGAAAAAATAATTTATTCATCATCCAAGTCAATACCTGCTTTACCGACTAGTCTACCGATGAATAAAGTTACTACAACTGCTATAATAGTCACTACTATTGCATAAATCAACATACCTGAAACTGCTGAACCGGATTCGCCAATGAATTCCTGAATTAGAGTTTGAATTGCTTCATTCCATGCAGAACCTGCTACAAATGCAAAAGCAGTTGTCATTAAAACTGAAATTGTTTTTAAAACTTCTTTATGTACTGCATCAGCCATAGTTTTAACCTCCATAATTTTCTAAAATGCACATTACGTGTATATTATTTACTTTATTTTTTTTAATATTTAAAAGGTGGTGAAAATAAATAATTAAATCCAAAAAAAAGAGTAATATATTGATAAAAAAAATAATTAAAGAAATTCATTATATTAAAAAGGATTCAAGAAAGCATATAATCATTAAAATTAATTTTACAATTGTGAAAAAAATTATTTAATCTAATGTCATTATTAAATAATGTTGAATTAAATTATATTGGAATCTGTGAAGTTTAACCACGATTAACTAAAGGGATTAATATTTTAATATTTTAAATAAGTTTTCTTCACTTATTATTTTTATTTTTCCTCCATTGTCCTGTAGTTTTTGTGCTTTAACTATTTTTCCACCTATATTTCCATATTTCCATGCAGGACTTCCAAGATCCCCAACAAAGAGGTAATCAACTTTCTGTGATACTGATGTTTTTGCTATGCATCCTTCTTTTTCAAGCAAATACTTTATTTTTTCTTTGTTGCCATGTTTGAATTCTCCAGATAAACAGAACACCTTATCTTTTAGGGTAAATTCTTCATTGGTTGTTTTTATTGGATTTATCAAGTCTTTAAGTTCCTGCGATATTTTTTCCTGTTCCTTAGCTGTCATTACTCCCTGATTTAACATCACATTTGTAATTTTTAATATTTTGTCGTATGGATACGTGCCTTTAAGTGATGTGTTTCTCATTAGCCACCGTTTTAGATGTGTAAGTTCCTCCAATGTTACACTGTTATCTGCCGTAATGGTTTTAATTATTCCCTGCAGTACCTGTGTTTTCAGTGTTTTTCTACTGTATATGCTTGATATTGATACAAAATCCACAGTGTTCACTAATGTTTTCTTATCCGAACCTGTCATGTATCCCTGTTCGATTATCCTTTTTAGTTCAAGGTTGATTTTATGAAATATCAAATATTGGTTGTATTGCCTGTTATTTCTGTACCACTGTTCGAACAGTTTAAACTGTGCTTCTGTCATGTATTCCGAGAACATTATTACCCTTATCATCCCATACAAATTGTTTATGTTTGTTGATAACTTTGGATCGTATTTTTCTACAATTTTTGGCACGTAATGGTAATGTTTTGATTCTTTTTCAGAAATCCCCTCGTGCCTATCCATATGTTCAAATAATTCATATGCTGCTCTTGCATCTTCTATGGCATTGTGAGGGTTGTATATTATGTGCAATTTCTTTGCTATGTTCTCCAATTTATAGGATGGCAAATCCAGGTATCTTCTACTTAATGATAACGTGCATATGTATCTGAAATCCGGTGCTGAAATATTGTATCTTTGTAATGATTTGGACAGTAATTTTAAATCGTAGGTTATGTTATGGCCGATAATTATGTTGTCTGTTAGTAAATCCCTGATTTTTGGCCAGTATTCCGGCAATGTTGGACTATCCTGAACCATGTGTGGCGCTATTTTAGTAATATCCATGTTTATTCTGTCAAACGTGTCTTCCGGATTAATCAGAGAATATTTCTTTTCGGTTATACTGTTGTTTTTAACCTGAATAATCCCTATTGCACATATTGAATTTTGTCTAAAATTAGGATTTTCCAAATCCATTACCACATAATCTTTCAATTGATTACCTTCAGAAAATGTTAAGAAAAATAGTTATAAAATTAAATAAAAAAAAATATTAAAATAAGTGTTATATCCCATCCAAAGTTTCCAGTGAAGATTTTGTCATCTCTTCAGACAATTGAAACAAATCTTCTGCTTCCTCTTCCTTTGAATAATATATTTTATCATTTTGAGGATTATAATAAGGGTAGTTTTCCCTAACGTATACTGTTATACCCTTGTATGTTGTTTCTATATAGTCTCCTGCTTCATCTATTTGGTAAATTTTTCTAGTTTCACCAGAATATTCTTTAGAAGACATATTATGAACCGAGGAAGTACCATTGAGTGTATCATTAAAATTCTTAATAAATACATTTAATTTTGACTTCATTTGTTATCCCTCATAAAAAAATCATAAACAAATAATTTGAAATTAATAATAACTATGTAATTAGGACTATATAAACTATTTGTGAAAATAATAATTTTTCCAAAAATTTTATCATCACATATTCAAGTTTATAAATCAAAAAAAATAAAATAGTATATATATAGGTGAGGACATGATTGAAACTTATGAATATACCATTGAAGACCAAGAAAATGCGGATTTTAATATTAAGTGCAAGGTCGAATACGACTCAGAAAATGATTACAATACTAATTATTACTTTTATAACGGGAATGAATGGTTAAAGGATTTTATAGATTTGTATAAATTATCCCCAGACAATGAGGATGAAACCAAGAATTTTGATGATTTCATTACCCGAGTACATGATTATATGGTCCACGGCAACATCTGGCAAGAAATTAAAGAAATTAAGGATAATGAAACATCAAATAAAGATGCATATAAATTATTAATTAAATCAAGGAAAATATAAGGAGTTTATTTTGTCTATGAGGAAAGAAATTCAGTGTAAAATATTGGATGGAAAATATGAAGAAGACGATTTCCAGGTTTTGGTAAAATTAACCATCAGTCCTCCATATACTTATGAATTACTGTGTTGGGATGGTTTAGAATGGAGTGATAAAGGATTAAACAGAGTTTATACTGATAAAACCAGTCAACATGAATATGATGAATTCATAAAACGTTTAAACAAGCTGGAACAGGAACGTATACTATATGAAATAGCTGAAGATCTTGATAATGATCAATCATATTACTTTGAAAGAGAAAGAATATATTTATATGTTGAAAATAAAGAAAAAATAGAATAATAAAATTTTAATCCCCACTTCTTTAAACTTTTTTTTAAAAAAAAAATAAGGATTTAAGATAGATTTAAGGTGTTAACCGTCTTCTATCCCTTGGGAATAAAACTGTTTCCCTAATGTTTTTTGCACCGGTTAATACCATGGTGAGTCTGTCTGCTCCCATACCCCAGCCTGAGTGAGGAGGCATACCATATTTAAATGCCTGTAAATATTTTTCGAATGAATCAGGGTTTAAATCCTTTGCTTCAATTTGACTGTATAATAAGTCATAGTCGTGGATACGTTGTGAACCACTGGATAATTCAAGATCCCTGTACATTAAATCGAAAGCCGTACTTTTTTCAGGATCGTCTTCTTTTGGCATTACATAGAATGGTTTGATTGCTGTTGGCCATTCGGTAATGAAGTAGTAACTGCCCATTGTTTCTCCGAGTACTTTTTCTGCAGCTCTGTTTAGGTCTTCACCATATTCCATTTCAACATCCTGACTGTTTACTATGTCAATGACTTCTTCATATGGTACTATTGGGAAATCACCGGTAGGAACATCCAATTCATGATTCAAATCTTCCAGTTCTGATGAACATTTTTCCTGTAAATTGTTTAAGATATTTTTAATTACGTCCTGTAACAGGTTCATCACATCTTCCTGACTTCTGAATGACATTTCCGCATCTATTGATAATGCTTCGTTCAAGTGTCTTAGAGTGTCATGTTCTTCTGCCCTGAATATTTGACCTATTTCAAATACGCTGTCTAAACCTGTTGCCATCATCATTTGTTTGTATAATTGAGGGCTTTGTCCGAGGAATGCTTCTTTTTCAAAGTATGTTATCGGGAATAATTCTGTTCCACCTTCTGTTGCTGAAGCAACTAATTTAGGAGTTGTTATTTCTGTAAAATCGTTGTCATAGAAGTAGTTACGTACTGTGTGTAACATTTCGTTTTTGATTTTAAATATTGCACTTACATCGTGTTTTCTTAAATCCATGAAACGTGAATCCAATCTTGTATCCATTTCTGCATCCACTTTTTCTGTAGTGTCCAATGGTAAAGGTAATTGGGATACGTTTATTATGTCAATGTTTGATGGTATTATTTCAACACCGTTTGGTGCTTTTGGTGATTCCTGTACTGTACCTGTTAAGGTAACAATTGTTTCTTTCCTTGCTGCACGTACATCTGCCATCATTTCTTCTGTTAATTTTTTACTTGGGGCTGTTAATTGTGTGATTCCTTTTTTATCTCTTATTAATACAAAGATTATACCACCAAGATCTCTGATTTCATGTACCCAACCGGTTACTTTAACCGTTTCTCCTGCTAATTCTGGAGTTATTTCGGTTGAATAATGAGTTCTTTTACATTTTTCAAATATGTTTGTCACTTTTTCACCTATGATATTTTTTGAATGATTGATATTAACATCAAGTAATAATATTAAATTATGTTTTTTTTATTTCTTAAATTTTTGTTATTTTTGAGAAAAAAAATTGAAGAGTTTAATGAAGGTCTTCCACTCTTTTTCTTATTGACATTGCATGAGCATATAATCCTTCTGCCTCTGCAAGATTAATTACCATGTCTTTAATGTTCATTACTCCTTCCGGAGATAATTCTTGTATTGTTGGTTTTTTAATGAATGATTCTGCGGATAATCCGGAGTACATTCTTGCTCCCCCACTTGTTGGAAGAACGTGATTTGTTCCAGATCCGTAATCTCCACCTGCTACAGGTGTCAAGTTTCCAAGGAATATTGAACCTGCATTGTTAATTGATTCCAGAGTTCTATAGTAATCTTCTGTAACTATTACCAGGTGTTCCGGTGCATATGCATTAGTGAAGTCTATGGCTTGTTCAATATCTTGTGCCACTAGTATATGACAGTATTTGGATAATGATTCTTCTATGATTTCCCTTCTTTCCTGTGATTCAAGGTATTTTTTAACGTAACTTACTGTTTCTTCAGCAGTTTTGCGTGAGGTTGAAACCAATATTGTTGCTGCATTAGGATCATGTTCTGCTTGAGACATTATTTCAGTTGCAATATATGAAGGATTGGCTGTTTCATCAATCAGTGCCAACATTTCTGAAGGTCCTGCCGGAAACTCTATATCCACTGTTCCGTAAACCAATTTCTTGGCTGTTGCAACGAAAATATTTCCTGGACCCACTATCTTATCTACTGATGGTATTGATTCGGTTGAATAAGCCATAGCTGCTATAGCCTGTGCTCCCCCCACCTTGTAGATGTGAGTTGCACCGGCAATATATGCTGCGGCCAATATTTCATCACTGATGTTTCCATCCTTATCCGGAGGAGTACAGCAAATTATTTCTTCCACTCCTGCAATTTTGGCAGGAATGACTGTCATGAGAATTGATGAAGGATAGGCTGCTCTTCCTCCAGGTATATAACAACCAACCCTTTTTAACGGCCGTATTATCTGTCCTGCAGTAACTCCTTTCTTAACTTCCATAGTCCAATCTTTTGGTATTTGTGCCTTATGGAATTTGCTTACGTTTTCTGCAGCATCTTCCAATGCCTTTTTTAGATTAACATCAATGTTTTCAATGCTTTTCTTAATTGTTTCTGTAGGAACTCGTAATTCTGTGATATCAGCCTTATCAAATTTTAAAGTATAATCATGCAATGCCTTGTCTTTATTTTCTCGAACATTTTTGATTATTTCTTGAACAGGCCCCAATACATCACTAGAATCCATTTCTATTCTTTTTGTATACTTTGGAAAGTCTTCCTGTTTTAAGTCTATTATTTCTAGCAATTTAATCCTCCAACAATACTTGATATATAAATTATTTATCTTGTTAATAATATTAAAATATAACGAAATAAGATAAAATAAGAATAATTATTTGTTAAAAATAGTTTTAAAGAAGTTAAATAAGATAAAAGGTAATTTATCTTATTTATAAGTATGGGTTAGGTGTTCCCGGCATGTCCCCACCTACTGGAGTTTCCGGTTTTGATGCTACAACATCATCAATACGTAATATTTCTCCAGCAATTTCTGTACAAGAATCTATTATTGCTTTTTTAGTTACTTGTGATTCAAGAATGTGATCTTCTTTCATGTCACAAATTTCACGTTTAATGACGTTTACACCCATATTTGTTGATTCAGTTTGAGCTGCTGATAATTCAGTCAATACATCGATTATATCCATACCTGCATTTTTTGCAATTGCTAACGGCAATTGTTCTAATGCATCGGCGTATGCGTTTATAACCAATTGTTGTTTATTTCTGAATGTATTGGCATATTTTCTTAATGCTCTTGCTGCTGCTATATCTGAAGCTCCTCCTCCAGGAAGTGCTTTGTTGTTTTTGATAGCTTGACTTATTGCACCAATTGCATCGTTTATTGCCTGTTCTAACTGATCAGTGATATGTTTTGTACTTCCTCTGACCATAACATTTAATGTACCTTTGTTTTTACATTCTTCTACGAAGATGTATTCTCTGTCTTCATATACTTCTTTTTCATACACGTGTCCTGCTTCTCCGATATCATCGGCCGTTAGTTCACGTATATTGTTGACTATATTTGCTCCGGTTGCTTTGGCAAGTCTTTCAAGGTCACCCATTTTAACTCTTTTTGCAGCCATTATTCCGGCTTTGTTTAAGAAATGTTGACCTAAGTCACTGATTTTTTTGTTATTGAATAGAACGTTTGCTCCTGAATCAATAAGTTTTTGTACTTCTTCTTCCAACATCTGTTCTTCTTTTTCAAGATATGCTTGATATTCACCAGGTGTTGTTAGTTTAATTTTTGCTTTGTTTTGAAGTTCTCTTGCATCAATAGGATATTGAAGTAAACATATTTTTGCATTTTTAATGTCTTTTGGCATTTCAGATTCCAATACGCTTTTATCTACTGTAACTGATTCAGTGATTTCCGTATTGGCTGTTCCTTCACCGTAGATTTTTCTAAGTTTTATCATGTCTTTATCAATTTCACCATCTTTAGCTACATTTAGTAATACTGTAACTAAATTTTCGGCCATTGAATCAAGATTTGTGAATGAACCTTTACCTGACATGGATGTTCTTGCAATGCCTATTAATTCTTCTTTGGTTGCATCGATAGCAATTTCATCCAGTACTTCCAAGGTTTTTTCTTTTGCTTTTTCAAAACCTTTAAGTATTGTTGCTGTTGATACTCCTTGATCAAGTAATTTTTCTGCCTGTTTTAATAATTCTCCAACTAAAACTACTACTGTTGTTGTTCCATCACCATATTTTTCTTCCTGAGCTTTTGATAGTTCTACCAGCATTTTTGCTGCAGGATGTTCTGGTTCAGTTTCTTTTAAAACTGTGTAACCATCATTGGTTATTTTAACATCACCAATAGTGTTTATTAACATTTTGTCCATTCCTCTTGGACCTAATGTTGTTATTAATACGTTGGATAATAGTTTTGCAGCCATTATGTTATTTTTTGTTGCTTGACTTCCAACTGTCCTTGTTGATCCATCAGCGAGAACTATTAATGGTTGTTGGGTATTTCGTACCATATTAATTATCCTCCAAATTTAGATATTATTTTTTAAATTTCATTTTTATAGACTGATTTTTTGATATTTAATGAATAATAATCTAAAACCGTGTTTCATAGACTGTTATAAAAAAATTGATAATTAATAAAATATACTATATGAAAATAATCTTTTTCAATATTAATTTCCAACTATTATTATATTATATTTTAGGTATATTATATACTTATGCTTTGAAGGGGTGTTTGAACTTATATAAATACTTTACGGTAAGGTGTTAAAAAAAAATAAATATTAACTGTTGAAATCATCAACAGCTTCGTGAACAATTTTCATAATTGCAGAATCCAAATCATAATCAGAATTAATTGGAATTGGAATATTATCACAATAAACTACTTCCAAACCTTTCGTTAATGCATCCTTAGTTGCAACATCAACAGCAGCAGCCTTCAATTCAGTTAACATTATATCCACTTTGTCTATATTGTTATCAATATCCTCCTGCAATAAAGGCCGATTGGATAAGTTGGATGAAATAGCAACGACATTACAATTGAAGTTATCCTCCAGATACTCCTTTAACAAATGCTGAACAGATTCCGGAGCGGTTGTGGCAAACAAAATATTTTTGTTTTCAATATTATCAACAGGATATGGCCTAAATATTGTTGGAATAATTTCCGCATCGGGATTCATTTGACTTATTTCTTCAATCAGATTATCCAATTTTTCTTTGGAACATATCTGTTCATCACACATTGTAATAATTATTAAATCACCCAATTTAATTCTGAACGGTCCAAAATATTCGGTTAATGTCTCAATAGGCTGATTAGCCCCCACCAACACAATATTTTTGTTTGTTTTAATAGGAGGTATAGCAGAACCACTTCCCTCAATTGCAACAAGATTAGTGTTTAATTCATTGGTTTTTTTAGCACCATCAACCATGTTCGTAAGATATACCTGTCCAGCCATTCCTCCTGCACAACGACGACATCCAACCGTCAATACTCTGCTCATAAGTGCATCTTCCCAGTGATCTGATGCTGCATGTCTACCCTTATCTGACTGTTCCATTAAATACTGTGGTGTTAACTTGATTTCATCACCATGCACTACCTCCGGTACTTCAGGTCCACCCCTGCCCATTGCAACAATACATGGATCATACTTGTCTTCAGTATTTATTAAACGTGCAGTATATGCACTAACAGCCGTTTTTCCAATTCTTTTTCCGGTACCTATTATTTTATATGATGGATTTTCCAAAACATCATATTCTTTTAAAGGCTTGAATTCAAAGTCAGGTCCCTTATATGTTGCTCCTTGTTGTAAAACAATTGTTGCTATCTTAAATCGTTTGGAGTAATTTACTACGGGTTCATCTGATAAATCAAATACACAGTCTACTTCCTGTTCTTTAATGGATTCTTTAATCAAGTCATAAGGAATTTTTTTGTGGTTTTCACCAAAAACCACCGGTTTATTGAATAAATCAGATATTACATCAATATTGTTGTCACGTAATTTTTCTGTACCGCCAATGAATAGCAGCAATTTAACGTCGTATCCTTTTGATTCGATTTGGTCTACTGCTGATTTTGTAACTGGAAAATAGTGTTCTCCATCAACCAAACATAATACTTTTTTGTTAGTCATTTTAACACCCTTGTTTTCTGTTGGAATATAATCATAATTTTTACACTTGCAATGTACGTCTAAAATGTATAATTGATAATACTATTTGAATTTTTTTCAAATAGAAGAGTTATAATACTAGTTTATGTGTTGTTAATATAGTGGTTTTCTATTGTTGTTTTTTTCGGACCATTTCACAAAAATTATATATTAAGGATTTCAAATATAATTGTATATACTATTTCAATAATCAACTCTTAGTCATTTATAGTAATTTAGGACAAAATCAAATTTAAGATTATTAGAAACTTGATATAATCGTTTGATAAGAAAATTGAAGGGAGGGATAATAATGGCAAAAGTCAAAGGAACTAACAGAAGAACCAGACCTAAATCTGGATATAAAAAACAAGGAAATAAAAAAGGAAGAGGAGTAAAAGAAAAAAGATACAGAGGATAAATCTGTTTTATCTTATTCAAACTCTCTTTTTGTAATTAACCACCCAAATACTTAATCTATTTCTAAATATGTAACAAATTATTTAATGAATCCCAATGCCAAACTTTATCGCGTGACCATCCCGTGGCAACATTTTCTATGAAAATCTTATTTTGGAAATCACCTTTAAATCCGTAACGCATACTGTTTAGTCCAACAAGAACCAATATGCTTCTACCCCTAGTGTATGCTACAAAATAACGTCTTATTAAATCATTAAAAGCCTTATCCAAAGCTGATGCATCATCTGAAAATGTGCCCATTGTAGAATAATCGTTTAAGTATTCCTCCATATTATAGGTTACTCCACCGTTGCGTGGAAATCTCTTAAATGAGGAACTGGTTGAATTATTGAATATGTCGGAACCAACATCCACTACAACCACGTCAAATTCCAAACCTTTGGACTGGTGTATTGACATGATATTAATGTTGTCCTCCAAACTTACGTCAAACATGTCATCATCTATATCTATTGCACCGGAAGCTATAGGTACCAGTATATGCCAGAACACCTGTTTTGATGTCAGCAATCCATCTTCGTTTATGGCACTGTCTGTCTGCAATATTGTTTCTATTATTATTTCATGATATATGGCGTTTTCATTTGAGTCGGAGATTAGTGAAGTGCATTCTCTTTCTATTTCAGTTAATAATTCCACCATATTTACCCTATCTTCACATGTAACCAGTTGTTTGTTTTCCTCTTCCAGATATTGGTTAGCATATTTTCTCCATGATTTCATAGTTGATTTTGTGTGTGGTGGAAGGGTATCCAACTGTTTATCTGTGGTTGACTTTGGATCTATTGATAACAATATTAGTCCACATATCAGTGACACAATATCTGTAGTTTCTATACTTTGACCTCTTGGATTAAATACTGCAATATTATCATCCTTGTAGGACAAAGACTCCCTTATATAAAAGGGTAATCTCTTATTACTATAGGCACTTATTTCTTTAGGTGAATTTGTAAGTAGTGCTATAGATGGATTACTTTTTTTTGCTGAAATTTCATAAGTTTTGCCGTGACGAGTAATTTCAATAGGATTACCCACCTTCAAATCATACAATAAATTCGTTAAATCAGTGGACAATTCCTCCAGATTATTCCTGAACATTCCAAGAACAGGTAAACCATCAAGAGTATCTCCTGTTGACAATATTGGCGGTTTATTGGACGCACGTGATTTTTGATAAATACTGTCAATGCCTATAAATTCGTTTGCAAAATCTATGATGGCTTTTGTTGACCTGTAATTTTCCTGTAAAAATATTGTTTTAGGAGTAATGGATAACTTTTCAGATATTCTGTTGACATAATCAGTGAATAAACTAATTGTAGCTCCTCTAAACCTATATAACGATTGATCATCATCCCCCACAACAGTCACGTTACCATTGTTTGCCTTAACATACTCCACCATTTTAAAATATATCTGTTCCTGCAAGAAATTAGTGTCCTGATATTCATCAATCAAGAGTACAGAGATATTGGAAAGCTTTTCAACACTTCCTTCCAAAAGGATTTCATAGAATTTTTTCTCAAGCATAGCATAATCCATCACAGCCCTCTGATTTAACTGCTCAGTATAATCATCAATAATGTCAAATAATATTATTTCCCTGTCAGCATTACTTTTCAAAGATTCATAATCAATAAGATTATAATAAATTAATTCACGTATTGTTTGAATCTTGCTGTTCATTTCAGAAGTATTTGCACTTGCATTATTGTTCATTTGCTTAATAAACTGTTTTAATCGTTTATCCTTGTTACGTTCATATGCTAGTAAGTTCTGCATCATAATTGCAGATGACGTGAAATTGTCAATAACATCAACATCAGAATAATCGGACAATATTTCTTCAGCAATACTGTCCAACGTACCAATAAGTGACGTGTTAAAATCATAAACATTTTCCATGCCAAGTTCTTCAGTTAATAAAGAGTACCATTTGTTCATCCTATCTTTTAACTCTTTAGCTGCCTTTTTGGTAAATGTTGTTACAATAATATTATCCAATTCAATATCATCCACCAGAATATACTTTAAAATCTTCAAAACAAGAACTGTAGTTTTTCCACTGCCAGGACCTGCCACAATATACTGATTTTCATCCAAATTGGCCAGTATAGCTTCTTTTTGACTGTTATTATTTGAGATGTTTATTTTTAAAACATCCTGAACCAGTTGCATGAACTTATCTTCAGAAATCATTATAAATACTTCCTAAAAAAAGAGTGAACATGAAGAAGATTATTTGCTTAAAACCTGTAATTCTTCATCAAATTCTTTGAATTGGTTAGCTAAACCTCTGAAATATGGAATGAATACACTGTGTATTAACAATCTTTCAGGATTAATTCCATCTTCTTCCAAATGTTTTTTCATAACTTTTACATTTTCCCTAATATCATTATGTTTCGGAGTATCAGGGTATTCGCCAAGGAATACTCCATCGGCACCGTGAGTTAATGCATATTTTATATGCCTATACTTAACACGATTTATGAACGGTACATTGATTATTCGAATACTGGACGGACAGGCTACACGGTTAATTCCCATGTTGTTTGCTGAAACGTTACCTATATCATCCAAGAATGCAATGATTATCTGTTCATCATCAGGTTTATCCTTCAGTAAACCGGCAATACTTGCCTCCAATTTCTCATCACTTTGTCCCTGTATACTTATTGCTTCTTCAGGACAGGTTATGATACAGTCCCCACAACCTGTACATGCAATAGGCCCCACCCTAACCGAGTGTTTATTCATTGTTAAAGCCTGATAACGACAATTGTCTATGCATGTTCCACATAGCACACATTTCTTAACGTTGATTGTTGCTATGAACGGTTCTACTTCCAAACCACCATTAACTAGTTCGGATATTTTTGTTGCAGCAGTATTTGCCTGTATTATACTGTCAGTAATATCTTTTGGTCCCTGTGCAGTACCACACACAAATATTCCTTCAATATCTGTTGATACCGGCTGCATTTTTGGATGTTTTTCCTTAACAAATTTATCCTCTGTTAAAGGTACTCCTAACGTTTTTGCAGCATCAATAGTTCCTTCTGATGATTCCAATGCTGCAGACAATACCACAAGATCTGTTGGTATTTCCTGTTTAGTATGGGTGATTGTATCCTCTATTCGCACAAGCATATGGTCATCTTCACGTGTTATTTCACCCGGACGTCCCCGTATCAACTGTATACCATTATCCTGAACATATTTATAATATTTCTCATATACTCCCGGTGTTCTGATATCCGTATAACATATGATAACTTCCGTATCCGGATAATGCGAATGGATAAGGTTTGCATTTTTTAATGCCACCATGCAACATACCTTTGAACAGTATTTATGAGCATCGGGCATTTGATCTCTTGAACCTACACATTGAATCATGACCACTCTTCTTGGTACCTTACCTGTTGATGGTACCTGCAAATGTCCATCGGTTGGTCCGTTAACTCCCATTAAACGTGCCAATTGCATTTGACTAACAACATCCTCATAAAATGAATGTCCATACTCCGGCCTTTTGCTTGTATCAAATCGTTGATGACCAGTAGCAATTACCACTGACCCCACTGTTAATGATATTATTTCATCAATTGCATCCAGATGAATTGCATTTGTCGGACAGACATTGATACATGCACCACATTTGATACATGCTTCATCATCCAATGTGTAAGTACTTGGAACTGCCTGAGGAAATGGTTTATATATTGCTTTACGACTGTTTAAACCCTCATTCCATTCATCAGGTGCAAATGTTGGACATGCATGGGTACAGTTACCACAACTTGTACACTTTTCAGGATTTACATATTCCGGTTTTTTACGTAATATGACATCAAAGTTTCCGGAATTTCTTGTTGATCTTTCAAGAACAGTGTTTGTTAATAAGGTTATGTTTTCGTTATGAACCATTTCATCAATTACAGGATTTAACAGACATGCGGCACAGTCTTCTGACATTTTGTCCGGGGTAAAAACCTTTCCCACCTGTATCATTGCTCCTCCGACTGCCGGACGTTTTTCAATTAATGTAACTTTCATTCCCTGTTTTGCAAGTGAATTTGCCGTTGTTATACCTGATATTCCTGCACCTATAACCAACACACTGTCCTTTACTGTTGTAGGTATCTTTTTTAATGGTTCATTGTATTTTACTGATTCAATTGCCGAGTTAATTAGTGATAATGCTTTTTTTGTTGCCTTCCCCGTATCGTTTGTTACCCATGAACACTGTTCCCTGACATTTGGCATTTCATAAAGATATGGATTTAAAGGTTTGATATATTTTTCAAAGGTTGCTCCATGAGTTATTTTTGAACATGCCGATATTACCACCCTATCCAGGTTTTCACGCAAAATTTGGTCTTTTATAATGTTACGTCCTTCTAATGAGCAGAGGTTTTCATGGTGTTTTATTGAGCAAATTTCCTCGTTTTCGGATAGTTTTTCTTCAATTTCCTCAAGATTAACATAGTCCGATATGTTTCCACCACAGTGACATAAGAAGACACCTATCCTATTCTTCTGTGACATGTAAAGTATCCCCCTTAGGATTGTATTCTATTGCCAGTTTATCAAGTAATGGTTCCAGATTAACTGTGTGTGTCTGTATTCCCAATACTTTGTATGAATCTGCCCCCATGTACAGGGCCACGAGTTGTGCTATGTTCAGTACTGCATAATAATGTTTATCACCTGTTTTTTCTTCAAGAACGTATTGGTATCTGTCAAATTGTACTTGACAGTTTGGACACATCACCAGTAGAACATCAATCTTCTCCCTGTGTAAGCTTAGGAATTTGTCCACTGTTGCATCCAATGATAAATCCCTGTTAGCATATCGTTGTCTGAATCCCCCACCACAGTGGCGTGGTTTTTGATCGTACCATTTTAATGCAGGGGAATCCATTACTTCACATATCTTATCTATTACCTCAGGATTTCTGTAACCACATAATGTATCATCGTAATGTACCTTACAGTAGTGACAGCCATGGTGTGTTGCTATATTTAATCCTGAAATATCTCTTTGTTTGTGTTCTGGTATTTTGTCTTTTAGATAATACAATACATCCACTACGTGGGTGATATCATTTGTTGGATCAATATCCCCTTTGGTGTATTGGAATTCTTCCAGACCGTTTTCTCTGAATGCTTTGTTTATTTTTTCTCTTACGTCTTCTTTTTCATTCAAGTTTTTTGCTGATGTTTTCAGTATTGCATAACATGTTGCACACATTGGAACGTATTGTTTGTGGTTGTTTTTTATTGCATAACTGAAATTTCGTGCTGCCAGTGCTGTTGTTGACAATTCATCGAAGATATCATAGTAATGTCCCAGTCCTGTACAGCAGGATTGGTTTCTGTCTATGACATATTCTACCCCCAGCTTGTCGAAGACGTACTTTGTTGATGCTTCTACTCCAGGATATTCCGCCGATACCAGACAACTTCTGAATAATGTTATTTTTTCTGTAGGTATGAATTTCTTTATTTCTTCCACTTTTATTCCTCCTACTTTCTGTTTCGTACGTCCTTAATTTCTTGTACGCGCTTTTTAAATCCTATTGCCTCTAATGTTTTATCTACCGTTTCTTTTGCTTCCGGCAACAAGTACATACTGTCTAATCCTAAGTCTTCACGTACTTCCTGAAGGTTTTCTTGCAGATTTTCCCAGTGTTTTCCATAATCTATTTTCAGTTGCCCCTGATATTCCTGTGGAATTACACCTAGACCTTCTTCCAGATAACTGTCGGCAAAGCTCATGAATGATTCTATTTGTTTTTTTCCAACGTCTTTTTGGATTGCCATTTCCCGTAATATCTGGTTTACGTGACATACACTATTTCCGACAGGGCACACGCTGTGACATGTGTAACAGTAGAAACAATTCCATATTACTTCATCCTCTATTATTGTTTCGTCATTGTCCAGAACTCTTTTAATTATTTCTCTTGCATCATATTCTGAGTGTCTTGATGCTGGGCATACGGAGGTACATAGTCCACACTGGACACATCGTAACAATCCCAAATCTTTAGGGGCTTTGATATCATCCAGTACTTTATGTGCCAAGTCTTTTTCTGTTTTTTCAGCCATTTCTCGACGATTTAATTTTGTCAAAACAACACACCTATTATTTTTTTATTGTTTCATTATTATTATTTATACATTCCTTATTGTTAAATTTGTTTTTCATAGGATAATCTAACATATATTTATATTGTTTTGTCAAATATTTATATATAACGTTGTTAATTATTTTTGTATGAATAATTAAAGACAAAAAAAGAAATATATGAAAAAAATATTAAAAAATAGAAGAAATGAAAAAAGTTTAAGAATATTTACAATCCATTAACAGAAATAAGGAGTTATTTATCCTCTAATGAAATATCTAATTCTGCAAGATTATCCCTTATTTTATCAGCCAAATCCCAATCCTTTTTGGCTCTTAAATCCTGTCTGACATTAGTGATTATTTCCAATAACTCATTTGATAAATCGGAGCCGGATTCATTGGAAACTATGATAGAAAATCCTAATATATCTTCAACAGTTTTAAATGTGGATACTATATCGGATAATGTTTTTTCGGATAGTTCATTAGAAGATAAGGATTTATTGACCTTATGAGTAAATTCAAATAAACTGGACAATGCAATAGGAGTGTTGAAATCATTATCCATAGCTTCAAAGAACTCTTTTTTAAATGAATCCAACTGTGAAATCATATCGGATTTATCTTCCTCAGGCAAATTATCTTCATTTAACTGTTCAACAACATTACTACCAGTGTTCTGTATACGTTTTAAACTGTTTTCTGCTTGTTTTAATATGTCATCACTAAAATCTATCGGACTTCTGTAATGTGTGGAAAGAACAAAGAAACGGTATACTTCAGGTGAGTATTCCTTCAGCAATTCCTTTATTGTAATGAAGTTTCCCAAGGATTTACTCATTTTTTCTCCACGAACATTTAAGAATCCCGTGTGCATCCAATACTCTACAAGCGGTTCTTTCCCACTAGCTGCTTCCATTTGTGCAATCTCTGCATCGTGATGAGGGAATATTAAATCCAATCCTCCACCATGTATATTATATTGTGGGCCGAAATATGTTTCAGTTATTGCCGTGTCTTCAATATGCCAGCCAGGTCTGCCTTTTCCCCAAGGTGAATCCCAGTATGGTTCTTCATCCTGTTTTTTCCATAATGCAAAATCTTTTGGATCGTCTTTTGTAGTATCAACTTCTATTCTTGTGTTTTGTAAATCATCCAAATTTCTATTTGATAGTTTTCCGAAGTCTTCAAATTTGGACACGTCGAAATATACTCCAGTTTCGGTATCATATGCATAACCTTTATCAATTAAATGTTGAACTTGATTAATGATTTCGTTCATATGTTCTGTTGCTCTTGCATAAAAGTTTACATTATTAACGTTTAATAAAGCCATATCCTCCAAGTATTCCTTTTCAAATCTGTGAGATAGGTCTAATGGATCTTCACCGTTTTCTTTGGCCCTGTTAATAATTTTATCATCAATATCCGTGATGTTTTGTAAATAGAATACTGATATTCCCTGATATTTCAAGTATCTTACAATCACGTCAAATGAGATATAGGTTCTTGCATGTCCAATGTGAGAATAATCATATACAGTAGGTCCACAAACGAATAATTTCAGTTTATTGTTTACTACTTTCAAATCTTCTTTTTCTCTGGTCATTGTATTATAAATTTTAATCATGAAAAAAGTACTCCTTATTTTTTTATGTGAATTGTGTTAGAATTATAATAATTAATATGTAGTCAAAAGTAATTATTTTTTCTTTAAGATAACGTTAAATTTTATTAAAAAAAATTGGATTGATAAAAGCCAAGAAAGGGATTTGAACCCCTGTGATATGGTCTGCAGCCACACACCTAGCCTCTCGGTCATCTTGGCACTAAAAATAGTAACTTAACAATATAATATATGTAAATTGAAATATATAAAGATTTTGAATTAAATAACAGTGAATAGGATAGTTCCACAAAAGAAATGATATAAATTAAGAAAAAAGTCATGAAAATGATAGAACAGATATTCTTCAAGAATTGATGATTAGAAATGTGTTTCATGAGACAACCGCTTAGTTTTTAGAAAAATGTTATGATAAATCTTTTAAAGCTGGATGCATCATGATTGATTTTATTTCATGAATAATGTTTTGATTTTTTCTATTTTTAATAATATACCTTCTAGATGAATTTAGGCTTTCTAAAATCTTTATTTAGTTATTTATATTAATAATGAGGTAAATAATAAAATATAACAACGAATATGATGATTTTATGGATTTTATTTCAATTTTATTAATAGCTGTAGCACTTTCTATGGATTCATTTAGTGTATCTTTAACAAAGGGTTTTACACAAAAAAATCTGAAAACTACACAAATATTATATTATGGTTTATTCTTCGGATTATTCCATTTAATATTTCCAATAATCGGTTATTTTGCTGGAGAAACTATTACATCATTAGTAACATCAGTTGCTCCTTGGATTGCATTCATATTACTGTTCCTTGTTGGATTTAATATGATTAGGGAAAGTTTAGAAAATGAAGATGAAAAAGTTGTGGATGAATTTTCCTTTAAAGAACTTGCACTTCTGGCTTTAGCAACCAGCATAGATGCCTTTGCCATAGGCATCTCCTTTGCATTGTTAAATACCAACATAGTCCTACCGGCAATTATAACAGCTTTAACAGTCTTTACATTGAGTGTTATTGGAATTTTGATAGGTAGAAAGTTGGGCGACTACTTTGGTGACAAATTCCTTATACTTGGTGGAATCGTGTTAATATTAATCGGATTAAAGACCGTATTAGGATTTTAATTCCTTTACTTTTTTTAGTTAAAGATATGGAACAATTATTATACATGTTGCCCTTGATACCAGTAATTTTAATTTTAGATTTGTTGTTTTACTGTGCTGGTTATGACTTATGTTATCAAAACTAGAATAAGGAGATATATGGGGAAAATAGTTAATATGTATGATTATAATAAAAAATTAAAAAAAAATATGGAAAAAAAGAAAAACAAATCTTTAAACTATGGAATTTTTAACAAATCCTATTCTAAGTGAATTTAGAATTACTAGTAACGTTAATCCTAAATCACCTATACCGACAGACATCATCAAAGTAATTAATCCAAGTATTGCCAATACGACAAAGAGGAGTTTTACTGTAATTGCTGTGACAATGTTCTGTTTAATGATTCCCATTGTTTTCCGACTTAATCTGAAGAGGTATGGTAATTTCGTTAAGTCATCTTGCATCAGTGCAACATCAGCTGTTTCGATTGCTACGTCCGAACCGACAGCCCCCATTGCAATACCTACATTTGCTCTGGCCAGTGCTGGTGCATCGTTTATTCCATCACCCACCATAGCCACATCTCCAAATTTATTTCGGATAGTGTCAAGTATGTTTAATTTATCTTCCGGCATTAAATCTGAATAAATATACTGGATACCAATAATGTCTGCTACGCTTTGAGCTGCCACCTTATTGTCTCCAGTTAACATGACCGTTTTTATTCCGGCTTTGTTAAGACTTTGGATTACTTCAGGTGATTCTGATCTGATTTTATCTTTAACCGTGATTATTCCAATTAAAGTATCTTTATTTCCTATGAATACAACGGTTTTGCCTTCATCAGCATATTGTTTTATTTTTGAATGTTTTACTTCAAATGAACTTCCCTCAATCAAAGACTCGTTTGCAGCATAATATTCACAATCCCCGAATTTACCAATAATCCCTTTTCCAGGAACATTTTTGAAGTTATTTATGTTTATGATTTCAATATTGTTCTCTTTTGCATGGTTAACAATTGCCAAAGCTATCGGATGGCTAGACTTACTTTCTAATGAAGCTGCTATCTGAATAAGATTTTCCTGAGTATACTTTTCATCCAGTACCTGTATGTCTGAAACTTCAAGTTTTCCTTCTGTTAAAGTACCTGTTTTATCAAATATTACTGCTTTGATGTTTTTCATTTCTTCAACATGTGTACTTCCCTTAATAATTACTCCTTGTTTTGTTGCGGATGTTATTGATGATACCATACCTACAGGAGTTGATATTAAGAATGCACAAGGACAGGATATTACCATAATGGATAATGCCCTGTAAACCCATTCCACTAAACTGTCACCAAACAATAATGGTGGAATAAATGCTACACATGCTGTGATAGCCACTATTACAGGAGTATAATATTTTGCTATTTTTTCCACCAATGTTTCCGTGTTAGATCTGTTTAACTGTGAACGTTTTACTAATGTTACTATTTTAGAAATTACGCTATCTTTAGCTTCTTTAGTAACTTTTACTTCCAGATATCCATCCTGATTTACCGTACCGGAGAAAACTTTATCTCCAACTGTTTTGGTTACGGGAACACTTTCTCCAGTAATGGATGCCTGNNACTATTACTATTTCATCAACGTTTACATCATCTACGTTTCTTATTTCTTCTGAATCTCCTGTTTTGACTCTTGCTGTTTCAGGAGCTATTTCTACAAGTGATTTTATTGAATTTTGTGCTCTGAGTTCCGCATAGTCTTCAAGGAATTCTGCAATATAGTATAAAAATGTTACTGCCGCTCCTTCTTCAGGGTGCCCTATTATAAATGATGCTACACATGCTATACACATCAGTACTGCCGGGCTGATTGTATGTCTTTTAGTTATTGCTTTCCATGCCATTATTGCTATTTCATATCCTGCAATTACTGCACCCAACATGAATACTGGTGTTGCAGCCATTCCATCCATTACATTGAAGTATTCCAATATGTGTCCCAGTACAAACAGTATACCGCTTGATACTATGATTTGTATTGATCTGTTGGATAATAATGGTTTTCCTTCTGCTATTACTGGTTTTTCATCTTCTTCGTCATCTTCACAGTCATCACAGTTGCAGATTTTTATGTTATCGTCTTCACAGGAACACGTTTCATCATGACAGTCTGATTCGTGGGAATGATCGTTATGGTGGTGATGATGGTGGTGGTCATGATGATGGTGATGATGATGTTCATGTTCTTCTTCGTGATGGGAATCTGATTCGTCTTCACAGTCATCACAATGGCATATTTTTATATCTACATCTTCATCATAGTTTATTGCTTCCTGATTATGGTCATATACGGATAAATCTGTGGAATTTTGGAAATCTTCCAGTAGTTGTTTGTCATAATGTTCATTTATTTCACAATGCTCATTATCACATTCAGGATCCATGCATATATAATTGTAATGTTTTGGATTTTCACATATTTCTTTTTCACAGTCGGGATCGTAGCATTTGTTTTCTTTTTCCATCTTTGTTCTCCTGTGTATTATTCTAAAACGTGTTCGATGCCTATTTTTAATATTTCTATCACATGTTTATCTGCTAATGAATATCTTGCTTGTTTGCCTTCTTTAGTATATTTAACTAAATTTTTACTTCTTAATGTTCTTAATTGATGAGATACTGCTGATTGACTCATTTTTAATACTTCACTTATATCACAGACGCATAAATCTTCTACAGCCAATAATGATAATATTTTTAGTCTTGTTGAGTTACCGAAAATTTTAAATGTTTCTTCTAACTCATGATATGTATCATCGTCCAATAATTCCTCTTTTACTTTGTTAATTGATTCTTCATGGATTACTTTTATATCACAAGTCCCTTCATCAATTTCAAACAAATTATTTTCATGTTTCATTTTCATCACGTTTTATATATGAGTATATGTTCATATGTACATATAAATGTTTTTGATTTTCATTAAAAAAAAATTAAAAATAAAATAAAAAGCCAATAAATAATTGGCTAAAAATTAGTTAACTTCCTGATTTCCGCTTGAATTACCTGAAACTGTAGCAACAGTTTCATTTGAAGTATTTGAATCCGAATTAAACAATCCCATAAAGTCAAAGTTATCAATCGCACTAATAATACTACTTACCTCGGCAGAACTACTATTTGAATAATAATCCCTAGTTACGTAAACTATTGAAGGAATCTCATAACTGATAATAGGTTTTGAGACCGAATCAGTATATGAAGGACTGCTAGGAGTATATGCTCCAACCTTAGTACTGTTGGTTATACTGTCTAAAACCTTTTTAGAAGTATACGTATCTTCAGAAGGAACAAAAACATATGAATTTGAATCATTAGTACTATGAACATCCACAGTGAAATTATAATTGTTTTTTACAACATCCGGAACCACATATTCTGCAGCCAAACTCTCAGACATATCATTTATTGTTAAGTTAGTCTGATTATCAACGCCACCTGTGGCATCAACCAGATAGACATCATAACAATAGTTCAGTCCATCCTCATTTTGTAAAGTTGGTACTATAGAATTCTGAGCTTTCCGTTTGGCATCAACCCCCAAAATAAATGCTATATGTATGTCAGAATTAGGATTTCCATAACCTGATGATTTAGTTACTACACCATAACTATTATTTCCCAATAATTTGTAATCATTGGCAACCTGAGTCTCTGACTCTACAGTATCATTAGACTTTTCAACTTCAGGAGCAGATGTTCCACCATTTAAAGCAACAGTTACTAACATAATAACAATAATTGCAACCAACAGGAGGATAATCAACTTACCTGAAGTAATTGGTGGTTTTGAACCATCATTCATTATATTTACCTCCAAATAATTATTGAATAATCTGATTTAAATAAAATATTTTATCTAATTATCATTGAATGAATTGCATATCGTTGACCTAATTATCATTAAATTGAAATAATCATCCATATACTATTTTAACACAACCGATAACAAATTCAATTTTAATAACTTACAAAAATATAAACTATATAATATTTATTATGTCTCTTAATTAATAAGAAAGTAATGATAATATTGAAAATAGTAACTTATTTTAAAAAAGGATAATCCTAAAAAAACCTGCTACAAATACCAAGATTAATTAAATAAAAATAATTAAAACAATACAAAGCAAACAAGATAAAAATAAAAGGAAATGATAAAAATATTTTATCGAAAAAATCAAATAATCATGAAAAAGTGAAAAATGAAAAAAAAACAAAATATATTAAGTTGTATAAACTAAAATTTAATTAATATAGACTAAAAATAATTTCTTGAAATAAATATAATTAAAAAGAAATTTCGATTATTATCTGCTTATGCAGAACAAATAATATAAAAAAAAAAATTATACACCAAGGGTGATAAAATGACAGGAATTGTTGGATATGGAGCTCATGTTCCCTCTTACAGAATAAAAGTTGAAGAAATTGCCAAGGTCTGGGGAGATGACCCAAACTCTATCTCAAAAGGATTAATCGTTAACGAAAAATCAGTACCTGGACCGGATGAAGACACTGTGACAATAGCAGTAGAAGCTGCAAGAAGAGCATTGAAACGTGCAGAAATAGATCCACAAGACATAGGAGCTGTATATGTTGGATCAGAATCACACCCATATGCAGTAAAACCAACTGCAACAATTGTTGCCGATGCAATACAAGCATCCCCTAACCTTACCGCAGCAGACTTAGAATTTGCATGTAAAGCAGGAACTGCAGGCATACAAGCAGCGTTAGGGCTTGTTAAATCCGGAGTAATTAAATATGGATTGGCCATAGGAGCAGACACATCACAGGGAGCACCAGGTGATGCACTAGAATATACTGCAAGTGCAGGAGGAGCCGCATTTATCATAGGAGAAGAAAACACTATTGCAGACATAGAAGAAACCTGCAGTTTTACCACAGACACTCCTGATTTCTACAGGAGAGAAGGACAAACCTACCCATCACACGGTGGCAGATTTACCGGAGAACCAGCATACTTCAAACACGTTCTTGGTGCTGCAAACAGAATGTTAGAAAATACTGGAACAACTGCAGAAGATTATGATTATGCAGTATTCCACCAACCAAATGGAAAATTCTACATAAGAGCCGCAAGAAAATTAGGATTCACCGAAGAACAATACATGCAGGGATTACTTACACCAAATATCGGAAACACATACTCAGGAGCTACACCATTGGGATTAGCTTCAGTATTGGATGTTGCAAAACCAGGAGATAAAATATTTGCAGTATCTTACGGTTCCGGAGCAGGTAGTGATGCATTTACAATAACTGTAAAAGACAGAATTGAAGAAGTAAGGAACAACGCTAAAACATTGGAAGAAATACAGAAAAATTTAACTTATGTAGATTATGCTACTTATGCTAAATTTAAAGGAAAAATTAAAATGGATTGAACTCATTAAAACATAAAAGGTGAAATTATGAGAGACGTAGCAATAGTAGGAGTATCACAAACCCCGTTCGGAGAATTATGGGATAAATCATTCAGAGATTTAGTTGTAGAAGCCGGAGTAGAAGCAATCCTTGATGCAAATATGACAGGAGATAAAATCGATGCAATGTACATCGGAAACATGTCAGGAGGATTGTTCGTAGGTCAGGAACATATAGGTGCATTAATTGCCGAACATTCGGGACTTGCACCAGTACCATGCACAAGAGTTGAAGCAGCATGTGCATCCGGAGGATTAGCATTAAGACAGGCAATAATGGCTGTTGCTTCAGGTTACTATGACAATGTAATGGCAGCAGGTGTGGAAAAAATGACTGATGTCGTTGATGCAACCCCGGCGATTGCAGCTGCAGCTGACAGGGAATGGGAAGCACAGCAGGGAGTAACATTCCCTTCATTATATGCAATGATGGCAAGAAGACACATGTACGAATATGGTACAACACGTGAACAAATTGCCGGTTTTGCTGTTAACGGACATAAAAATGGAGCATTAAATCCAAAAGCCCAGTTCCAAAGAGAAATTAGTGTGGAAGCAGTTTTAAAATCTACAAAAGTAGCATCACCATTAAATATCCTGGATTGTTCACCAGTATCAGATGGAGCATCAGCAGTTATAGTATGTCCTGCAGAAGATGCTAAGAAATATTCAGATACGCCAATTTACGTTAAGGCATCTACTCAAGCATCAGATACAATAGCATTACACAGCAGAAAAAGTTTAACAACAATACAATCCACAATCGAAGCTTCAAGAAAAGCATATGATATTGCAAAAGTAGAACCAAAGGATATTGATGTTGCAGAAGTACATGACTGTTTCAGTATCAATGGTTTAATTGCTATTGAAGATTTAGGTTTCTTTGAAAAAGGACAGGGTGGACCTGCTATCGAAGATGGTCAGATTGCAATAGGTGGAAAAATTGCTGTCAACCCATCCGGTGGATTAAAAGCCAGAGGTCATCCTTTAGGAGCTACAGGTATTGCTCAGGCCGCCGAAATTACGTGGCAATTAAGAGGGGATGCCGATAAAAGACAGGTTGATGGTGCAGAAATAGGAATCACCCAGAACATTGGTGGTACAGGTGGTACTGTAGCTGTACATATTCTTTCAAGAAATCAATAACAGACATATCCAATTATCACCCCCACAATCATCTTTTTTTTTAATAAAATATTTAAATCTCCAAATAAATACTCTATATTATACGAAAAGGGAGTATGAAAAATGAGCCTTCTAAAAAACATCATAACAATTATTATGATTGTTCTAATAATAATAACGGTCCCATATTTGATCTATGAATGGCATTCTCATGAAACCATAGGTTCTAATGAAATGGGATACGTTACAAAGGACGTTTATAATCATTACAATTCGGAACAAACAATAATATTAATTACTGGAATTCATCCTAGAGAAAAGTTAGCGATTAATCCGGAAATAGAATCTGCAAAAATGTTTGCCTTAACACGTAATGCACGCGTAATTAATTATAATGTTACGGTTACCATGGATGCTGAGGATTATAAAAATAGTCGTTATAATGGCGAACATTTGGTTGCTGAATATATCTTGCCAGATATTTATAAATCAGAAGGCGATGTTGTTATTATAAGTCATTCCCATATTGAAGGTTATGGTGAAGGTTTTTATGTGGCTACTCCCGCAATGGATGAAGCTTCTGTAAGATTGGGTGAAGGTATTGAAAATAGTGGAATTGATTTCAGATACTTTAGAACTCCCGTTAATGAAACATTCAAAAGTTCATCAATTGAATTAGTATCCAAGCCCCTAGCTGATGCGGGTTATCCGACATTGGTATATGAGATTCCTGAGAACATTACCGAACAGGAATCAACGGATAGAACATATGAGTTAATGTCTAAAACATTTGATTTGTTAAATCAATAAACTCTATTTTTTTAATTGTGGATTGCTATGAATTCATCACGATATTTATCCAAACGTTCCATATAATTTTCCAGTTCTTTATCATATTCTTCAAGAACATGGTTTGGTGCTTCCAGTTCTATTGAACAACCATCAAAGAGCAATAGTTTTACTTCCAATAAGGTGAAGAAATCTGAGAATAATGTTATTGCCAAATTCAAGTATTTTTCTGATTCGTAGATTGGATCCAATAATAAACATTCTATCATTTCTTTAATTTCAACAAAGAATGGAAATTCCTGTGTTATAATATCGTTTGCATATAAATTATCTGATACCTTATCTAATGAATCCAAAATTAGATTGATTACTTCCATTGCAACTACTGTTGATAATCCTTTTTGGCATTCGGTATCCATAATCCAGTATGAAGCTGATGTAACATCCTTCAAAGATTCCAATAAGCTTATAATAAGCTTTTTATATTCGTTTATATCTCCAAAGAATAATTCGTTGAAATCCAAAACCTTTTCCATAAAAACACTCTACTGATTTGACATTATATTTACTATCTTTGTTTAAAAAGAAATTAATAATTTTTGAAAATAAAATAAAATAAAAAAAGAATGGTTATCCATGAAAAAATATCATGGATTTTCCCTAATTAATACTTTAGACTAAATTCTAATAGTTTAATTTTTCAGGTAATTTAACTTCTAATAAGATTGGTTAATCTTACATTCCAGGCATTCCGCCCATTCCATCCATACCTTGAGCTGCTGCTACGTCCCCTTGACTGGATGAAGCGATTACATCATCAATTCTTAAAATCATTTCAGCTGCTTCTGCTGCAGATTGAATTGCCTGTTTTTTAACTCTTTGTGGTTCGATTACTCCAGCTTCTTTCATGTCAGCTACTCCACCTTCAAATACGTTCAATCCCATGTATATTGAATCTTCGTGAGCTGCTCTTAAATCTACTAATGAGTCTATGCTGTCAAGACCTGCATTTTCTGCGAGTGTTCTTGGGACTACTTCTAATGCTTCTGCAAATGCCATTACTGCTAATTGTTCTCTTCCACTGATTGTTTCAGCATAATCTTTTAATCCTTTTGCGATTGCAATTTCAGGTGCTCCTCCACCAACTACTACTTTACCGTCTTCGACTGTTGAAGATACTACTCCTATTGCATCTTCTACTGCTCTTTCGATTTCATCTACTACGTGACTGGTTGAACCTCTTAATAATAAGGTTACTGCTTTAGGATCTTTACATTCTTTTACAAAGATCATGTCGTCACCGGATACTTTTTCTTCTGTTACTAATCCTGCATCTCCTAAGTCATCTGATGTTAGATCTTGGATGTTTGTAACGATTTTTGCACCGGTTGCTTTTGCTAATTTTTCCATGTCTGATTTTTTNNCTTTTTGACAGAATAATACGTTTGCTCCTGCATCTTCTAATTCATCTATCATTTCTTTGATCATTTTTTCTTCTTGTTCGATAAATGCTTGCATTTGTGCTGGGTCGGTTATTCTGATTTCTGCATCTACTTCTGTTTCTTTTACTTCTATTGCACTGTTTACTAATGCAATTTTTGCGCCTTCAATGGAAGTAGGCATTCCTGGGTGTACTCTTTCTTTGTCTATGATTACTCCAGATACTAATTCTGAATCTTCGATTGCTGCACCGTCTTTTGATTCGATTTTTATTTGTTCAATATCTACTTTACCGTCTTCTTCAACTTGACTTACTGCTCCAACTATGAGTTCTGCTAAAGGTTCTCTTGCTTTTTCTGTTCCTTTTCCTGTCATTGCGGTCATTGCAACTTGCATTAATGTTTCTTTATCGGAAGAATCTAATGAAATTGATTCTAATAATTCTTGAGCTTTTTGTGCTGCCTGTCTGTAACCTAATGCTATGATTGTTGGGTGGATTTCTTTGTCGAGTAATTCTTCTGATCTTTTGAGTAATTCTCCTGCGATAATTACTGCTGTTGTTGTTCCGTCTCCCACTTCATCTTCTTGGGTTTTTGCTACTTCCACTAACATTTTTGCTGCTGGGTGTTCAATATCCATTTCTTTTAATATTGTTACACCGTCGTTTGTTACTACGATGTCTCCGATTCCGTCAACGAGCATTTTATCCATACCTTTTGGAC